>NZ_CP100350.1:3002500-3320612 GCF_024204685.1 Gilvimarinus sp. DA14
GAAGGTGTGTTGAGAAGCATGCTGGAGGTATCAGAAGTGCGAATGCTGACATGAGTAACGATAAAGGGGGTGAAAAGCCCCCTCGCCGGAAGATCAAGGTTTCCTATTCAACGTTAATCGGAATAGGGTTAGTCGGCCCCTAAGGCGAGGCAGAAATGCGTAGTCGATGGGAAACGGGTTAACATTCCCGTACTTGTTATTACTGCGATGGAGGGACGGAGTAGGCTAGGCCAGCACGGCGTTGGTTGTCCGTGTTTAAGGTTGTAGGCTGAGAGCTTAGGTAAATCCGGGCTCTTAAGGCTGAGAACTGATGACGAGTCTCATATTTGAGACGAAGTGGTTGATGCCATGCTTCCAGGAAAAGCTTCTAAGCTTCAGGTAATAACGAACCGTACTGTAAACCGACACAGGTGATCAGGTAGAGAATACCAAGGCGCTTGAGAGAACTTGGGTGAAGGAACTAGGCAAAATGGTACCGTAACTTCGGGAGAAGGTACGCCGGCCTTGGTGATGGGACTTGCTCCCTAAGCTGAAGCCGGTCGAAGTGACCAGGTGGCTGCGACTGTTTATTAAAAACATAGTACTCTGCAAACACGTAAGTGGACGTATAGGGTATGACGCCTGCCCGGTGCCGGAAGGTTAATTGATGGGGTTAGCTTCGGCGAAGCTCTTGATCGAAGCCCCGGTAAACGGCGGCCGTAACTATAACGGTCCTAAGGTAGCGAAATTCCTTGTCGGGTAAGTTCCGACCTGCACGAATGGCGTAACGATGGCCACGCTGTCTCCACCCAAGACTCAGTGAAATTGAAATCGCTGTTAAGATGCAGTGTTCCCGCGGCTAGACGGAAAGACCCCGTGAACCTTTACTATAGCTTTGCACTGAACTCTGAACCTATTTGTGTAGGATAGGTGGGAGGCTTTGAAGCAGTGACGCTAGTCATTGTGGAGCCGACCTTGAAATACCACCCTGGTATGTTTGGGGTTCTAACGCAGGTCCATTATCTGGATCGCGGACAGTGTATGGTGGGTAGTTTGACTGGGGCGGTCTCCTCCCAAAGAGTAACGGAGGAGCACGAAGGTTGGCTAATCCTGGTCGGAAATCAGGAGGTTAGTGTAATGGCACAAGCCAGCTTGACTGCGAGTCTGACACGACGAGCAGGTACGAAAGTAGGTCATAGTGATCCGGTGGTTCTGTATGGAAGGGCCATCGCTCAACGGATAAAAGGTACTCCGGGGATAACAGGCTGATACCGCCCAAGAGTTCACATCGACGGCGGTGTTTGGCACCTCGATGTCGGCTCATCACATCCTGGGGCTGAAGCCGGTCCCAAGGGTATGGCTGTTCGCCATTTAAAGTGGTACGCGAGCTGGGTTTAGAACGTCGTGAGACAGTTCGGTCCCTATCTGCCGTGGGCGTTGGAAAGTTGAGAAGAGTTGCTCCTAGTACGAGAGGACCGGAGTGAACGAACCTCTGGTGTTCCGGTTGTTATGCCAATAGCATTGCCGGGTAGCTACGTTCGGACGGGATAACCGCTGAAAGCATCTAAGCGGGAAGCCTCCTTCAAGATTAGCTTTCCCTGACTCCTTGAGAGTCCTAAAGGGCCGTAGAAGACTACTACGTTGATAGGCTGGGTGTGGAAGCGTTGTGAGGCGTTGAGCTAACCAGTACTAATTGCCCGTGAGGCTTGACCATATAACAGAAACGACTGATTGATTGCATGATCAATCGACGGACTGAGCCGAAAGGCAGAGTGATACACAGTGTCCTTAAGCAAGACAACATACATCTTTGTTCATCGCCCTATTTGGTTGTGTGACTAGGCACGGCAAACGCCGATAAGACCGAAAACAAACCATACCTGTTTGCTTGACGATCATAGCGAGTTGGAACCACCTGATCCCATCCCGAACTCAGCAGTGAAACGACTCAGCGCCGATGGTAGTGTGGGGCTTCCCCATGTGAGAGTAGGTCATCGTCAAGCTTCTAATCTAAACGCCCTGTAGGTAGTCCTGCAGGGCGTTTTTCTTGTGGGTTACTATCCACGCTAGGTAGTGCTTGCCGATGACAAATAACCGCTCCTGCGTTATCTGCATACACTACATCCATGTAGATAACCTACGGTCATAGTGGTGAGCGCCGTTCACGGCGCTCACCCTGCGGGTAGCCTCCGGCTATCCCACTAATTTGCTTGGAGCAAATTAGCACAGCGAAGCTGCCCGAAGGGTGGGCCCCAGGGAGGGGATTCATGAATTGCTCCCGGCACATTGGTCAAGCTTCAAAATAAATAAGGCTCTTTTTGAAGAGGAGTTACTCTCTGTTATCCGTAAAGGATTCTGTTCCTTTTCAGTCCAAACCCCTTACATCTCTGTAAATAAGGAGCAGTATTGGGGGCCGAATACTCCTCGTTCGCCATCAACTAACGTAGATCAAAGTAAAAATTGCGAGTTATTGTCTTAATAGGGGCTGGCAAACCATACTCATCATCATCTTCGATGATGGCAAGCGTAGCTTGATCTATTATTTGGTTTAGTAATAGGCATCAATAGTCATTCGTTTTTGTGCAGATTAAGTTTTTAGGTGCTCACCTGCTTCGCGAAAGAAAAATATTTTGAATGAGCCTGCTAGCCTTAAACACAGAAATAAATTGAGGCGGGTAAATTATTTACGAAAGCCTAAGCCTTAGGGTTAGGTTGGGTACTGTGTATAAACGCTAATATTGTCGCTAAACTAAAATGGGTGACAGGGCTTGTACATTATGAAGAGGTTGTTCGCTTTCGATTAAATGTAATTGCTATCTAACAAAAAATGATTGTGATATTGCAGCCACATCAGAAGGAGAGAGATATGGCTACAGAGATCAAAGGACTTACTAAGATTGTTTTGTGGTTACTCTACCCAATAGGCATAGTTTCCATAAATAACAAAACCAGTTGGATCGATATGTAAGTATGGGCACAAGGGTAAACCCTGCCACATGAATAACGCCAACCCAGATGGCTATACCTACTTGAGGCCCCCATTTAAGGAGGCACGGGTAAAGCGCTACAGCAATGTGTAAATAACCAAAGCCGTGTAGCAGCCATTTGCGGTTGTCCGACAGCTTACTTTTTCTTCCGTGCAGCAATTGAAACGGTTTTTTAATGCTTGCCGCAAAGTAGGTTAAACCGATCAGAGACAAAATATAGGCGATGATTAACATGTCTCCTCCTTATGCTTGTTGCTCGCAAATGGCTTGAAGGTTGCCAGGCGGAAACCGCCGTTTTCATCTCTTAGCGCGAGATAGTAAAAAGCGGTGAACATACCGAAACCAAATAATAGCGCTATGCCATCAAAGCCCAGGCGAATCCAGTCGCCAATTTTGAATGCTTGTAGCAAGCTTACTGGTGAGGTGAATTGATCCAGTAGCGGAATCGTAATGTATAAAGCTGACGCCAGTGCCAAAAGCGCCGTCCAGCCTTTGCGGTGGCGAGAAAAAACCGCGTATAGCAAGCATATTCCCCAGGTAATAAAGAATACATTGATCTCCCAGTCACGGCGTTCGGCTATGCCCACTGGTAAAAGGCGGTTGGCCCAAAAGAGTGAGCCGGTTGCACATATTAATCCCGCAATACCGCCAACATTTAACGCACTCACCAGTTCAAAACCAAATTGTCCCAGTTGCTGGCGGGCACGTTTAATCACCCACAAAATTGCCCCCGAGGCCACCATGAATGTACCCAGAACGCCGCAGAAGAAAAATAACCAGCGCATAGTGGTATCGGCAAAGTGCGCCTCGTGCAATTGTCGTAGTGAGCTATAAGTGGCGGAGATAACATTATCCGCTTTTTCGGCAGCTTGGTGCTCTATGGGTTGGCCGTCGTAGTTAAAGCTCATACTGGCGTGCCCGTTTCGTCCCGCCGTTAAGGAGTCTTGCGTGCCGGATTCTACAGAGAAGCTAGCGTTGCTTTGGCGTGGATTATCAATCCGAATGTCGCTCACCTCTTGGCCCCACTGTTGCTGTGCGTGGGCAATCATGGCGTTGATATTGGGCTGCCAGTTATCCACTGTAGGGGGGACAACCTCTTTGACGGCGCGAGCGTTATCGCGCCCCCGATCAAAGCGACCGCGATTATCGTCTGTGTTTAAAAATAATAGGGTATTGGCAAATAAAATGAGTCCTGAAAAGGTAATCATAATATGAAAGGGGAGTGCCATAAGCCCTGTGACGACGTGAGCATCAATCCACGAAAGTAAATTTTTACCGGGGCGGTAGGTGAAAAAGTGAGCGAACAGTTTACGCCTAGTAAACAGACCCGTGATAATGCCGACAAACATCATCATGGTCGCTATGCCCACCAGCAAGCGCGCGGTACCGCGTGGAATGTGATAAAGCTCGAAATGAAATCGATAAAGAAATCCACCCCCGGCGGTCTCGCGATTATCGATGGGGTCGCCGCTGTCGGCGTTAATAATCTCGCGTGGCCCGCGGCGCCTTTGTCGCTCTTCGTTATAGTTTTCCCAGGATACCCCCGTTGTACGAGTGCGTGAATCTGGCAGGCTGATTTGCCAGCTTTTCGCGTTTGGTGCGTGTTCGGTTAAGTAATCTAGGGCAACTTGCAGAGATTCTTCCGAAGGCGCGGAAGCATGACTTTCCGGCTGCATCCAATGAGTAATTTCGACACGGAAGAACGCCAGGGTGCCGGCAAAGAAAATAGCGAAAAGAATCCAGATCAGTAGCAGGCTGCTCCAGGTGTGCAACCAGGTCATCGACTGTTGAAAGGCCTGTTTCATGCGCCTGCCTCCTGAACGAGAAGCAACCAAGGCGCCCAGAGTACGGCATTGCCCACCAGGGTAATGGCGATAATCCGGCGGTGATTACTACCGCAAAATAGCGCCATCAAAACCAGTAGATAAATAATAAAGAAAGACATGTTGACCAGTAATCGAGCCTCCTGGTCAGACACAGGTACCAGCCATTTAAGCCAGTGGCAGAGGGCGGCGGTGAATGTATAGCCGCCGACGATGACGGTAGCGATTCTCGCCACCTTCATTAGCGAACTTTGTGCGCTAAAAAAAGAATGAGTAATCATGGGTTTGGTTGCTTAGCTATTAAAAAGTAAGGTGCAGCTGTGGGCTACACGTTGTTAAAACGCCAGCAGAAATTATCTGGCGCCGTTTATCAAAGACTGCTTAAGGGGCTATCTGCGTAGCCTTTAATTTATGTGTTCACTTATTCGAGGCGTTGTAGCCGCCTGTCAATTTGTATCGCTTTACGCTTGATTGCGAACAATGCGTTCCAGCGTTTGAATGTTTTCAAAAACCTGTTGGCGGTTAGGCTCTTCCTTGTAAAGCTGGCGCAATAAATCCAGTGCGGCGGCATAGTCCTTACGGTCAATTTCGACTTGGGCTCGGCCCTGTAAGGCGCGTGCTTTAAACTCGGGCAAGGTTTCGGCGCGCAGGTAATACATCACCGCGCTCTGCTGGTTGTTTCTTAACTTTTGCACATTGGCCATGGTGATTAAGGCTTCGCCATTGCCCGGTGCCAGCTCGATAGCCGCAGCCAATTTGCTGCTGGCGGTTTTGAAATGTTTGCGGGCGATGGCCGCTTGCCCTTCCACCACCAAAAAGTCAGCTTGTTGGTCGCTGGATAATAACCCCTTAACGTCGTTGACTGCTTTTACCAAACGTTCAAGCGCGGACCATTCATCCCGCGAGGCCAACCAGCGGCCCATTTGCAGTACGGTGTCCATATCGCCGGCCTTGGCAAAGCGGCGAATATCCCCCGATAAAAGTTCTACGGCGCGGCGCGGATTGCCCAGCTCCATATGCAGCCTCGCCGCTAAAGCGATGTTTTCCACCCGATCCACCCCTAGGGCTAAGGCCGTTTCCATACTGCCTAAGGCTTTGGTTTTGTCACCGGCGTTCATGGCAATTTGCGCGCGCTGAACCCACAGCCGGCGACCCTTGGGTTTGTCGATTAGCATTTCGTCGACCAGGCTCGCCGCCTGGGTGAAATCGTTGCTGGCGGTGAGGGCGTAGAGTAAGCCTTGGTACCATTGACTGTTTTCCGGGTCGAGATACAGTGCTGTTTGATAACCGGCCACTGCCGAGTGAGGCTTATGCAGCTGTAAATTGACGTACGCCAGTTGGCCGTAGGTTTGGGCGTCGTTACCGCCCAGCTCAAGCGTTTGGCTCAGGTGTTGTTTGGCGTTTTTAAAGTCCTGCTGCATCAGGTAAATCATACCCAGCGCGCGGTGGGATACCGCAAGCCCGGGTTGCATTTCCAGCGCTTTATTAAGGGCGGCGGCCGCCTCGTCATAGCGCTTTAGGTTCAGTAGCACCTGGCCTTTAATTTCATAGAGCGCAGCACTGGCATCACTTGATGTGTTCTGTTCAATTTGCGTCAGCGCGCCCTGGTAATCACCTTTGGCCAGCAGCGGTTGGATCTCGCGAAAAAGTTTCCCCTCCTCGCTGGTTAAGCTGGCGTTGCCTGCTTGCTGATGGCTGCTTTTAAGTAAAAACGTCCACTCAGGGTCGTCCATTTCCAGGGTAATGTTTGCCGCGCTAAGGCTGTGGGCAAAACTTATGCTTGCCACAAGAGCCAGGGGGCGAATAAAACGGTGCAAAAGTGTCATTGGGTAATCGCCTTTATATTCGCAGTCGTTAAGAGTTAATTTCCAGCGGCCAGATAAAACGAGCCCGAACTTTCTTGCCATCTTTTTGCGGCGGGCTGAACTGGCTGCGGTCAACAAAGCGTTTAATTTCGCCCACCAATGAGGTGTGCGGGTTATCGATAATATCCAGCAGAGTGACCTTGCCGTTTTCATCGATCATGACTTCCAGCTTGAGCATAACCTTCTCAATGCCGCGGCTTTTAAGCTCGGGTGGAAATCGGATATTGATCGGTGTTAACAGCGAAGGCTGGCTGTCCAGATCGGCCAGGTTGTAGGCGTCCAGATCAATTTTGTAATCGGTCCACTGGGTGGCCTGTATTTGCACCTCGGGCATGTCCGGGTCGTCCACCTCAACGTCGACTTCCATATCGTTCATCACCACCGCGGGGCCGTCGCCCTCTACCTGAATACGGAAATCGGTTTTTTCCACCACCTGCTGCGTTTTTGGCGTGGGCGGTGGTGGCTCAGGTTGAATCACCTGAACTTCCAACATTTCCGGAGGCTCGGCGGACTCGCGGTTAAGCGCCTGAGAAAGCCACAAAAAGCCAACGGCTAACGCCAGAAGGCCAGCGCTTAATGCCGAGGCACTTAAGTGTTTTTTATCCATACCGCGACGCCTATTCCTTAAGTGCGGCGATGTTGACGCTGACGGCACCGGCAATTTTTGCCTCGTCGATGACTTCCATCAATAGCTCGGTGGGCACGGTGCGGTCGGCCTGAATAACCACCGGGCGGTCTTCGCCGAGTAGTAGTTGTTCGACCGTGCCGCGCACGCCCGCCACGCCAATGTTGGCGCTGTCGTACATCACCTCACCGTTTCCGGTAATGGCCAAAAGAATGGATTGTTGATCTTGCGATTGCGCAGAAATGGCCTGGGGCTTATCTACCTCTACCCCGGTTTCTTTGACAAAAACCGTCGAGACAATAAAAAAGATCAACAGAATAAACACCACGTCCAGCAGGGGCGACATATCAATGCCCTGAGGCTCCTGGCTTTCCAGGCGACGCTGCAAACGGCTGGTCATGTCAGTTACCTCGCGGTCGTGGTGGCGTAGCAGCTTTTGCCCTTGGCGTTTACAAACACCAGCAGCAGCCAGCCGGGGATTGCCAAAACCAATCCCAGTTGTGTGGTAAACAGCGCGTGGGCAATACCGTTGGTCACCATCTGGCTGTCAGCGCCGCCCAGCATCATGCCGGTAAAACTATCTTGCAGGCCGGTGATGGTGCCAAACAGGCCCATCAGCGGTAAGGCACCGACTTTTAGCGCAGTGATTTTGCGCTGATACTCGGGCGCATTGTGTTCGGCCATTTCCGGCGCCTCTAAAAGATGCAAATAGTCCATCCACAATTGGTGATAGATGTAGAGCGTCAGCAATAACATCAGCCAGCACACCCAGCTGTTGGTGATTTGCTCAATCATGCGGTTGCCTCTTGCGTGGTTTTGGCCGGTTGTGGCTCGGCATCTTCGCCGCTCAGTACCAGGGCAAAGCTTTCCAGGCCGTGGTAATAGCGTTTCGCCTTGCGTGATAAAACAGCGCCTAACACCAGCGCGGGAATGGCGACTACCAGGCCCAACTCGGTGGTCACCAGCGCCTGGGCGATACCGCCGGAAATGACTTCCGGATCGCTGGAGCCGAAAGTGGTCATCATGCGGAAGGTTTCGATCATTCCGCTTACCGTACCCAATAGCCCTAACAGAGGCGACACAGTGGCAGTAACGGTAATGATGGTAAGCCAGCGCTCCAGCACGGTTTTGTCGTCGTGCAGTTGGGCAAACAAGCGGTCGTCGCGCTCGCGCGGATTGTTGCTGTTGAGCGCAGTATCAAGCAGTGCTTTTTGCATGCTGCCTTTTTGCGCCTGAATGTTGGCGCGCTGTTGTTGCAGTTCGGATCGGGTGCGCGCTGGAATCAGTTTGGGCAGCTGCCACAATTGCCAGCCTTTAAACAGCGCGGTAGCGGTCGCGATTAACGCAAACAGTAAGATGGGTGCGGCCCACAATCCACCTTTGGCGATGTGCTCAATTAAGGTCTCGGAGGTTTGTTGCGCGTGCAAGGCGCGGCCTTGTGTCGGGTCGAAGGTAATCTCGCCCTGGGGGTTGGTGGTCAGGTTAACGATATTGTCGCTCTGTCTGCCAGACAGTTGTGCCAGGCTTTTAAGATGGCCATCGTTATCTGTTTCCGCCAAGCCCGCTTGTTCGGCATCCACATACCAGCTGGCTGGGCCAATGTGCAATGTGGGTAGCGGCGCGATGGTGCCATCGGCGCGCACAACCTTTTCTTCACGCCATTGTGGTGCCATGCGTTCGTGCAGTTGTTCGCTGAAGCGGTTGGTGGCGTTGATTTTTTCGCTAAGAGAGAGTTCAGCCAGTTGCTGGTTGCTGTAACCCTGTTGTTTCAAAAAACGGTTCAACAGGTTTTGTTGAAACCTCTGTTGCTCTTTCCAATCTTTCAGGCGCGATTCCAGTTGCCCCAGGCTTAGGGTTTTCTCGTCCATTTTGCGGCGCGCCACGGCGGTTTTATCCCGCAGGTTTAAAACCTCTTCTTCCAGGCTGCGTAACTTACCGGCAACATCGTTGCGCTCGCGCAGTACCTTCTGCTCGGTGCGCTCTAAATTATTTTGCGCGCGTTCAATTTTTTTAACCAGTGAGGTTTCCACATCTTGTGCGGCCGCGGGTGCGGTGTAAACCACGCAGAGAGCTAGCAGACTACTGAGAAGTGCAGCGGTTAATCTCATGGCTGTACCTCCTCGGTGCCAATAATAATGGGCAGCTGTACCAGTTGTGGCGGCTGGCGTTTTTCGAAGACATCAATCGCGCGATTAATCGCGTCGCCATCTATCTGGTCGCTAAACTGCCACTGCCAGGTGTGGTTCACAATACGACCGTAACCGGCGTAGTCACCCCCTCGGCTGGCAAACCAGGCGTAGCCGGCGCCAAGGTAAATTTGTTTCACCAGTACATCGTCTGTGCCTGTACTCATTACCGTTTCGTGGGTGGTAATGCGCTGGTTAAATTCGTCCAGGTCTGACAGCTTGGCCAGTGTGCCTTGCAGCAGCACGGAGGTTTCGGCTTGGTCGCCAACGGCTTGCTGCTCTTTTTCCCAATTGTCGCGCACCAATTCTGGCAGCATGGGGGAAAGACCATCGGTGGTGGCGGCCAGTTGCGCCAAGGCTTCGGTGAGTTTTTCTTGCTGTTGTTCCAGTTCGGCCTGCTCGGCCATTAATTCTGAACGACGTTCTTCTACGTCGTCCTGCCCGGCGCTGCTTTCTTGCAGCATTTGGGTCAGCTGTTCTTTTTCGGCTTGCAGCAGGGATAAACGCTGTTGCATGGCCGGCTTTTGGACTTTCCAGTCATTGATCAGCGCGTGATTTTGTTGCTCCACCTGTAACCACTTTTCGGTTAAGCGGTCGATCTGTGCTGGAGTGGCGGCGCTCAGGTGCTGGGCGCTGCATAACGTCAGGGCTGCAAACAAAAGGTTGCGCGGGACCGTAAACGAATGATGGGATGGGGCAATAAATCTAATCATGACAAAAACCATGTCATTAAGGGTCTATGGACTTGGCTCGGTTACTTAGCTAAATACCCGAGCCAAAATGAAAAAACAGCGACGCCCAAGGACGCCGCTGTAAAACGCTCCTAGTCGTTTAGAAGGTTTTGCTCAACGATACCAAGTAGCTGCGGCCCGGTTCGTTGTAGGTGTTGGCACCGGCGTTAGTCGAGGTACCTTCACGCTTCAGCTGGTCATTAACCAGGTTTTTCACCGACAGAATCACTTCAAAGCCGCCGCTAAAGGCGTAGTTGGTGCTGAAGTTAATAACGTTGTAGGCGTCGCGATCCATTTGGTTTTCAACCACGTCGCCACTTGCTTCGAGTTTGGGGCTGTCGGTTGGGCCGTAGTGTTGGCCGCTCAGCACCATGTCCCACTGGTCGGTTACAGACCACACCAGCATAGAGTTCAGGGTGTAGTCCGGAATAATGCTCAGCGGCTCACCGGTGCTGGTGTCTTTGGATTCCAGCATGACGGTGGCGTTTAAGGTAAAGGTCAGTGCCTGGGCAAATGGTACGCTTAAGTTACCTTCCAGCCCTTCAACAATTGCCTCGGGGGCGTTTTCCCAGCGGAATACCTGAGTGCCGTCGTAAACGCCGATGGGGTCGGTGCCCGAGGTGGTGATCTTGTTTTCGTAGTCGTTGTGGAAGTAAGTCAGACCGGTGGCAAAACCACTGTCGCCGGTGTAGTTGATACCGATCTCAGAGTTAATAGAGGTTTCTGCTTCCAGGTCCGGGTTACCCAAGATAGTACAGCCGCCGCCAAGGCTCGGATAAGCCAGTGGGCAACCATTACCGCGAGTACGGTAGGCATAGTTAGGGTTCAATTGATACAGGTTAGGCGTTTTAAACGCACGGCTCACACCTGCTTGCAGCGACAGGTTAGAGGTTGCTTGCCAAGAGGCGTTCACGCTGGGTGACCAGTTGGTGCCGGATTCGCTGTGTGAGTCAAAGCGCACGCCGGGGGTCAGCATAATGGTGTCGGTAAGAGCGATGTTGTCTTCGATGTAAACACCAAACAGATAGGCGTCGGTGGTGGACGGACGCAAGTCAGGGTCGACAATGGTGCCGGGAATATCGCCTTCTTCAACATTGCCCAAACCGTTTTGATTGTGGACATCGTCTTCCAGCTCTTCACTGCGGTACTCAGCACCGTAAGTGATGGTTTGGTTTAAACCGCCCAATTGCACGGGAGTATTCCACTCGGTTTTTGCGGTGATGTTTTGCAGTTCAGTAGTGACAAACTCTTCAGAGTTGATGGCGCCGTCGCCACCACCAGCAGCCCCTTCACCAAGGCGAGAGTTGTTGGTGTTTTCCCACTGAATGTAGCTAAAAGAGTCGCCAAAGCTGAAGTTGCCTCTGTGAGTCAGCGACAGAGTCTTGCGGCGCATAACATTGGTTTCTTCGCCGACCAGCAGGTTGGACATTTCGTGATCCACACCCTGGAAGGCATTATCACCAGCGTAAATATTGCCCTGACGGCTGTAGGCACCTTCCAGCTCCCAGGTTTGGGTTTCGCTTTGGTCAAAGCGCAGCATGGTCCGGAAATCCTGGTTCTCTACACCTTCGCGGCCGGCGGCAACACGTGAGCCCTCAACGGTTTCGTCACGGTTGATGTCCACATCGTCAGCGTCTTGTTTGTTGTAGCTAATATAAGTGCGCTGCGAGAAGCGCTCGGTCAACGGGCTGGCGGCAACGATGTTAGCGCGGTACTGATCGCCTTCCATACTGTCCTCAGACAGCTGAGTTTCGGCGGTGATGGTGGCCGTGGCTTCATCGGGTTTTTTAGTGATGATGTTAACCACACCACCGGCCGCGCCGGAGCCGTAACGGGCGGCGGCGGGGCCGCGAATAACTTCAATGCGCTCGATGGCTTCTGGTGGAACCCAGTTGCTGTCGCCGCGAGTGTTACGCTCGCCAGAGCGACCCATTTTTACCGAGTTGCGCGACAGCACAGGTTTGCCGTCGATCAAAATCAGAGTGTTTTCGGGGCCCATGCCGCGAATATCAATTTGGCGGTTGTTGCCGTACTGGCCCGAGCTGCTGTTGCCAGACAAGTTAACGCCGGGCATGGTGCGAACGATTTCGGCAATATCATTGGCGACCGGGCGGTGCTTCATATCCTCTTCGGTGACAATGGACACGCCCTGGGCTTGTTTTAGCTCTTCCGAGGCGGCCTGCACCACGGTGGTTTTCAGAACTTCAACATTTTCATCCTCTGATTGTGCCAGTGCCATGGTGGAGCACATCGGCAAAAGGGTGCCCAACAGGGCCGCTTTGCTGCTCAGCTTACTCATTAAGGTTCATCCTATAACTGGTCAATGGTGAAAAACGGCCTGACTCTTGATGGTCTTACGCGTAGTGAGTTGTTATTGCGCAGCTGGCCGAAATGACTTTGATAACAATTATCAATTAGCTTGGGGTGCGAATTGTAGGGCGGGCTTACTGCGGATGTAAACTATTATCATTTGAAGTTTACGTTTCTTTTAATTGGGGCAGGGGATCATTTCGAATCTTCACGGAGCCCGAAAGCTAACTGTGCCCGCTTACATCTTTAAATTTCTTTAAGTTAGCTTAAGGTTTAAGGGACATTATCTTGATATAGTTAACCCCTTGGTTTTTATTTGTGTGACCGTGTTTCATATGTAAAAATATTCAAGTCCGGTCATTGGCCGGGTTTCAGTCGATACTAATAAGCGAGATGCCCCATGAAGAGAACACTTATTGTCGCCGCAACTCTGGCTGCTACCGCCACTTTAGCCATGCCGTTATCCGCCGCAGAAAAAGAGCCCTGGCAGCAGGCGCAGGAAACCGAAGTGTGGGAGCCGGTACCCGCCAAGGTCAGCATCGACGACGACGGGGTGCCCTCGGACGCTTTAGTGCTGTTCGATGGCACTGACTTGTCTGCCTGGGAGTCCGCGAATGATGGCTCCGCTGCGCCGTGGAAAATAGAAGGCGATGTGATGGTGGCGGCCCCCAAATCGGGCGATATTCGCACTAAACAAGAGTTTTGCGACATACAACTGCACATTGAGTGGCAGCCGCCGGCCGAAAAAGACATGGAGGGCCCCGAGGGGCAGGGGCGCGGCAACAGCGGGGTGTTCTTTCAGGAGCGCTATGAAGTGCAAGTGCTCGACTCCTTTGGCGGTGAAACCTATCCCAATGGCCAGGCCGCGTCGGTGTACAAGCAGCATATCCCTCTGGTAAACGCCACCAAGCCACTGAATGAGTGGAATGTTTACGACATCATTTATAAGGCACCGCGCTTTAGCGATGCCGGTGAGCTGACCTCTCCGGCTTACATTACCGTGTTACACAATGGCGTGCTGGTGCAAAACCATGTTGAGGTGCAGGGCCCAACTGCCTGGATCGGTCATCCACCTTACGAGGCTCATGGGTGTGCGCCTTTGCGGCTGCAGGATCATGGCAACCCATCTAAGTTTCGCAATATCTGGATTCGCGAACTATAAGCACTGTTTGCCGAAGAATTTTATTTGAGAGCCCAATGATGAAATCTAATAAAAAACTGCTCGGCGCCCTGTTGGCACTGAGCGTAAGCCCCGCTTTTGCGGCGAGTAATGCAACCGCTGATTTTTTTTCGTACTTGCAAAATGCCGATGCCCTAGAGCGCTCCCGCATTGAATTCCACAACGGCAAGTTGTCCGATGCGGGCGAGGGCTCGCAGCTGCTGCTGGGCGCAGGGGAGGCGGTAGAGTCCAATGTTCATCTCGGCGACAGCGTGCTTACGCTGGAGTTTTTGGCCGCTGCTGAAACCAACGCCGGGGTGTATTTGCAGGGGCGTTACGAAGTGTCTCTGGCCGGTGGCGATGAGGTAAAAGCTGGCGGCATACGCGGCCGTGGCAGTGACATCAGCGCCACCGCGCCCTTGAAAGACGCGCTTACAGAGGCCGGTGAGTGGCAGACGCTGGAGGTTAAATTTCGCGCCCCGCGCTACGACGAGGCGTCTAACAAGGTGGCCAATGCCATGATTCTGGAGGCCCGCTTAAACGGCGAGCTGGTACAGAAAAATACTGTGCTGCCAGGGTTTAGCGCCGACCCTATCAAACCCTGGGAAACCACCAGTGGTCCGGCGCTGTTGCGGGTGCGCTCAGGGCAATTGGGCGTGCGCTCATTTAATGTTCACCCGGCGGATTTTGACAAGGTCAGCGTGCCCGATTCCAGCGGCGGCGATACCAATGAGGCTGAGCTGGTGGACTTTGTTGCCGTGGGCAAAAAAGCTTTTCAGGACTTGGGCTGTAAAGAGTGTCACGCAGTCTCGGCCAGTGATACCAGTATGAAAACTGGCCCCAATCTATTTGGCTTGTTTAAGCGCACCCCGCGCGATCGCGAAATTATCGAAACCGCCGAGAATCATCACTTTACCGTGAAGGCTGACTTCAGCTATTTGGAGCGTAGTGTGCGCAGCCCGGCAGCGGAGCTTGCGATTCACGAAGGTGGCGATAAAAAAGGTGAGGCGTATATGCCGATTATGCCTCCCTATATGAAGCAAACTCTGCCCGACAAGCAGCTGGATGCCATTGGTTACTACCTGCAAACTCTGAACACGCCCTGGGAGCAAGGCCCGGTGGTTAAGTTGGTTGAGTCATCCGGGCCGGAAAAATACGACCCGCTGCAGGACGATTTACAGTTTTTGGTGACCGATAGCGTTCGCCTGCAGCGCGGACCGATGGAAGGGCTGTCCGCGCGCAGTATTCACGTGGGCCAGCCCAATGCGGTGAACTACAGCTTTGACCCCCGAATTCTGGGAATCGCCAAAGTTTGGCAGGGCGGCTTTTTGGATATGACGGGTGAGCTCACCAATCGCGGTGGCGACGGTATTAAAACCGGTTTTGAAACCCGCGAAATTGATCTGGGCGCTGGCGGTGTTTTATTTGCGCCGTTGAACCAAAAAGGCCAGCTGATTGATTTCTCATTTAAAGAATCCGTCTTCCGGAATACGGAGGCGATCGAGCGGGCGCTATGGAGTGACAAAGATCAAGACGAACTGATCGCCGCGCAGGACGCCCAGTTTTTGGGTTACCAGCGGACCTCGCAAGACAAAACCGCGGCGCCCACATTCCGCTACCGGGTGGGGCAAAACACACTGGCGGTGACAACCGAAATTGCCGATTCGGGGCAGACGGTGATTTCGGTGGAGGGCGATCGTGCGCAGGAGCAGCGTTTTGCGGTCGGGGTTGACACCCTAACCAGCGCGACCGTGTCCGCTGGGAGTTTGGTCGATGGTGTCTGGACTCTGCCTAAAGGAACTTCTAAGGCGCAGCTAACTGCCAAGATCGCTTTGGCGGGTAACGCCTGGCAACCCAAGCCCACAGACTTCGATTATCGCAAACAGCCATTGAAAACCGTAGAGGCAGTAGCTGATTTGCCTGCAGGCTACAGCATTGAAAACTATCTGCCGCCGCAGGATAACTACGGCCGCGATCAGCTGTTCGAGGCCTTGGGCCTGGCGCTGGCTAAAGATGGCACCATTGTGGTGGCAACTCGCACCGCGGGCATCTGGCGGATTAAAGACGGCCAGTGGCAGCTGTTTGCTGAAGGCTTGTTCGACAGCCTCGGGGTTCAGATCGAAGATGATCACGGCCTGCAGGTTGTGGTGGGGCAAAAGGCCGAGCTGACCCGTATTACCGATACCGACGGCGACGGCTTAGGGGATAAATTCGATACCCTGTTTGATGCCCACGGCTATCACGGCAACTACCACACTTATATGCATGGTCCCGCTCGTGCGGATGACGGCGCCTACCATGTCAGCTTAAACCTCGCCCATGCCAATGAGGCTGTATATAAGGCCGACGGTGAGTATATGGGCTCGCAGGGCGGTTACAGTGGCTGGAATATTCGCGTGACCCCCGAGGGGGAGTACAGCTTGTACGCCAGTGGTCTGCGCAGCCCGGCGGGACTTGCTACTGGGCCAGATGGCAAGCTCTGGTACACCGAGAATCAGGGCGAGTTTGTCGGTACCTCTAAGCTGTTTGTGCTGGAGCAGGACAAGTTCTATGGCCACCCCAGTGGTTTGGTAGATTTGCCCGGCAAAAAACCGGATTCGCCGGATATTCAATGGGAGAAAGTGGCCGATACTCGCGAGCGCGCGGTACTGCTTTTCCCCCACAATATTGTCGCCAATGCCCCGGGCAACCCTGTGTGGGATACCACCGACGGCAAGTTTGGTCCCTTTGCCGGACAAATGCTGGTGGGCGATCAAACCCAGTCGAATCTGTTGCGAGTGGTAACGGAGAAGGTTGGCGGCCGCCTGCAAGGCGCGGTCATTCCATTTATGTCCGGGCTCGAGTCGGGCGTGATGCGCGGTGTATTTTTGCCCGACAACAGCTTGCTGGTGGGGCAGACCGGGCGCGGCTGGCAGGCCAAGGGTGGCCATGTAGCAGCGCTGCAGCGCATTACCTATGATGGTAAAACGGTTGCCCCGGCAATTAAGTCGGTAAGCGCTACAGCGGACGGTTTTAAGGTTGGTTTAACTCAGCCGGTACAAGACAAGGCCGTGGCCGCGTCTGTGCTGGTGCGCTCGTGGCTGTATCGCGATGCTCCGGATTACGGCTCGCCGGAAATGGACAGTCGAGACGAATCCGCCGAGGTGTCTGTGGCTGATGACGGTAAAACTCTGTCCATTAAGCTCGCCACTACCGAGCAGCCTAAGGTGCATCCGCAGCAGACGGCGAGGGTGTATCAAATTACGCTGGCAGAGGGACTGTTTGGCGAGCAGTCGCCACCGCTCAGTGCCTTTTACTCTCTATGGCTGTTTGCCGAGGAGTAAACAATCCAAAATGCCGGGGTTAGCCCGGCATTTTTTTAGCAAAATTTTGCATTGTGGTCGCCATAGCTATATCATATAGTCAATGTGACTAATTAGGCCGTACACCCCACAACAATAATCAAGCGAAGATAACACTATGAATGCACGCGTCGAAAAACTCTCGGTGGTCGAGAAGGTCGGATACAGCCTGGGCGATCTGGCGGCCAATCTGATTTTCCAAACCTTGGTTACCTTTATTGCCTTCTTTTATACCGATGTATACGGCTTGCCCCCGGCGCAGGCGTCTATGGTTACCGGTGTGTGCGGTATTCTCGGTGGGGTTATCTTCGCGCCGGTGGTGGGGGTGTTGGCCGATCGCACCAACACCCGCTGGGGTAAGTTTCGCCCCTGGGTGCTGTTTACCTCTATTCCCTTTGGTATTGGTGCGCTCTTATCGTTTACTACGCCGGATTTAGATCCGTCCGGCAAGCTGATTTACGCGTTTGTGACCTATCTGGCGCTGATGATGCTTTACTCCGCCAACAATCTGCCTTACTCGGCCCTGAGCGGGGTAATCACCGGCAATATGGGGGAGCGGGTTAGCCTGTCGTCCTACCGCTTTGTGGCGGTGATGGTGGCGCAGTTTATCATTCAGGTGTTGCTGTTGCCGTTGGTGCTGATTTTAGGCGACGGTGATAAGGCCGAAGGTTTTAAGCAGGTGATGACGATCTTCGCGTTTGTCGGCGCGGTCTTCTTTATTGTCACCTTCTTAACCACTAAAGAGCGTGTGGTGCCCAAGGTCGAGCAAAAGTCCAGCGTTAAAGACGACCTGGGCGATCTGTTTAAAAATCTGCCCTGGGTCATCATGCTGTTGGCGACCATCTCTGTGTTTATGATGTTGTCGCTGAAAGGTGGCTCGCTGATTTACTACTTTGAGAATTACCTGAGTGAAGTCCACTTGGCGCGTTTTTTGGAGGAGACTGGCTTTAACGGTTTTATTGCCGGATTGAACTCGGTGCTACAGGGCGCGGGCTTAACCAAGTTCCGCTGGCCTGAGGACGCCGCTACCTCGGCCTTTAGCTTGTTTAATGGCCTTGGCATTATTTTTATGATTATCGGTATTGGCTTTTCCAAGCCGTTAACCACCCGTTTTGGTAAGCGTGATGTGTTCGGTTGGGCGCTGGCCGTATCCATGCTGTTTGTGTTGGTGCTGTATTTCTTTAAGCCCGAGTCCATTGGCAGTGTGTTTATCGCGCAAATTCTGCATGGCTTTTCCTACGGTATTACTATTCCATTGTTGTGGGCCATGATTGCCGATGTGGCTGATTATTCTGAGTGGAAAAATCACCGCCGCGCTACCGGGATTATTTTCTCGGCAATGATTTTGGGGTTAAAGCTCGGCTTGACTCTGGGCGGGTCTCTGGTGGCGGCGCTTCTAGCCATTTATGGCTATGAGGCGGGCGCGCCGGTGCAATCCGCCGATACAGTGCAGGGCATTATCCTTGCGGTGAGTGTGTATTCCTCGCTGCCAGGATTTATCGCCGCGGCACTGCTGTTCTTTTATAAAATCGATAAGTCCGTGGAGCAGCAAATTGAAAGCGACCTCGCGCAGCGTCGCAATGAAACCACTGAAAGTGCAACTATCTAATTGAGAGCTGAACATGGCCGACGAACAATACGCGGATATCGACTACAACGAGCTGAATAAAAAAGCGCTGTCGCAACCGCTGGTAACACACATGTACACGGCTGATCCGTCAGCCCATGTATTTGATGGCAAGATCTATATTTATCCTTCGCACGATGTCGAAGGGGGCGTGGCCTTTAACGACAATGGCGATCACTTTTGCATGGAGGACTACCACGTTTTCTCTATGGAGTCGCCCGAGTCTGAAGTGGTCGATCACGGAGTCGCTCTGCATGTGGATGATGTGCCCTGGGCGGCGCGGCAAATGTGGGCGCCGGATGCGACGCGCAAAAATGGCAAGTACTATTTGTATTTTCCCGCCAAGCGCGCCGACGATATTTTTCAAATAGGGGTGGCTGTAGGCGACTCCCCAACCGGGCCTTTTACGCCCGAGCCCGAGCCCATTGAGGGTAGTTATTCCATTGATCCGGCGGTGTTCGCGGATGATGATGGTGATTACTACTTATACGTCGGCGGCATTTGGGGTGGGCAGCTGCAAAAATACCGCAATAATGAATACAGCGAGGCGAATGAAGAGCCTGCAGATCATGATCCTGCGTTGGGCCCCATTGTGGCAAAGTTAAGCGACGATATGAAAAGCTTCGCTGAGACGCCGCGCGAGATCAAAATTCTCGATGAGAACGGAGAGCCGCTAAAGGCTGGCGACCACGAGCGCCGTTACTTTGAAGGGCCCTGGGTCCACAAGTATCAAGGCAAATACTATTTGTCCTATTCCACTGGCAATACCCATTACTTGTGTTACGCCATTGGAGATAACCCCTACGGGCCTTTTACGTATCAGGGCAAAATTCTTAACCCGGTAGTGGGTTGGACTACGCACCACTCTATTTGTCAGTATCAGGACAGGTGGTTTTTGTTTTACCACGACTCGTCACTGTCGAAGGGTGTTACCCATTTGCGCAGCATGAAGATGGCTGAACTGAAGTATGACGAACACGGCCGGATTATTCCCTTGGAGCCTTACCCCGGCTAACATCATTCTATTGCCTTCAAAGTTCTGAAGGTATTCTCTTTTTCTGGGCCGTATTACTTCCCAGGCTGGATTTTGCGGCATAGTTTTGTAACTATGCCGCTTTTACTTTTCCCGCCGAGGCCTATGAACACATCAACAGGCGTGCTCACTGTAAATCTAGATGCGCTGCTGGCCAACTGGCAGATCCTGCGTGCGCGTGCACCGAATTCAATTGTCGCTGCGGTAGTTAAAGCCGATGCCTATGGCCTGGATGCGAGGCAAGTGGTGCGGGCGTTGTCTCGCCAGGGGTGCCGGGATTTCTTTTTTGCTACTGTCAGCGAAGCTTTAGAGGTTGCCGATGTTTTATCCCCTGGCTGCCGCCGCTATATTTTAGGCGGTTTTGCGGTGGGCGAAGAGCGCGACCTACTGGAGCATAAGTTAATACCAGTGTTGTCCTCGCAGGCCGAAGTGCGGCGCTGGCAACAACTGCTAGCGGTGACGGGTCGCAGGGCGGAATGTGCTCTTAAGTTCGATTCGGGTATGACCCGTATGGGGTTGGCGGTGGATGAATTGTTGGCTCTTGGTGGCGACGCATCGCTGTGCCAGCAGATGGGGCTGAGGCTCATAATGAGCCATCTGGCCTGCGCCGATGAGTCCAGTCATCCGCAAAATAGTGAGCAGTTGACTTGCTTTAATCGGGTATCCGATCAGCTGCGCCCGCATTTGCCCGATGTTGCCTTTAGTTTGGCTAATTCCAGTGGCATATTTTTAGGGCCAGATTACCAGGCCGACTTGGTGCGTCCGGGGGCGGCGCTCTACGGGGTGAACCCGGATATGTGTGGCGCCAACCCCATGCGGTCGGTAGTCCGTTTAAGCGTGCCCGTGCGCCAACTGCGTCAGTTGCAGCAGTCCTCGCGAATTGGCTATGGCGCCGAGGTGCAGCTGCCTGCGGGCAGGGTGCTTGCAGTGGCGGCAGGTGGCTATGCTGATGGTTTGCATCGTGTGCTGGGGAATGAAGGCGTCGGGCGGATGGCCGGCGTGGAGGTGCCCGTAGTGGGAAGAGTTTCTATGGACTCTACTATTTTTGATGTGACCTCAGTGCCCAATATTCAAGCCATGGTGCGTGGCGAGGTGGAGGTTCCCGATATACAAGTGCTGGATGAGCATTTGGATGTAAGCCGAGTGGCGGCGCGCAATCAATCGTTAGGTTACGAGGTGCTGACCAGCTTGCGTGCCGGCCGTTACCGCCGTGTGTATTGCGGTGGTGAGCAATGAGTGACGCGGTATTAATGCAGTTGCTGCAGGTGTTGGCGGACGGCCGCTACCACTCTGGAGAAGAGTTGGGCGAGCGTTTGTCTATGTCGCGCACAGCGGTCTGGAAACAGCTAAAGAAGCTGCCGGAGCTGGGCGTGCAGTTGCAGTCGGGACGCGGCCAGGGGTATTGCCTGCCTGGTGGTTTAGAGCTGTTTGAGCGCGCGCGAATTATCCAAGAGGCGGCGCCCTGGTGTGGCGATTTACTGTTGGAGTTGGTGGTGGATTCTACCAATGCCAGGCTTATGGCTCGCCCTTCTGCGCTGGGTTCGGGGGCGGTTTGTATTGCCGAGCAGCAGACTGCCGGAAGGGGGCGACGCGGTCGTACCTGGATTAGCCCTTTCGGGCAAAACCTTTATCTGTCGATGCTCTGGCAGTTTGAGGGTGGTGCCTCGGCGCTGGAAGGTTTGAGTTTGGCGGTGGGGGTCTGCGTTGCTGAGGTGTTAGAAAGCTTTGGCTTGGCAGATGTCCAGCTAAAGTGGCCCAATGATGTGCTCGCAAATGATCGCAAGCTGGCTGGGGTGTTGCTGGAGATGACAGGCGATCCCTCCGGTACTTGCCAGGTGGTAGTGGGGGTCGGTGTCAACTGGCGCATGCCCGAGGAGGCTGCGCAAAGCATCGATCAGCCCTGGGTGGATATTGCCCGCTTGGCAGAGGAGCAGGGTGCTCAGCCTGTGTCCCGCAACGCCCTGGCGGGGCGCTTGATTGCCTCGCTGTCATCTATGTTGGAGGATTTTGTTGCGGGCGGATTTTCCGGCTGGCGGCAGCGCTGGCTGCACCGGGCCGCTTTTATCGGTCAGTTGGTAGAGCTCAGTACCGCCAACCGCCGTTGTGCTGGAATGCTTTTGGGGGTGGATGATGCAGGGGCCTTGTTGCTGGATGTGGATGGTGAGCCACAACGGTTTTATGGCGGCGAGGTTTCTTTGAGGTCGGCCTCGTGAATCTGTTGATCGATATGGGAAACACCCGGCTTAAGTGGCAGTTGCGGCAGGGCGGTCGCATTCTGGAGACGGGGCTGCAAGAGTATGATTCCGACTCCACTTGGTTAATGGGGTTTGCTGCACCGCCTGAACGGGTGTGGGTGTCTTGTGTGGCGTCTGATCGGCGGCGCCAGTGGCTGGCGGAGGAATTGGCTGCCTGTGGCATGCCCCGGCCCGATTTTGCCGCAGTTAGGCCGAGCGCCCATGGGGTGGTGTGTGGTTATAAAGATTACCGTGCGCTGGGGGTAGATCGATGGCTGGCTTTGTTGGGCGCGCGGGCGCGCGGGCCGGGTGCTTGGGTGGTGGTCGACAGTGGCACCGCTTTGACGGTCGATTTACTTCGCGAAGATGGGGCGCATCTGGGGGGCTATATCGGCCCCGGCGTAGCCTTAATGCGTAAGTCGCTTGCTATGGAGTCACAGGTGCTGGCCACGGCCTTGGCCGCTCAGCCCTATGAACCTGCAGATTGCCCCGGTATTGATACGCGCAGCGCCATCGATAATGCTATTTTGCCTATGGGTAGAGGGCTGGTAGATCGAGCGCTGGGGCAGCTCGCGGGTGCGCGATTGCTATTAACCGGCGGGGATGCTGGTGTGTGGAAGCGGGTGTATCCGTCGGCGCAGCAGGTGGATGATGTGATTTTCGATGGCTTAGAGTGCTGCTTTAGAGGGTGATATGAGGCTGATATTTTTTGCATTACTGGGATTGAATGTGGCCGCGCTTGTCTTGCAGCTGACGGTTTGGCAGCCCGAGGCGCCGGCCGGCGCGGTGGCGTCCAGTCGCGCAGGTGGCAAGTCTTTGGTGTTGTTGTCCGAGAAGGGTGGTGGGATGAGCGAGCCTCAAGTGACTCCTCGGCAGGAGCAGTTCGTTCTTTCTGTCGATGGTCAGCAGCTTTGTGACTTGGTGGGGCCTTTTGCGCGGCTTTTGGATGCGGAGTATATGCAAGAGGCGCTCGCGTCTATGGAGGTTGCCGCCCAGGTGCGCGAGCTCGAGGTGCCCGAAGGTGTTGGCTACTGGGTGCATTTGCCGCCCGAGCCCAGTAAAAAAGAAGCGCTACAAAAACTGCGTGAAGTTCAAGCCAAGCAGATAGACAGCTATCTGATTCCTCGGGGGGAGCTCGCCAATGGTATCTCCTTTGGGATGTTTACTCGCCGAGAGCTGGCCGATGCCCGAGTAGAAGATATGAAGACCTTGGGGTACGAGGTTTCGGTGCGCGAGGTGGAGCGCACGCGCAAAGAGAATTGGGTCTTGTTGGCGCCGGGCGCAGCGGCCAAATTAGATGCCGCCGCCTGGGTGGAGTTGCTGGGGCGTGAAAATGGGGTAGAGAAACAACAAAAATACTGTTCAGGTGTTGCTTCCGGGTAAAAGTTTCACTAGAATCCCGCCTCCACGTTGAGACGTGGTCTAGAGAGTGCTGGCGTAGCTCAGTTGGTAGAGCAGCTGACTTGTAATCAGCCGGTCGGGGGTTCGACTCCTCTCGCCAGCTCCAATCTCTCTAAAAAGTTGTTGTAAGCAGGTGAATTTCTTAGAAAAACCGGTTGACAGCAGCTGGTCTGGGCCGGACAATACGCGGCTCAATTTGGCAGGGGTTCCCGAGTGGCCAAAGGGATCAGACTGTAAATCTGACGCGAAAGCTTCGGAGGTTCGAATCCTCCCCCCTGCACCATTTTATAGTCGCTTAGGCGGCGGCGGTGAAAAACGCCAACAGCTGGGAAGTGTCAGCAACGGTTGAGCTTCATGCAGCACCTGGTTTAGGTGGGCATATGTTTTAGCGGGCATAGTTCAATGGTAGAACCTCAGCCTTCCAAGCTGATGATGCGGGTTCGATTCCCGCTGCCCGCTCCAAATGCTGAAGATTTTAGGCTCTTGTAGCTCAGTTGGTAGAGCACACCCTTGGTAAGGGTGAGGTCGGCAGTTCAAATCTGCTCAAGAGCTCCATATCCCGGCTGCGAAAGACTGTCTTTCGCAGCTGTTTTTTATGTGTAAGTTAATGGCTTGTTTTTGACGGCTAGTTTGAGGAGGCGCTCGCAATGGCGAAGGAAAAGTTCGAACGTAATAAGCCCCACGTCAATGTGGGCACCATCGGTCACGTTGACCACGGTAAAACCACTCTGACAGCGGCCCTGACCCGTGTATGTGCGGAAGTATGGGGTGGTGCTGCAGTTGCTTTTGACGGTATTGATAACGCTCCGGAAGAGCGTGAGCGCGGTATTACCATCGCGACTTCTCACGTTGAGTACGACTCACCGAGCCGTCACTACGCGCACGTTGACTGCCCAGGGCACGCCGACTACGTGAAAAACATGATCACCGGTGCTGCTCAGATGGACGGTGCTATCCTGGTGTGTGGCGCGACCGACGGTCCAATGCCGCAAACCCGTGAGCACATCCTGCTGTCGCGTCAGGTTGGTGTACCTTTCATCGTAGTATTCCTGAACAAGGCTGACCTGCTGGCCGAAGATTGCGGCGGCGTAGGCACCGAAGAATACGAAGAGATGCTGGAGCTGGTTGAGATGGAGCTGCGTGAGCTGCTGTCTGACTACGACTTCCCAGGTGACGACACTCCGATCATTGCCGGTTCTGCCCTGATGGCCCTGAACGGCGAAGACGACAACGAGCTGGGTACCACCGCTGTTAAGAAGCTGGTTGAGACCCTGGACGAGTACATTCCTGAGCCAGAGCGTGCCATTGATCAGCCGTTCCTGATGCCAGTGGAAGACGTGTTCTCTATCTCTGGTCGCGGTACCGTAGTAACCGGTCGTGTAGAGCGCGGTATCATCACCGTTGGTGAAGAAATCGAAATCGTGGGCATCAAAGACACCACCAAGACCACTTGTACCGGTGTTGAAATGTTCCGCAAAATGCTGGACGAAGGCCGTGCGGGTGAGAACGTTGGTGTTCTGCTGCGTGGTACCAAGCGCGACGAAATCGAGCGTGGTCAAGTACTGGCCAAGCCTGGTTCGGTAACTCCGCACGCTAAGTTCGAAGCGGAAGTTTACGTACTGTCAAAAGACGAAGGTGGTCGCCACACTCCGTTCTTTAAAGGCTACCGTCCACAGTTCTACTTCCGTACCACTGACGTAACTGGCGCGTGTGAGTTGCCAGAAGGCGTAGAAATGGTAATGCCGGGCGATAACGTTAAGATGGACGTTACCCTGATTAACCCGGTAGCGATGGAAGAAGGTCTGCGCTTCGCAATTCGCGAAGGTGGCCGTACTGTTGGCGCCGGCGTGGTTGCCAAAATCAACGACTAATTAATAGTTGTTGAGAGTGGGGCAGCGCTGCTGCCCCTTTCGATTTTAGGCCAGTAGTTCAATTGGTAGAGCACCGGTCTCCAAAACCGGCTGTTGGGGGTTCGAGTCCCTCCTGGCCTGCCATTTTTTTGCTTGTGTAGGTTGTCTTATAAATGAGTACAAAAGCCGAGCCCAAAGAGTATCGTCTGGATGCCGTTAAATGGCTTCTGGTAGTGGCGGTTGTTGCTGTTGGAGTTGTGGGCAACTCTATGTACTCTGCTCAGCCTTTACTTTACCGGGTGCTGGCGCTGGTAGCGCTGGGTTTGGTGGGTTTGGCGATTGCTTCGCAAACCGCTAAAGGTAGTGCGCTGATTCAATTGTTGCGCGAGTCCATTGTTGAAGTGCGCAAAGTTGTTTGGCCAACCAAGCAAGAGACTAATCAGACCACTATGTTGGTGGTGGCCGTGGTTATTGTAATGGCATTGATTCTCTGGGGGCTTGACACGATTTTCGGTTTTGTCGCCTCCAAGATAATAGGATAAGCATTCATGGCGAAGCGTTGGTACGTGGTACACGCGTATTCTGGTTACGAAAAGAAAGTGGCCAGTTCCCTGCGCGAGCGAATTGAGCTGCACCAGATGGAAGATCAATTTGGTGAAGTGCTTGTTCCCACCGAAGAAGTGGTGGAAATGCGCGGCGGTCAAAAGCGTAAAAGTGAGCGTAAGTTCTTTCCTGGCTACGTGCTGGTGCAAATGGAGCTGAATGACGACACTTGGCACTTGGTAAAAGATACCCCTAGAGTAATGGGGTTTATCGGCGGCAAGGCGGATAAGCCTGCGCCTATTACCGATAAAGAAGCCGAAGCGATTTTGCAGCGTGTGGATGACTCCATTGAGAAGCCCAAGCCCAAAACAATGTTTGAGCCTGGCGAAATGGTGCGCGTTATTGATGGTCCCTTCAACGACTTTAACGGTGTTGTTGAAGAGGTTAACTACGAAAAGAATCGCCTGCGTGTAGCGGTGCTGATTTTCGGCCGCTCTACCCCGGTAGAGTTGGAATTTGGTCAGGTAGAAAAGACCTGATAGTCCCGACAAGGGGATGAATTTTTTGCCTTCCTTTGCCTTAGTGCAGAGGGAGGTTTTTGCGTCCTCGGGTGGTTACTAAAGCCCGAATTTAACAGGGGAGCCTGTGAAGACAAGTTTGACTTGTCGGAGGCGTTATTACCCATAACTGGAGTAGCGATATGGCTAAGAAAGTACAAGCCTACATCAAACTGCAAGTTGGTGCAGGCAAGGCAAATCCAAGTCCTCCGGTTGGTCCCGCGCTGGGTCAACACGGTGTGAACATCATGGAGTTCTGTAAAGCGTTTAACGCCCAGACTCAAAACCTGGAGCCAGGTGCTCCTGTGCCGGTTGTAATCAGTGTTTACAACGACCGTAGCTTCACTTTCACCATGAAGACGCCGCCGGCCTCTTACTTGTTGAAAAAAGCCGCTGGCATCAAGTCTGGTTCTAGTAACCCGAACACTAAGAAAGTGGGCAAGGTAACTCGTGCGCAGTTGGAAGAAATTGCCACCGCGAAAGAACCTGATCTGACCGCAGCTGATATGGATGCTGCCGTACGTACTATTGCCGGTTCAGCCCGTGCAATGGGTCTTGATGTGGAGGGCGTGTAAGAGATGGCTAAATTATCTAAGCGTCAGCGCGCTATCGCTGAAAAAGTAGATCGCGCCAAGCAGTACTCTGTAGAAGATGCGGTTGCTCTGTTGAAAGAGATCTCCAGCGTTAAGTTCGCTGAAACTGTTGATGTGTCAATCAACCTGGGTATCGATCCGCGTAAATCAGATCAGTCTGTGCGTGGTGCCACTACTCTGCCTAACGGTAATGGTAAAGATGTTCGCGTTGCTGTGTTTACACAGGGCGCTAACGCTGATGCCGCTAAAGAAGCCGGTGCCGACCTGATCGGTATGGACGATCTGGCCGCCGAAGTTAAAGCTGGCAAGATGGACTTCGACGTGGTTATCGCTTCGCCCGACGCCATGCGCGTTGTGGGTCAGCTGGGTCAGGTTCTGGGCCCCCGCGGTCTGATGCCAAACCCGAAAACTGGCACAGTTACCCCGGACGTAGCCACTGCGGTTAAAAATGCTAAAGCCGGTCAGGTGCGTTACCGCGCCGATAAAGGCGGCATTATTCACGGCGGTATTGGCAAGTTGTCATTTGACGCGAAAGCTATTCAAGAAAACCTGGAAGCTCTGCTGGCTGACCTGAAAAAGTCTAAGCCTGCAACTGCCAAGGGTGTTTACCTGAAGAAGATCGCTATCAGCACGACCATGGGTCCCGGTCTGGTAATCGATCAGTCTTCCCTGGCTGTATAAGCCAAAGAACTTTGGGGTCTGCGCCTGGCGCGGGCCGTCAAAGACCGTAGGCGATCTTAAGCCCCGCTGTAAGATCTTAATAAATCAGCCTACGCAGACGGTGACCCTCTTCGGCTTGGCCGAATGAATTCACCGAATCATTGCCGGATAGAACGTTTTGTCCGGTTGTTAGACAAACGACAGGCTGAGGTCTGTCAAACCCAGGAGAAATCCCGTGGCATTAGGACTTGAAGGTAAAAAAGCGATTGTCGCTGAAGTCCAGGAAGCTGCGAAGGGCGCTCTGTCTGCTGTGGTAGCCGATTCACGCGGCGTTACCGTAGACAAAATGACTGCCCTGCGTAAAGAAGCCAGAGAGAACGGCGTTTGGTTGAAAGTTGTTCGCAATACTCTGGCTCGTCGCGCTGTTCAAGGTACCGATTACGAATGCTTGGTTGAGAGCTTCGTCGGTCCTACCCTGATTGCCTTCTCTACCGACCACCCAGGTGCCGGTGCGCGTATTTTGAAAGAGTACGCCAAAGAGAATGAAAATCTGGAGCTGAAAGCCGCCGTCTTTGAAGGTGAAATTGTAGACGTTGCCATGCTGGCATCTCTGCCTACCTACGACGAAGCGCTGGCCAAGCTGATGAGCGTGATGAAAGAAGCAGCTGCTGGAAAACTGGTTCGCACTATTGCAGCCATTCGCGACAGCAAAGAACAGGAAGCTGCCTAATTTTAGGTCGGTTTTTCTTAACGTTTACCAGAGCATTTGCTCTGCACAGATGGGAATTTAGACATGTCTGTATCTAAAGAAGATATCATCGAAGCGATTGCTGAGATGTCAGTAAAAGATGTTGTAGAACTGGTTTCTGCAATGGAAGAAAAATTCGGCGTATCTGCAGCGGCTGCTGTTGTTGCTGGTGGTGCTGGTGGCGACGCTGGCGGTGCTGCTGAAGAGCAAACCGAATTTGACGTAATCATCACCAGCGCTGGTGACAAGAAAGTGAACGCGATTAAAGCTGTTCGCGAAATCACTGGTCTGGGCCTGAAAGAAGCTAAAGCGATCGTTGAAGAAGCACCTAAAGCTGTTAAAGAAGGTGTTTCTAAAGAAGACGCTGAAGCTGCTAAGGCTAAGCTGGAAGAAGCCGGCGCTTCTGCTGAGCTGAAGTAATCGCTTTTGCTCGCAAGTCTGACGATTCGTTAGACGCTGGGCTGGTGGGTTTTACCCGCCAGCCTTTTTCCGTTTTCGGTCGATTGATATGACCGGGCAGTTCGACTGCCAGACTGCGCGCTACCGCTCGCAGTAGGGAGAGTTTAGACAACGCCACTCGCGTTTGGGCGCAGCGCCCTATCCGTGAACAAGCTGGGGAATACAGATGGCTTACTCATACACTGAGAAAAAACGTATCCGCAAGGACTTTGGCAAATTGCCACACGTCATGGATGTGCCTTATCTATTGGCGATTCAGCTGGATTCTTACAGAAAATTTACCCAGGCCGATGCGTCTGGAGAAGAGCGTTTTGATGTTGGCCTGCATGCCGCCTTCCGCTCTGTATTCCCAATTGCCAGCTATTCTGGCAATGCAGCGCTTGAGTATGTCAGCTATGTGCTTGGCAAACCAGCGTTTGACGTGAACGAATGTATTCTGCGCGGGGTGACTTATTCAGCACCGCTGCGTGTAAAAGTTCGGCTGATTATCTACGATAAAGATTCAGCGAACAAAGCAATCAAAGATATTAAAGAACAAGAAGTCTACATGGGCGAAATTCCGCTCATGACCGACAATGGTACCTTCGTCATTAACGGTACCGAGCGTGTTATCGTGTCTCAGTTGCACCGCTCACCGGGTGTGTTCTTCGACCATGATAAAGGTAAGACGCACTCCTCCGGTAAGCTGCTCTACAGCGCTCGTATTATTCCTTACCGCGGCAGTTGGTTGGACTTTGAGTTCGATCCTAAAGACTTGGTTTACGTACGTATTGACCGCCGTCGTAAGTTGCCAGCATCTATCTTGTTGCGTGCGCTGGGCTTCAGCTCGCAAGAAATGCTGGAAATGTTCTTTGAAACCAGTACTTTCACCCTGGGTGATGACGGCCAGTTTACCTTTGAGGTTGTGCCGTCGCGTCTGCGTGGTGATGTTGCCACCTTTGATATCAAAGACAAGAAAGGCAAGGTTCTGGTCGAAGAGGGGCGTCGCATTACCGCTCGCCACATTCGTCAGCTGGAAAAAGCGGGTGTGGAAGAAATGGCCGTGCCCGCCGATTACCTGTTGGGTCGTGCGCTGGCAAAAGACGTGATCGACGAGAACACCGGTGAAGTACTGCTGGAGTGCAACAGCGAAATTACCGTTGACGCGCTGGAAATTCTGATGAAGGCCGGCGTGCAGACTGTCGAGACTCTGTACACCAATGAACTGGATTGCGGTCCGTTTATCTCCGATACCCTGCGTATCGATCCGACTCGCACCCAACTGGAAGCGCTGGTAGAAATTTACCGTATGATGCGTCCAGGCGAGCCGCCGACCAAAGAATCTGCCGAAGCACTGTTTAATAACCTGTTCTTCACCCAAGAGCGCTATGACCTTTCTGCGGTTGGCCGCATGAAGTTCAACCGTCGTCTGGGGCGTGAAGAAGAGTTCGGCGAAGGCACTCTGTCTAACGACGATATCGTCGACGTGTTGAAAACCCTGATCGATATTCGCAACGGTAAAGGCGTTGTGGATGACATCGACCACTTGGGTAACCGTCGTATCCGTTCTGTGGGTGAAATGGCCGAAAACCAATTCCGTGTTGGTTTGGTTCGCGTTGAGCGCGCTGTTAAAGAGCGTTTGTCTATGGCCGAAAGCGAAGGCCTGATGCCGCAGGATTTGATCAACGCCAAACCTGTCGCCGCTGCCATTAAAGAGTTCTTTGGCTCTTCGCAGTTGTCGCAGTTTATGGACCAGAACAACCCGCTGTCGGAAGTTACCCATAAGCGTCGTGTATCGGCCTTGGGCCCCGGCGGTTTGACCCGTGAGCGCGCTGGCTTTGAGGTGCGCGACGTACACCCGACGCACTACGGTCGTGTCTGCCCAATTGAGACCCCTGAAGGTCCGAACATTGGTCTGATTAACTCGCTGGCGACTTACTCGCGCACCAATAGCTACGGCTTTTTGGAAACCCCTTACCGTCGCGTTAAAGACGGACAGGTCACCGACGAGATTGAATTCCTGTCGGCCATTAACGAAGCCGAGTATGTAATCGCCCAGGCATCTGCCAAGCTGGACGATAGCGGCAAGCTGGTTGAAGACCTGGTGTCAGTACGTCACTACGGTGACTTCACCCTGAAAAGCCCGGCCGAAGTTCAGTTTATGGACGTATCGCCTCGCCAGGTGGTATCGGTAGCCGCATCCTTGATTCCGTTCCTGGAGCACGATGATGCTAACCGCGCCTTGATGGGTTCAAACATGCAGCGTCAGGCCGTGCCGACTCTGAAGGCCGAGAAGCCTTTGGTGGGTACTGGTATGGAGCGCAATGTAGCCTCCGACTCAGGTGTGTGTGTAGTGGCAAAACGTGGCGGTGTGATTGATCGCGTCGATGCTGGCCGCATTGTGGTTAAAGTTCGGGATGAAGAAGTTGAGTCGGGTGATGCAGGTGTAGATATCTACAACCTGATTAAGTACACCCGCTCTAACCAGAACACTTGTATTAACCAGCGCTCCATTGTGAACGTGGGCGATACCATTCAGCGCGGCGACATTCTTGCTGATGGCCCCTCGGTGGACATGGGCGAGCTGGCTCTGGGGCAAAACATGCGCATCGCGTTTATGCCTTGGAACGGTTACAACTTTGAGGACTCCATCCTGGTGTCCGAGCGTGTGGTGCAAGAAGATCGCTTTACCACCATTCACATTCAGGAGCTGACTTGTATCGCGCGCGATACCAAGCTTGGCAGTGAAGAGATCACTTCGGATATTCCGAACGTTGGTGAAAACGCTCTGAACAAACTGGACGAGTCCGGCATTGTTTATATCGGTGCCGAAGTCGGCGGTGGCGACATTCTGGTGGGTAAAGTCACGCCCAAAGGCGAGACCCAGCTGACTCCAGAAGAAAAACTGCTGCGCGCTATTTTCGGTGAGAAAGCGTCTGACGTTAAAGATACCTCTTTGCGCGTACCATCGAGCACCAAAGGTACGGTTATTGATGTGCAGGTGTTTACCCGTGACGGTCTGGAAAAAGATCAGCGCTCACAGGATATTGAAAAAGCTCAGTTGGACGAAGTTCGCAAAGACCTCAATGAAGAGTACCGCATTATGGAAGCGGCGACTCTAGAGCGTCTGCGCGCTGTCATCGGTGGCCAAAAAGTTGCTGCCGGTAAAGGCGTGAAAAAAGGCGAAGTTCTGACTGACGAAGTACTCGATGGTCTGGAAACCGAGCAGTGGTTCAAACTGCGCGTTGACAGCGATGAACTTAACGAGCAAATCGATCGCGCCGAAGAGCGTCTGGCCGAGTGTCGCAAGAACCTGGATGAGCGTTTTGAGGATAAGAAGCGCAAGCTGTCCACTGGCGATGATCTGGCGCCTGGTGTGCTGAAAATCGTTAAGGTTTACCTCGCGATCAAGCGTCGTATTCAGCCCGGTGACAAAATGGCCGGTCGTCACGGTAACAAAGGTGTTATCTCGGTGATTATGCCGATTGAAGATATGCCTTACGACGCCAAAGGTGAGCCCGTTGATATCGTGCTAAACCCTCTGGGTGTGCCCTCGCGGATGAACGTGGGTCAGATTCTGGAAACTCACTTGGGTATGGCGGCCAAGGGTCTCGGCGTGAAAATCGACGAGATGGTGCGTCAGCAGAAAGCCGTAAATGAAGTACGCGGCTTTTTGGAAGAGATTTACAACGAAACCGGCGATGTCTATGCCAAAGAAGATTTGGCTAACTTCTCTGACGAAGAGGTGATGGACCTTGCCAACAACTTGCGCGGCGGTGTGCCTATGGCCACTCCGGTATTTGATGGTGCTAAAGAGCACGAAATCAAAGCCTTGCTGCGTCTCGCTGATCTGCCCGATTCCGGTCAGATGCAGTTGTACGACGGCCGTACCGGCGATTCATTCCAGCGTCCGGTAACCGTCGGCTATATGTACATGCTGAAACTGAACCACTTGGTGGACGACAAGATGCACGCCCGTTCTACCGGTTCCTACAGCCTGGTTACCCAGCAGCCGCTGGGTGGTAAGGCGCAGTTCGGTGGTCAGCGCTTTGGTGAGATGGAGGTATGGGCACTGGAAGCATATGGTGCTGCTTACACCTTGCAGGAAATGTTGACCGTGAAGTCGGACGACGTAACCGGCCGAACCAAAATGTACAAAAACATTGTCGATGGCGATCACCGTATGGAGCCGGGTATGCCCGAATCCTTTAACGTACTGGTTAAAGAGATCCGAGCCCTCGGTATCAATATGGAGCTGGAAGAGGACGAGTAATCGTCCGTCCATTACTAAATCGGTTAGGGCGGAGCATTAGCTCCGCCTCGTGTGCAAACTGCACTACTGGAGCCCACTGGAGGAAGCGCCTTGAAAGACTTACTTAATCTGCTCAAGTCCCAGGGACAAACTGAAGAATTTGACGCGATTCGCATCGGCCTGGCATCGCCGGAAATGATTCGCTCTTGGTCGTTTGGTGAAGTTAAAAAGCCCGAGACCATTAACTACCGTACCTTCAAGCCAGAGCGCGAAGGCTTGTTCTGTGCCAAAATTTTTGGTCCGGTAAAAGACTACGAATGCTTGTGCGGTAAGTACAAGCGCATGAAGCATCGCGGCATTATCTGTGAAAAATGCGGCGTTGAAGTGACCTTGGCGAAGGTGCGTCGTGAGCGCATGGGGCATATTGAATTGGCCTCGCCGGTTGCGCATATCTGGTTTTTGAAATCACTGCCAAGCCGTATTGGCTTGCTGCTGGATATGACCCTGCGTGATATTGAGCGCGTGCTGTATTTCGAGTCTTATGTAGTGACCGATCCGGGTATGACTACCCTGGAGCGCGGCCAGCTGCTGACCGATGAGCAGTACTTTGAATCGATGGAAGAGTTCGGCGATGAGTTTGAAGCGCTGATGGGCGCCGAGGCGATTAAAGCGCTGATGTCGGATATCAACCTCGAAGAAGAAATTCAGTACCTGCGCGAAGAAATTCCGAATACCAATTCGGAAACCAAAATTAAAAAGTTCTCCAAGCGCTTAAAGCTGCTGGAGGCTTTCTACTACTCGGGCAACAACCCAGAGTGGATGGTGATGGAAGTGCTGCCGGTATTGCCACCGGATTTGCGTCCGCTGGTACCGCTGGACGGTGGCCGCTTTGCGACCTCTGATCTGAACGACTTGTATCGCCGCGTTATCAACCGTAATAACCGCTTGAAGCGCCTTTTGGATCTGAACGCTCCTGACATCATCGTGCGCAACGAAAAGCGTATGCTGCAGGAGTCTGTAGATGCGCTGTTGGATAACGGTCGTCGCGGTCGTGCGATTACCGGGTCCAACAAGCGTCCGCTGAAATCTTTGGCCGACATGATCAAAGGTAAGCAAGGTCGTTTCCGTCAGAACCTGTTGGGTAAGCGTGTGGACTACTCCGGCCGTTCGGTAATTGTGGTTGGTCCCACCCTGCGCCTGCATCAGTGTGGTCTGCCCAAGAAAATGGCATTGGAGCTGTTCAAGCCATTTATTTTCAGCAAGCTGGAACTGCGCGGCCTGGCCACTACCATTAAAGCGGCCAAGAAAATGGTCGAGCGCGAAGAAGCCGTGGTATGGGATATTCTCGATGAAGTGATTCGCGAACACCCTGTATTGCTGAACCGCGCCCCGACTTTGCACCGTTTGGGTATTCAGGCGTTTGAGCCGGTACTGATTGAAGGTAAGGCTATCCAGCTGCACCCGTTGGTGTGTGCGGCCTATAACGCTGACTTCGACGGTGACCAGATGGCCGTTCACGTTCCGCTGACGCTTGAAGCTCAGCTGGAAGCGCGTGCGCTGATGATGTCCACCAACAACATTCTGTCGCCTGCCTCTGGTGAGCCGATTATTGTGCCCTCGCAAGACGTGGTACTGGGCTTGTACTGGATGACCCGTGAGCGTATTAACGCCAAGGGTGAAGGCATGGTGTTCGCCGATGTGGCGGAAGTATCCCGTGCTTACTACGGCCATCAGGTTGATCTGCAAGCGCGCGTTAAAGTGCGTATCGATGAAACCATCATCGGCAGTGAAGGTGAAAAGCAGGCCACTAAGCGTCTGGTAGAAACCACTGTAGGTCGTGTACTGCTGTGGGAGATCGTTCCCGAGGGTATTCCCTTCGAGATGATCGACCGCGCCATGGTGAAAAAGGCAATCTCTGCGGTTATTAACCACTGCTACCGCGCCGTGGGCCTCAAGGCGACCGTTATTTTTGCTGACCGTTTGATGTACATGGGTTACGACTTCTCCACCAAGTCGGGCTCGTCCATCGGTGTAAACGACTTTGCGATTCCCGATGAAAAGTACGAAATTGTCGCCCGCGCCGAAGAAGAAGTGAAAGAAATTGAAAGCCAGTTTGCTTCAGGTTTGGTAACCGCTGGTGAGAAATACAACAAAGTCATCGACATCTGGTCGCGCGCTAATGACTTGGTGGCCAAGTCGATGATGGACGGTATCAGTTTTGAGTCTGTGATTAACCGCGACGGCGAAGAGGAGCAGCAAACCTCCTTCAACTCGGTTTACATGTACGCCGACTCAGGTGCTCGTGGTAGCCCGGCGCAGATTCGTCAGCTGGCGGGTATGCGCGGTCTGATGGCCAAGCCAGATGGCTCTATTATTGAAGCGCCTATTACCGCGAACTTCCGTGAAGGTCTGAACGTTGGTCAGTACTTTATTTCGACTCACGGTGCGCGTAAAGGTCTGGCCGATACCGCACTGAAGACCGCAAACTCCGGTTACCTGACTCGTCGTCTGGTGGACGTGGCGCAGGATCTGGTTGTTACCATGGCTGACTGTGGTACCGACGAAGGTCTGGAAATGGCGCCGGTGATTGAAGGCGGCGACGTGATCGAATCCTTGGGTGACCGTATTCTGGGTCGCGTAGTGGCTCGCGATGTCGTGCGTCCTAACTCTGACGAAATCCTGGTGCCCGCCGGTACCATGATTGACGAAGCTTGGGTGGAGCGTATTGAAGGCATGGGGATTGACGAAGTGCTGGTGCGCTCGCCAATTACCTGTGATGCCCGTACCGGCATCTGCTCAATGTGCTACGGCCGTGACCTGGCACGTGGTCATCGCGCTAACAAAGGTGAAGCCGTGGGTGTTATCGCCGCGCAGTCGATCGGTGAGCCCGGTACCCAGCTGACCATGCGTACCTTCCACATTGGTGGTGCGGCTTCGCGTGCTTCTGCGGCAGACAATGTTCAGGTTAAGCAGGAAGGTACTATCCGCCTGATTAACATCAAAGTCGTGACCAACAAAGACGGCAACCTGGTGGCGGTATCTCGCTCCGGTGAGCTGGCGGTGGCCGATGCCCAGGGCAGTGAGCGTGAGCGCTATAAGATTCCTTACGGTGCCGTGATCTCTGTTAAAGATGGCGAGCAGGTCGATGGTGGCCAGATTGTTGCCAAGTGGGATCCGCATACTCACCCAATCGTCACCGAGGTGGCGGGTAAGGTGAACTTCTCGGGTATGGAAGATAACCTGTCGGTACGTCGTCAAACTGACGAGCTAACCGGTCTGTCGTCTATCGAGGTAATGGATCCATCCGAGCGTCCGTCAGCTGGTAAGGATATGCGTCCTGCCATCACCTTGACCGACGAAGCGGGTAACGAGCTGTGCTTGCCCAATACCACCATGCCCGCGCATTATTTGCTGCCGGCTCATGCGATTTTGAGCATTGCAGATAACGACACCATTGAGGTGGGTGATGTACTTGCCCGTATTCCTCAAGAGGGTTCGAAAACTCGCGATATTACCGGTGGTCTGCCCCGCGTGGCCGACTTGTTTGAAGCGCGTAAGCCGAAAGAGCCGTCTATCTTGGCGGAAATCTCAGGTACCGTGAGCTTTGGTAAAGAAACCAAAGGCAAGCGTCGTTTGGTGATTACTCCGAACGATGGCCAGCCGCTGGAAGATGGCTCTACCCACTACGAAGTGCTGATTCCTAAGCACCGTCAGCTGACTGTGTTTGAAGGTGAGCAAGTAGTGAAAGGTGAAGTGGTATCGGATGGTCCATCTAACCCGCATGACATCTTGCGCCTGAAAGGTGTTGAGGCTCTGGCGAGCTACATCACCAACGAAATTCAGGATGTATACCGTCTGCAGGGTGTGAAGATTAACGATAAGCACATCGAAACCATCGTTCGTCAGATGCTGCGCAAAGTCGAAATTACCGGAATGGGTGATTCCAGCTTTGTGAAAGGTGAGCAGGTTGAGTACACCAACGTGCTGGCTGAAAACGAGCGTCTGCGCGCTGAAGACAAACAGCCCGCCAAGTTCGAGCGTTTGCTGCTGGGTATTACCAAGGCCTCGCTGGCGACCGAGTCGTTTATCTCAGCGGCCTCGTTCCAGGAAACCACCCGCGTTCTGACCGAAGCGGCGGTTACCGGCAAGAAAGATTCACTGCGCGGCTTGAAAGAGAACGTGGTAGTGGGTCGTTTGATTCCTGCCGGTACTGGTTTGGCTTATCACACCGAGCGCAAGCGCAAGCGTGAAGAAGCTCTGGAATACGCCGATACTGGTGTGAGCGCTGAGGATGTTGAAGCGGCACTGACCGAGGCGTTGAAATCCAGCGGCGAGTAAGATTGGCCCGTTAGGGACATAGAGACATGCCCCCGGTGGTGACACCGGGGTGGGCAATTATTGCTCAATTTTGTCTTGACGGAAGTGGGGGGTGTCATTACAATGCGCCACCCACTTTTTACTAAGTGGGGGATGGCTGTCGCCATCTTCTTTAAATTGGCCTCAAAATGAGGCTTTTATATATCTGTGGAGTTTATTTTCATGGCAACGATCAACCAGTTGGTTCGTAAGCCGAGAAAACGTAAGGTTCAAAAGAGCGACGTACCTGCTCTGCAAGCCAACCCGCAAAAGCGTGGTGTTTGCACCCGCGTTTACACTACCACGCCGAAGAAGCCGAACTCAGCACTGCGTAAAGTGTGCCGTGTTCGTCTGACCAACGGCTTTGAGGTTACCTCATACATCGGTGGTGAAGGGCACAACTTGCAAGAGCACAGCGTAGTACTGATCCGTGGCGGTCGTGTAAAAGACTTGCCTGGTGTGCGCTACCACACTGTTCGCGGTTCACTAGACACCTCCGGTGTTAACGACCGTAAACAGGGCCGCTCTAAGTACGGTACCAAGCGTCCTAAGTAAGCAATCGCGACTTAAGACATACGTTTTCGGGTAGAACCGAGTAAGGCCAGGTGGCTTAGCTGTCCTGGACAATCCCTGAAGAGAGGCTATTAAAATGCCAAGAAGAAGAGTTGTCGCGAAACGCGAGATCTTGCCGGATCCTAAATACGGCAATGTGACTCTGGCAAAGTTCATGAACCATGTAATGGTGAGTGGTAAGAAAGCCGTAGCAGAACGCATTGTTTACGGCGCGCTGGATATTGTGAATGACAAGCTCAATCGTGATCCTATTGAGGTTTTCGATGAGGCTTTGGAAAACATCGCCCCGCTGGTAGAGGTTAAGTCTCGCCGCGTTGGTGGTGCGACCTACCAGGTCCCGGTGGAAGTGCGTCCTGCACGTCGCACCGCGCTGGCTATGCGTTGGTTGGTAGATTACTCCCGCGGTCGCGGTGAGAAGTCTATGCCTGCCCGCCTGGCTGGTGAGTTGATCGATGCTTCGCAGAACAAAGGTTCTGCTGTGAAGAAGCGTGAAGACGTACACCGTATGGCCGAGGCCAACAAGGCGTTCTCTCACTTCCGCTTCTAAGCTTGTAAGCATTGAGAAACAAAAGGCAGCTATTATGGCTGCCTTTTACCATTCTAAGAAATTGGTATTTGGAGACTTCAGCTGTGGCACGTAAGACGCCAATCGCTCGCTACCGCAACATTGGTATTTGCGCGCACGTAGACGCGGGCAAAACCACCACCACAGAGCGTGTACTGTTCTACACGGGCCTCTCCCACAAAATAGGTGAAGTACATGACGGCGCCGCTACCACCGATTGGATGGAGCAGGAGCAAGAGCGCGGCATTACCATCACCTCAGCAGCTGTTACCACTTTCTGGTCTGGCATGCGCCAGCAGTTTGATGAGCACCGCATCAATATTATCGATACCCCTGGACACGTTGACTTTACCATTGAGGTAGAGCGTTCACTGCGTGTACTTGACGGTGCAATCGTGGTGCTGTGTGGCTCCTCCGGCGTGCAGCCGCAGACCGAAACCGTATGGCGTCAGGCCAACAAATATGAAGTGCCGCGGATGGTGTTCGTCAACAAGATGGACCGCACCGGGGCAAACTATCTGCGAGTGGTTGAGCAATTGCGTGAGCGCCTGGGTGCGAACGCCGTTCCCCTGCAGATGACCATTGGCTCTGAAGACGAATTCAAGGGCGTGGTCGATCTAATTAAAATGCAAGCGATTATTTGGAATGAAGATGATCGCGGCATGACCTTCGAATATCAGGATATTCCCGCCGAGTTGCAGGACACCTGCGATGAGATGCGCGAGTATCTGGTCGAAGCGGCCGCCGAGGCCGATGACGACTTGATGAATAAGTATCTCGAAGGTGAAGAGCTGGGCGAAGAAGAAATTAAAGCGGCTATTCGCAAACGCACCTTGGCCAACGAAATCATTCCTGTGCTGGGCGGCTCCGCCTTTAAGAACAAAGGCGTACAAGCTGTACTGGATGCGGTTATTGAATACCTGCCAGCGCCCACCGAAGTAAAAGCCATTGATGGTGTGTTGGAAGATGGCGAGACTCACGATACCCGTGCAGCCGACGATAGCGCGCCCTTTGCTGCGCTTGCCTTTAAAATTGCCACCGACCCGTTTGTCGGTACGCTGACTTTCTTCCGCGTTTACTCGGGAACCTTGGCAACCGGCGATACCGTATTCAACCCGGTAAAAGGTAAAAAAGAGCGCATCGGCCGAATGGTGCAAATGCACGCTAACGATCGCCAGGAAATTAAAGAAGTACTGGCTGGCGATATCGCCGCGGGTATTGGTTTTAAAGACGTTACCACCGGCGATACACTGTGTAACCCCAACAGCGTTATCACCCTGGAGCGCATGGAGTTCCCAGAGCCCGTGATTCACGTGGCAGTGGAGCCCAGAAGTAAAGCGGACCAGGAAAAAATGGGTGTCGCTCTGGGCAAACTCGCCCAGGAAGATCCCTCTTTCCGGGTTCGTACCGATGAAGAAACCGGCCAAACCATCATCGGTGGTATGGGCGAGCTTCACCTGGATATTATCGTCGATCGTATGCGTCGTGAGTTCAGTGTCGAGGCGAATATTGGTAAGCCGCAGGTGGCCTACCGTGAGCGTATTCAAAATACCTGTGAAATTGAAGGTAAGTTTGTCCGTCAGTCCGGCGGGCGTGGTCAGTATGGCCACGTTTGGGTGCGTTTCGAGCCCGGCGAAGACGAGGGCGCCGAGGGGCTGGAGTTCGTCAACGAAATCGTCGGCGGCACGGTACCGAAAGAATACATTCCCGCCGTTGCTAAAGGCATCGAAGAGCAGATGAAAAACGGTGTTTTGGCGGGCTACCCGTTGCTGGGTTTAAAGGCTACTTTATACGATGGCTCGTTCCACGATGTGGACTCCAACGAAATGGCCTTTAAAATAGCCGCATCCATGGCCACCAAAAAGTTGGCCCAGGAGGGCGGTGCGGTATTGCTGGAGCCGATCATGAAAGTTGAGGTGGTCACTCCGGAAGAGAATATGGGTGATGTAGTTGGCGACCTTAACCGTCGTCGCGGCGTTATCCAGGGCATGGACGAAAGCATCAGCGGTAAAATTGTCAATGCCGAAGTGCCCTTGGCGGAGATGTTTGGTTACGCAACTGATTTGCGCTCAGCGACTCAGGGCCGCGCAACCTACAGCATGGAGTTTAAAGGCTATGCTGAGGCACCCAAAAACGTCACCGATGAAATTATGGCAAAAAACAATATCATTAGTGATTAATTGATTCTGATTTTTCAATTAGAGGAAACGTAAAGTGGCAAAAGAAAAGTTCGAACGGAACAAGCCCCACGTAAACGTGGGCACCATCGGTCACGTTGACCACGGTAAAACCACTCTGACAGCGGCCCTGACCCGTGTATGTGCGGAAGTATGGGGTGGTGCTGCAGTTGCTTTTGACGGTATTGATAACGCTCCGGAAGAGCGTGAGCGCGGTATTACCATCGCGACTTCTCACGTTGAGTACGACTCACCGAGCCGTCACTACGCGCACGTTGACTGCCCAGGGCACGCCGACTACGTGAAAAACATGATCACCGGTGCTGCTCAGATGGACGGTGCTATCCTGGTGTGTGGCGCGACCGACGGTCCAATGCCGCAAACCCGTGAGCACATCCTGCTGTCGCGTCAGGTTGGTGTACCTTTCATCGTAGTATTCCTGAACAAGGCTGACCTGCTGGCCGAAGATTGCGGCGGCGTAGGCACCGAAGAATACGAAGAGATGCTGGAGCTGGTTGAGATGGAGCTGCGTGAGCTGCTGTCTGACTACGACTTCCCAGGTGACGACACTCCGATCATTGCCGGTTCTGCCCTGATGGCCCTGAACGGCGAAGACGACAACGAGCTGGGTACCACCGCCGTTAAGAAGCTGGTTGAAACCCTGGATGAGTACATTCCTGAGCCAGAGCGTGCCATTGATCAGCCGTTCCTGATGCCTGTAGAAGACGTGTTCTCTATCTCTGGTCGCGGTACCGTAGTAACCGGTCGTGTAGAGCGCGGTATCATCACCGTCGGTGAAGAAATCGAAATCGTGGGCATCAAAGACACCACCAAGACCACTTGTACCGGTGTTGAAATGTTCCGCAAGATGCTGGACGAAGGCCGTGCGGGTGAGAACGTTGGTGTTCTGCTGCGTGGTACCAAGCGCGACGAAATCGAGCGTGGTCAAGTACTGGCCAAGCCTGGTTCGGTAACTCCGCACGCTAAGTTCGAAGCGGAAGTTTACGTACTGTCAAAAGACGAAGGTGGTCGCCACACTCCGTTCTTTAAAGGCTACCGTCCACAGTTCTACTTCCGTACCACTGACGTAACTGGCGCGTGTGAGCTGCCAGAAGGCGTAGAAATGGTAATGCCGGGCGATAACGTTAAGATGGACGTTACCCTGATTAACCCGGTAGCGATGGAAGAAGGTCTGCGCTTCGCAATTCGCGAAGGTGGCCGTACTGTTGGCGCCGGTGTGGTTGCCAAAATCAACGACTAATTTATCTTAGTCGCTGACAAGAAAAAGGCCGCTTTCGAGCGGCCTTTTTTGTGCCCGCTTGTTGCGGTGCGGCCCGCTTCATAGTTATTTGCTGGCATTTGTGTTATCAATGTGATCAGAGCTTTGATGGAATATTTTCACAGCAATAAGCCATTGGTTGGCAAAATAATAAGGTAAAAAAATGAGCAGCAGAGATAGATCTGGTAGAGCCAGAAAAGTCACCATGAAAGACGTTGCCAGTATGGCGGGCGTCTCTATCATGACAGTGTCGCGAGTGCTCAATAACGACAAGGTGTCGGAGCAAACCCACGAGCGCGTAATGGAAGCGGTAAAAGCGTTGAACTACCGGCTCAATGTCTCCGCTCGCAGTTTGTCGGGCTCACAGTCTTATCTAGTGGGCTTTTTCTACGATAACTCTATTGGCAGTTATATCAGTCAGTACCTGATTGGCGTGTTGCAGCGGTGCAATGAGCTGGGCTATCACCTGGTGTTGGAGTCCTGCAGCTTTGGGGCGCCCAATGTCGAGGATATTGTCAGTGATCTGAGCAGCCGCTATATGCTGGATGGCGTTATCGTGCCGCCGCCGCTGTGTGAATACTTACCTTTGCTGGATGCCTTGGAAAAGGAAGACATTCGCTATGTGAGGGTCGGCCCCGGGTTTGAAATGGATCGCGCTGCCTATGTATCCATTGATGATTATCAGGCTACCTACGAAATGACTGAGCACCTGATTCACGATGGTCACGAACACATAGGTTTTATCAAGGGTGATCGCAATCAGGGGGTGGCGGCGAATCGTTTTCGCGGCTTTTGCGATGCGCTTGCGGCCCACTGTATTCCTCAGGAAAAGGCCGTGGTTGCCCAGGGGGATTTTAACTTTGACGGCGGTATGATTGCCGCCGATGAGATTCTCAATTCGGGCAAGCCGGTAACGGCTATTTTTGCCAGTAACGATGATATGGCCAGTGCCGTAATTGCTGCGGTTCACAAGCGCGGTTTGCGGGTGCCGGAAGACATTGCCGTGGCCGGTTTTGACGACACCACTATTGCCCGCAGTATTTGGCCGCCGTTAACCACGGTGAAGCAGCCCATTGATCAAATGTCGGCAGACTCGGTAGATTTACTGGTAGAGGCGATCCGAGCCGACAGTATTTTGGGGATAAAGCTTAACAAGAGAGTGGTTCTGCCTCATTCAATTGTGGTGCGCGGCTCTACCAGTGCGAGTAATGCTTAGCGCTACTGTCTAAGCTGGCCTTAAATCTTTCACTTTTTAGTGTTGAATGCACCTACTGGGTCAGCGTAGGTGCAGCGCCGTGCCGACTGGAGTAAGCTTGTGCTTTGGTAGTGTCTGACGACAGGCAATTATGCGCGCGCTGTTAAATAAAACATTCTCCCCCACGGTGTTGGCCATACTGGCGCTTACAGCGCTTATTCTCTATACCCTGTGGCAGCAGTATTCCGTAGTCCTGCCCGAAGCGCCCGAAGTGGTCGATGGCCGCGTGGATGTGCCCGCTGATCACCAGGGGCCGTTGGTGCTAAAAGGCTATTGGCGTCTGTACTGGCATCAGTTGCTCACTCCCGAGCAATTACACAATAATTACCGCGAAACCTGGGTGCCGGCGCGCTGGTCTGACCCGGCCTCTGGTGTGAATACGCCACCGGGTGAGGGTTATGCCACTTATGCGGTGGACATCTACTTTGCTCAGCCACCGCATAACCTTGGTTTTAAACTGCCACATCTTTATCGTGCCGCCAAGGTCTGGGCCAATGGTGAATTGCTGGTGTCTACCGGAGAGCCCGCGACCAGCGCCAGCGCAGAGACATCGCGCGATGGTATTCGTATTGCGCCCTTACCCGCGGGTATCGGAACGCACCTGCAGCTGGTGATTCAGGTCTCCAGTTTTCATCATGTGGATGGCGGTCTGTATCGCTCGCCAATTATCGATAGTTGGCCTGCACTGCAGCAGGCCGAAAAGTGGCGGGTGTTTCGCGGCTTATTTCTCTTTTCGTCTACTTTGACTCTGGCTATTTATTTGCTGGTGTTATGGAACAACGCCTCCGCAGGTAAAGAATACCTGTATTTGGGGTTAGGGCTGTTGTGGTACAGCGTACGTATCTTTGGTACCGAAAAGCTCATTTACTATTTATTTCCGGATTTTTCCGCACTCTGGCTAATGCGCGCCGAGTATTACGGAATGTTCTTGTGTGTGCCGGCCTATATCCTGTTCATTCAGGCGCTTTATCCCAAAGATATCAATTACACTCTGGTGCGCACCTATTGGTATGTGGGCGTCGCCGCATCGATTGTCACTTCCTTTGTCGATTCCGGTTGGTTCTCGCGCCTGCGCGACCCTTTCGAGGCTTTGAGTGTCGCCTACATTGTTTACTTTATTGCCTGCTTAATCGTGATTGTGTGGCGCCGCCGGGCGTGGAGTGGCCTGGTCAGCTTCTTAGGTGGCGTTATCGTATTGCTGTTTGTCAACGAGGTTCTCTACTACCGCGAAGTGGTAAAAGTTCACCTCACGCCCTGGGTATATGTGTTTGTGGCGCTCACCAGTCTGGTGTTTTTGGGGCAGCGAATTAACTCGCTGCTGGCCAATGAGGCGCAGCAAAAAGCGCTGCTGCAGCAGGCCGTAGCCGACCGCACTAGAGAACTGCAGCAGCGCTTGGAAGAGTTAGATGAGGCGCGCTGCCACGCGTTAAATCTGGCGCAAAAGCGCAGCGAATTTATGGCCGTGCTGAGCCACGAAATTCGCACTCCACTTGCCGGTATGCTGGGGGCGCTGCGTCTGTTGGGACGCAGTAAAAAACCTGATAGGGAGCTGCTTGGTTACGCCATGGAGGCGGGTACCTCACTGCTGTCGGTAGTGAATGAATCTCTGGATGCGAGCCGCGGCGCCGTCAGTCGCAAAACCGACGGCGATCCGGTCAATCTTGGCCATCTACTCAGCTCGGTGGCGCAGCTGGCGAAAACCACGGCTGCAGAAAAGAACGTAGGTTTGGATCTGGATATACAAGGGCTGGGGTCGCAACCGCGTATGGCGCTGTGTAATTCTCAGGCGTTGCGCCAAATTGTGACGAACCTGCTGCACAATTCGGTTAAGTTTACCGATGCGGGTAAGGTGACTTTAACGGCGAGCATTAACGAGTCGTCAGATGCTGCTTCGAGCTCTTCAACGCAGCAGCCAGCAACTTTGTGCATTGCGGTAAGCGATACCGGGCGAGGTATAAGTCCTGCCGATTTGGATATTATTTTCGAAGAATATGTGCAGGTAGGCGATGACCTGTCTGTGCCGGACTCAGCCGGGCGGGGCAAGGGGCTTGGGCTGGCCATTACCAAGCGGTTGGTAGACGAGTTAAACGGCACCATTTATGCCGAGTCCACCTTGGGGCAGGGCTCATGTTTTCGAGTCGAGCTGCCCGTTACTCTTACTCTGGCAGCTGATGTTACTGATGCCCCTGGCGAACAGCACGAGGTGATTCGCGAAGAGCCTGTGGCCGTTCCTGCGATGAGAGTGTTGGTGGTTGAGGACGACACCGTCAATAAAGCAATTGTGGTGGAATTGCTGGAGGCGGATAAGCACTATGTATCGGCCACCGAGCTGCCCAGCAAAGCTTTGCAATTACTGCAGGGCACCCCTTACCAACTGTGTCTGTTTGATATTCGCTTACCGGAAATGAGTGGTATTGCACTGCTGGCTCGTGCCCGCACCATGGTGGCCGGAACTGGCCCGTTGTTTGTAGCACTGACGGCCAATACCAGCGAAAGCGATATTGCCCATTACCGTGCGGCGGGTTTCGACTATGTCATCGAAAAACCAGTGGATAAAGTGCATTTACGCTACGTTCTTGCACGCGCTCGCTTGGGCAAAACCCAGGCGGATGCATTTTTCCTCCACAATGATATGCGGCCCCAGACGGAGCAGCAGCTTTTGGTAGACAGGCGTCAGTGGCAGAATATTGTTGATGACCTGGGGCAGGCCAGCGCCGGTAAACTGTTGGATGATGCCTATCACTCACTGCGTGAATCTTTAGCGCAGCTGGAACAGGCACTGGAAAAAGGCCGTTTGCGTGATATCTCGCATTTTGCCCATAAAATGAAAAGTGCATCGCGGTCGGTAGGCATGCTCAGCGTGGCGACCATCGCCCATCATCTGGAGTCGGACCCCAGCCGCGCGCTCAATGCACTGGGCAACCTGGGTAATTTGATAGAATTGTCGTATCAACAGTTGCAGTCATAATGAACAATAAAATGGATAAATCGATACCCAGAGTGCTGGTGGTGGAAGATGAACTGACCGCCCGGCATTTACTGGTTAATTATCTTGAGGGGCAAGGCTGGCAGGTCGACACCCTGACCGATGGCCGCGAAGTGGTACAGCGCGTGTTAAAGGCCGATTATGACTTAGTGTTTCTGGATATACGTTTGCCCGGGGGCGACGGCCTGAGCATTTGCCGCGAAATCAGTAGTCAGCACCCCGCCGGTATTATTTTTACCACCTCTCTCGACGATTCTGTTGAGCGTATCGTTGGCCTTGAGGCAGGCGCCGATGCCTATTATTCCAAGCCGCTGCCAATGCGCGAGATGATCGCAGGCGCAAAAGCCCTATTGCGCCGGGTGCAGATGATCAAACAGTTTAAAAACGCGGCTGGTCAGCAAAACACCTGCTGTTATCAATACGATGGCTGGCAGGTGGATGCCGCTCGTCAGCGGGTGGTTGGAGACGGTGAAGTATCGCTGAGCCACAACGAAGCGGCGGTGCTCTTGGCTCTGTGTGAGGCCGATGGTCAGCCGGTGCGCCGGGATACTCTGATGCGGGCTCTGGGCAAATCTGATTGGCTGCCCTTTGACCGTACCCTGGACGTCTTGATCGGTCGCTTACGCACCAAACTCAAGCAAGTCGTGCCTGATGCCGGCGCGTTAATCAGCGCTCAATACGGCAAGGGCTATATGCTCACCGCTCCCTTATTGGGTAAGTCAGACCGCCCCGCCTAGCAGCCAGAGAATGTAACAATTTATTACATTCGTTGCATTTTAGTGCCAATTTTTGCGAATTCTGTCACATAAATCCTGTTATTCTTTACAAATGTTCGCATTCGATGGGGGCGCGGACGTGAGGGTGTTCTAACTGGAGAAAAATTATGAAAATTCAACAAAAAATGAAGCAGCTTGGCCAGGGTATGACCGAGTACATTATTATCGTTGCCCTGATCGCGATTGCTGCGATTACTGTTTATAACTTGTTCGGTGATACCGTGCGCAGCCAGGTAGGTGATATGGCTGCCGAACTTGGCGGTGGCACTGCAACCAACCAGGCGGCTACTGACGGTACAGATGCTCAGACTGAAGCTGCAGTAGAGCATCAGTTGGGTACCTTCCAAGCAAACGAAGATTAATCGCAAACTGGCTGCTTAGCAGCCAGTTTCATTTCTGATGCGTCGGTTTAGCTCCGAAAAAGGGCAGGCCTTTATCTTTGGCCTGCTCTTTCTTGCTGTCGTGGTTATGGCTCTGCTTATCCTGTACAACCAGGGGCAGTTAGTCACTAATCGCGTTCAGCTGGAAAATGCGGCGGATGCCACGGTCTATTCCCAGGCCAAGCTGGCGGCCCGTAACCAGAATTTTATCGCCTACACCAACCGCTCCATGGTGGCTAACGAAGTCTCCATCGGGCAAATGGTGTCACTTTTGTCGTGGGCGAAGCACTATAAGCAAATCAGTGCATTTACCTCTTACCCACTGTATCGCATTCCTGTTGCACCGCCATCGCCTACTACTTTTACCGATGTGCTCAGCGTGGTTACCTTGCCTTACAAGTTAATGGGCGAGGCGGTTTCCGTACCTGCGAATACATTGGTTCAGTTTTGGCCCACCGTTGTTTCTATATTTAACGGTACGGTAGGCGTATTCCAGAAAATGTTTGCTCTGGCTACCTTGGCAGGCCAAGTAGAGATGAGTATGGGGGTGGTGGAAGATCACGAAGACGATCCCAATGACCCTGAAATGTATATACCCGTGGTGGGCTGGTATTTCTTTACGCAGAACGCGCTGCTCACCTACTTTGGCGAGAATTTTAGCCCCACCAACTTAGCGGACTTGGTGGGGGATGCCACCGCCGAAAAAGATTGGTCCGCCGATGCTACCGAATTAACCGAGAGTTTCCTTGGTGATCAGGTTGGCGAACTGGAAAACATGATCAACGACAATAGCGCAGGATTGTCGAAGAAAAAGTCAAAAAATGTCAGCGGTGGCGCCAACTCTAATCTGAATGCGGGCGAAGAGTCCGAAGCAAACGCGATTGAAGCCTATCAGCGTTACATGGCGATAGTGAATCGAAATCGCGCCAGCTTTACCGAAGACAGGCATTGGGATGTCTGGGAGACAACCGGAGATTTGATCCCGGAAATTGAGCTGTCTCTTGGCATTATTACCCTCACGATCGATCTGGATTTCTCTATCGGCGGCGGCATTAAAAACGACGGCGGCACCGTCTATGAGGCTAACAGTCCGTTAGAGTCCGATTCTGACCTGGCGGGCTTAGGTTGGTCTGCCATTGATGTGCTGTCGTTCGGGCTGGAGTTTGACGTCGGGCTGTTTGTGGAAATTGAGCTGTGCCTGCCTATTGTCGGCTGTGATTCGTGGACATTGTTAGACTTTGGCTTTGTGCTGCCCATCGGTTTTCCGCTCGCCGGGGCAACCCATCAAGTCTACAGCAGTAACAGTAAAGCGAAGAAAATTCTTACCGATTGGGGGTTGCCGTTTAACAACGACACCGGCAGATTCGGCGGCGACCCAGATGACCCGGATAACAATGGTGCGTTTGATGGTTTTCACCTGCAGGCCTTGGCCTGGGGGCAGGCCTCTCCAGCTCTGTTGCCCGGCATGTACGGTTTGCGCACCTCGCAGGATGTGACCGATTCCTACGTTGGCCCGCCCTCATTCTTTAGTCTAGGCGGTAGTTTTCAAGAGTCTGGAAAAAGCTATGAATTCACATCGGCCGTGGCTAAAAGCCTGGACGATATCGAAACCTCTGATCATGACAGCCTGAGAGTGGACAGCGATGATGGAGACTGGGACAACGACGAAATCCAGTACACAAATTTCGATGTAAAAACCCGCTCGCGCGCCGAAGGCGATGACTTTGCGGCCGATTATCAGCAGTTTATCTGGAACGATGACCGCCCCATGATGACCGTCAGCTCGGCGGAAACCTATTTTGACAACCCGATGCAAACCCTGACTGATGGCAGCGCCGAACCCGCCAGCCTGTTCAGCCCCTTTTGGGACGCGCGTTTGCGCGAGCCGAGTGCCATTGCCATTTTGATTGCGACCGGCGAGTTAGACTTCACCGAAATCTTTGAAGGTCTGGGGGATTCTGCCATCGATATGGTCGACTGGCTGCTAAATGCCATCGGTGATCGGATGGTCGATACCGCCGTTGATTATATGGTGGAACAGCTCGATTCTCCTTGGGATGCGTTGGCGGAAGACCCGATGCGTGACGGTGCGAGTTATGTCAAAGACATCGCAGTCGATGCCGTAGTGGATGAGCTTGAGGAATTTATGCCATGAATGGGATAAAACCTTTGCCGATCAACAAAAGCACGCATAATCAATACGGCCAGGCTATGACAGAGTTTGTGGTCAGTGTTGGTTTTATCTTTTTGGTGCTTTTTATCGTCGTGCCAACCTTCGGCAAGATTCTTGATATTAAGTTTACCAACCAGCAAGCCGCGCGCTATGTCGCCTGGGAACGCACCGTTTGGCTGCAGGATATGAACGCCTGGGGCGGGAACGCAAATACCGGTGATTTTGATATCAGCTCTAACGAGTTTGAGAGTGTGGCTATACGCAGCAATTCAGCGCTTAGTAATTCGGTAAGCAATCGGTTTTTTAACGGCCAGGGGCAAGCCGTGATTAAACCTATTAGCTCCAGTGATGCCGACGGTGCCAGTGGTGATGTGAGTAGTCTTTGGACTTACACCCAATCTAAACAAAGTATGTTCCAGAGCGTAGAAGTAATGGATACCGAAGAGCAAGATACCCCTGCAATTTCTTATGACGTACTCAGAGTGCTAGAGACCGGTTTGAAAACTATTACTGGACCAATAAATACCTTGCTTGGAGCTGTTGGTGCAGATAACGACGATCTAATGATGTTGGATTATAACTTTCAAGGTTATTACAGTCCGACAGTTCGTACTTCGCTGAATACGGGTAATGCCAAAGGCGGCGGTAATGGCAAGTGGGATCGCAACGATGGCGATTGGGGCGGCGGTATCGAAGACGCTATTTTTCAGAATTGGGACGGACGATTTACGGCAAATTCGGCCATTTTAGCCGACGGCTGGAACGCACAGAGTGTGGGCTACTATCAGGACCGGGCAGATAACTTTGTGCCCAGCACTGTTTTCGATAATGACCTGTTTGATGTGGTGAAAACAGCGGCCAGCCTGCTGGAAGGCGGTCCAGATAATAGTGCAATTTATAAGTTGGACTTTGGTGAAATGGGCGTTGAACCCATGCCCGGGGAAGACGGGGCACCTTTAGATGTCACATGCGATGATGGGCACTGTTACTACGATGAATAAAAAGATTTTATGTTTAGGTGCATTGTGTTCATCGCTGCTTAGTGAGGTGGCGTTTGCCGATTGCGATTTTTCTGATTTTCCCACCATGGCGGAAATGAAAGTAAGCGCGCTGATGGACAATGCGCAATACAACAATCGACCTTTGGGGGTGCGCTCGTTCAGCGCCAGTGTTTCGGCTGACTCTGTGTTGGGGTTTTATCAAAGACGTTGGCGCGACCGTTCAGTGCAAAGCACTTTTGGCCCATGGCAACAAATAGGCACCATGGAAGACGAGTGTTTTTTTACTGTGCAATACGGTGGCGCCGGTGAAAACAGTTTTGGTCGGCTCTTGATAAGTAGGGTGCCCGAGGCGGATATCGAAAGCGCTCTGGGTGAAGGAGTCGTAAAGCCTGCGGACGCTCTGGTGGTGTCGGATATGTTAACCGACGATGGCCCGAAAAAAGGGCGCGTAACCATTATCACCAGCGAGCAATCGGTGTCTGAATTGGTCAGTTTTTATCGCACAGAAATGGCAATGGATAACTGGTCGCTCGAGCAAAATTTCAGCCAGCAGGGCGGCACGGTTTTAGTGTTTCGAAAAGGTATAGATGAAAATAATATTGTCATTATGCCGGCGGGAGATGCCAGCCAAATTTTGATTAATGAGGTTGAAATTAACTGACATGGCTCGTTTTCGTAGCAATCGTTGGCGTCAGCTGGGTCAGTCAATGGCCGAATATACCGTGGTGATGGCGGCACTGGTTGGCGGTCTGCTGGTGGCCAATCGCGGCGCCTGCCCCGATGAGTACGAAGACTGTATCGAGTACTTATTGACGGTTATGCACGATAACTACGATGGTTATTCGTCTTCAATTTCGGCTGTGCATGAGTACGCGACTGACTATGAGGTGTCCGAAAGCACCGGCGGTTGGGAAAATGGTGACGGCGGCGATGGCAGCGATGACGGTAGCTCGGGCGGGGGCAGCAACCCAGAACCCGAAATGCCTATCAGCCAGACAACCATGATCACTGCCTACGGCGGCATGAGTAATCTAGGGGAGTACGATCCCTCCACGGGCCTTGTGACCCAGAACGGCGAAATTGTCGGCAGCTACGATCCCAATACACAGGTGTTTGAATCGGTCGATGGCGAAACCATTGGCAATGCCCAGGCTACCGATGTGGTAGCCGATGCAGACGGCAATGTTTTACAGCGTGAGGCAGTCACCAACTGCGCGGAACCTGCGGGCGTGATTGGCTTTGGTTATCGCAGTCAGGCAGATGGCAACTTTTACGATTCTCTGCAATTTAATGAAATGGATGTCGATGGCGAGGGCTATTGTACCGAGGCTTCTTATCAGGTTTGGGACAATCAGGGTAACGAAGACGGCGGCCGTATTGTCGATGGCTATTACTATGCCGTATCAACCACTCCGGCCGAATACTTAGATACCGGCGTAAAAGAGCCCGATGGCGAGGTGGTGTTTTTCGATTTGGGAGGTGGAAGCTATCAGTGCGCGGTAATGGCCTACGGCTGGGATAGTGGCATTGATACCGAAGATCTGTCAGACGAAGAAATTTATGCAGAGCAACTTAAACTGTTGCTGGAGCCCAACGAAGAAGAGACTACCAAAATCGGCACTATGGACAGTGAGCATTATTATACGCAGGTCTATGCCTATGGAGAAACTCCGTCGCCCAATGACTGTGTATCGAGTCGTGTCATAACAGCACCATAAAAACTATTGAAAGCGGGGTGTGTCCCGCCTGTAAAACTTGGGGAAAGCAATGAAGCAAATGTCTGGCTCGCGCCTGTTTATGATCGCCGTCGTGTGCGGTGTGATAGCGGCATTTTTAACCATTTACTATTTAAAGTCTGTCGAGGAGCGTTATCGCCGCGCCAATCAGCCGCAAAAAGTGGAAACCGTGGCTGTGGTGGTACCGAAAAAAGACATGGTTAAGGGCGATACCATTACCATCGATGCAATCGGCAAGCTGGACGTGCCGCGCAAATTCTTACCCTCAAACTTTATTCCCGCCTCCGAGTATCAAAAAATACTGAACCGTAATATCGCATCGCCTTTGCAGGCAGGCCGAGTGATTACGGTTGAAGCGATAACCGGAACCAAGGCGGAAACCTTCTCCGAGACGGTCGAGCTGGGCCGCCGTGCCTACAGTGTAAAAGTTAATAACGTCGATTCCTTTGATGGCTTACTGCGCCCCGGCGACGTGATTGATCTGATGGGCGAATTTGATCTAGAGGATTTGGGCATAAGCGGCGGCGCGCAAGAGGTAAATGAAGTCGTAATGCCAGTTCTCGAAGAGGTAACCGTGCTCTCGGCTGGGCGAGAAGATCATACCGGCCGTCGTTACGAGCGCTCGCGCCAACAGAATTCTGTGGACGGCTTTAACATGGAATTCACCATTGTCACCTTGAGCTTAACGCCTCGTCAGGTTGCGAGAGTGCAATTGGCCGAGGCCACAGGTGAAATGTTTGCGATTTTGCGCCACCCCAAAGACACCAGTATGGCCGAGTACGATTTTATCCGCGCCGATGTACTGCTGACGCCCGAGCCCGAGCCATTAGTCGATGTGGTGCTGGATGAGAATGGCAACCCCATTGGCAGAGTCGTGGGCGATAACGTGGTGGACGCGAATGGCAACATCATTGGCAAGGTGGTCGATGGTAAGGCTGTGGCCTTTGACGGCACAACCCTTGGCACTATTGTGGAGAACGTCAGTGAAGACGACCCCATGCTGCGTGTGCGCGAGCGCGCCGATGTTGTGCGTGATGCCAGTGGCAAAGTGATTGGCAAAGTAGAAGAAGTAGTGCGCGATGCAAATGGCAATGTGATTGGCCGGGTTGTTAACGGCCAGGTCGTCGATGACAGTGGCAATGTGATTGGGCGTGTTAATGCCGATGGTAGTGTGACCGACAGCAGCGGTCGGGTGATTGGCCAGACAGAGAAGGTGGTGGTTGATAAGTCCGGAAAGATCATTGGCAAAGTTAATAAAGATGGTACTGCCGTGTCCAACACCGGTGAGGTGTTAGGCAAAGTGCAAAAGAATGTCGCGCTGGATTCCAGTGGCAACGTGGTGGACTTGCGCGAATCAACTGTGCCTCAAGGCCGTCCCAAAGTGGCGCAGGTAGTGCGCGATAAAGACGGTAATGTGATTGGTCGGGTGGTTGACGGCAAAGTGGTCGACGCCAACGGTAAAGTTATCGGCCGTGTGGATGAGAGCGGTAAAGCGGTTGGTTTGAGCGGCGAAACCCTGGGCGTGGTGGAAGAAGCCGTGATCGATCGTGACGGTAAAGTTGTCGGTCAAGTTAAAGAAGTTGTGCGGGACTCCAGCGGCCGGGTAGTCGGCGAGGTGCAAGAAGTCTTGCGCGATGCCGACGGCAATGTGATTGGTCGCGTAGTTAACGGCCAGGTAGTCGACAAAGACGGCAAGGTCATTGGCAAAGTCAATAAAGACGGCAGTGTCACCAGCAACGAAGGACGCGTACTGGGTAAAGTGGAAAAGGTTGTCGTAGATGATTCTGGCCAAGTGGTCGGCACCGTGGATAAATCCGGCAAGGCCGTAGGGCTTAACGGCGAAACTCTGGGCAGCGCGGAAAAAGTCATGGTGGGCAGTGACGGCAAAGTGCTCGGCAGCGTTGAAGAGGTAGTACGCGACGCCAGCGGCAATGTGATTGGCAAGGTTGAAGAAGTCGTGCGTGACGCCGATGGCAATGTTATTGGGCGTGTAGTCAATGGCCAGGTAATTGATGCCGACGGCAATGTGGTGGGCACGGTGAATGATGATGGTTCTGTGACCGGCACTGACGGCCAAATACTGGGACGCGTAGAGAAAGCGGTGGTGGACAGTCAGGGTAATGTGATTGGTCGGGTTAACGCCGATGGCACCGCCGTGGCCGAGGACGGCCGTGTGCTGGGTACGGTTGAGCAAACGGTTTTGGGCGCCGATGGTCAGGAGCTGGATGAAATGACCGAGGTGGTTCGCGACGCCGACGGCAATGTCATTGGACGCTTGGTGGACGGCAAGGTCGTCGATGCCAAAGGCAATGTCATTGGCGAGCTCAAAGACGGCAAGGTTGTCGACAGTAGCGGCAAAATTATTGCCAATAATGTAAGCGTTAGTACCGAAAGCCGAGGCGATGTTGCGGCGCAGTTACGTCAGAATGAAGCGGCAAAAATCACTCGCGAAGTTGATTACGTGGAATTTATTCCCGGCGGTGGCGGTGACGAAGGCATTGTGCCGGTGAAACGGGTGCGCTTGCAGTGAGTACAAATACAACAAAGACAACCATGGATAAAATGGCTATGAATGTGCGAATGTTTTTGGGGGTGATCGCGGCGCTGTTGTTTACCGCTAGCGTAGAAGCCAGAGTCCTGCCTGAAGTTCTCGAACTGTACGAGGGTGAGTCTCGGGTTATCGAGGTGCCGAATGTCACGCGAATTTCCGTGGGCAAAACAGGCTTGGTAGGTTACACCTTGCTCAAGAATGGTGAGGTGGTTCTTTCGGCAACCGCTGAGGGGGAAACCAATATGCAGGTTTGGTTTGCCGACGGTTCCCGCGAAGAAGTTGATATATCGGTTATTCAAGTATTTAGCAGCGCTCGGGAAATGGCAGAGATCCGCCGTTTAATTGGCGATATACCCGGCGTCGAGATCAAGTCTGCTGGGCGCCATGTGGTGGTGGACGGCATACTAGAAGAGCGCGACATGCAAAAAGTAGATGTCATCGCGGGCTTATACGAGGACTTAATTATTCTTGCCCGTACTACCGATGAATTTGAACAAAAGATGATTTACTTCGATGTGCAAATTGCCGAATTTGATCGCAGTAAGACTGAAGAGCTGGGTATTAACTGGCAGAAAAGTTTTACCGGCCCTTCGCTGCGCTATGGCAAAACCTGGCAGGCGGCTGGCGCTGCGGTGAATATGTGGTCTGAGGAGGACTTGGAAGATGGTTATGTCTATCAAACGGGCGCACGGGGCGTACTGTTTGGTATCGCCTCCGAAATTACATCGATGATCGATTTGCTGGAGCAGACGGGTTCGGCCATTGTTTTATCCTCGCCAAGGCTCAGTGCTCGCAGTGGTGGTGAGGCGGCGTTAACCGTTGGTGGTGAGGTGCCGGTTATTACCAGCTCACTGAGCGGCTCGAGTGTTGAGTACAAAGATTACGGTGTTATTTTAAATATCCTGCCCAAGCTGGACTTATATGGCAATATCGCGGCGCGAGTGGACGTCTCCATCAGCCAGCTGGATTTGGCGCAGGCCGTGGACGGCCAACCTGCCTTTAAAAAGCGTGCCACCTCTAACGATATTAAACTCAAGCCCGGGGATACATTGGTGCTGTCGGGATTAATTACCCGCGAAGAGCAGGCCACAGTAAGCAAAGTAAAATGGCTGGCCGATATTCCTATTTTAGGTGAATTGTTTAAATCCAAAAGTTTTTCCGGCGGCGAAACCGAAATGGTGATTTTCCTCACGCCCCATGTGCTTACCGATTTGAAGTCTGGCCCCAATCAGGACGTATTGGATCGTGTGGACGATTACGTCAAAGAGCATGAAAAATATATGAAAACTGGTTTGGTGGATTAAGGGTGCCTTTGTGTTTGAGATAAAAGTCAGTAGCAAAGACGGCAAATGGCAAGATTCGGTGCGCTGCGGCGCCGATAGCTGCGAGCTGGGTCGTTCACGAGATGTAATTATGCGAGTGCGCGGCTGGAAAGTCGCGCCTAAGCATTTGCGTTTTGAAAAAGAGCTGGCCGGGGTTTTTGTTGTCGATATTAGCCGGGGCTCGGGCGTAACCGTTAATGGTCAAACCATTGAGCGCCACGGCCCACTTGCCGAGAATGACGAAATCGCTTTTGGTGGTTTTATTGCTCGGGTGCTAGACCACAGTCCAGACAAGGCTGCTGAAAGTAAGCTCGAAGAGCTGAGCCTGGAGGAGGTCGATGACGCCGATCAAGGTGAAGCCAATCAAGAGAAGGTAGATCTGCAGGAGCAGTTGCGCAACGACTACATGACTTGGGCGAAGTACGTCCATAAAGAGTTGGTGCGGCAAATGGATTTAAAACGTATGCAGCTGGATACGCTCAGCCATGAGGAAATGCGCGATCAGCTGGGTGAGCTGATAAACGGCGTGCTGCAAACCATTGCGCATCGTTTACCGGCAGCCATGGATCGCGAAAGACTGAAGAAAATCGTCCTGGATGAAACTGTGGGACTGGGCGCGCTTGAGCAGCTATTGGATGATCCGTCCATTACTGAGGTGATGGTAAACGCCTATAACGATATTTATATCGAGCGCGATGGCCGTTTGCTGCGCTCTCCCGTTGCTTTTACCAGTGACGAAGCGGTGATGGCGACCATTGAGCGGATTGTTTCGCCGCTGGGTCGCCGGATCGACGAAAGCTCGCCCATGGTGGATGCCCGCTTGCGCGATGGCTCGCGGGTGAATGCCATCATTCCGCCGCTGGCACTGCGCGGCCCCTGTATCACCATTCGTAAGTTTTCCGACCAAAAGCTGACAGACCGGGACTTGATTCGATTTGGCTCGACCAACGAAGCCATGGTCACCTTTATGAAAACCTGCGTCGAAGAGCGCTGTAACGTGGTGGTCTCAGGTGGTACCGGCTCGGGTAAAACGACGCTCCTGAATATTCTCTCTAACTTTATTCCCATGCAGGAGCGCGTGATCACTGTAGAGGATGCTGCCGAGCTGCGTTTGGTTCAGCCCCATGTGGTATCGCTGGAAGCGCGCCCCGCCAACATGGAAGGCAAAGGCCAGGTGACCATTCGCGAACTGGTAAAAAACTGTTTGCGGATGCGCCCCGACCGCATTGTGGTGGGCGAGTGTCGTGGCGGCGAAGCCTTGGATATGCTGCAGGCCATGAACACCGGTCACGATGGTTCTTTGACTACTGCTCACGCAAACTCGCCGCGCGATATGTTGCGCCGCTTAGAGGTAATGGTGTTGATGGCGGGCATGGACCTGCCTGTATCGGCGATTCGTGAGCAGGTAGCCTCGGCGGTACACATTGTGATTCAGCAAACCCGTTTTGGCGATGGTTCACGTCGCATAAGCTGTATTTCTGAAATTACCGGTATTGAGAGCAACACGATTCAGTTGACGGATATCTTCCGTTTTCAGCAAACAGGTTTTGATGAGAACGGTCGTGTGCAAGGGCAGTTTGTCGCTACTGGAATGGTGCCAAACTTTTACGAAGAGCTGCGCGCCCGGGGTGTCGATGTCGATATGAGTATCTTTAAACCATGATTGCGGGACTTTCAGACATAGGTGTTCTGGCGCTGGTGGTTGTGCTGGTGTTCGCTGCGGCTATGTGCCTGGCCATGGCTGTAGCGCGCGAAGCGGGAGAGTTTGGCTCGCTATACCGGCGTCGCTTCACCTCCAACGCCAACCAAGAGTTGGCGGAAATGTTCATTTTTATGGACTCGTCCCAGCTATTTTTGATCAACATTATCGCCTTGGTGTTAATTCCCATCGGGGTGCACTGGCTGTTTCAGTTGTGGGTGGTTACCGCTGGTGTATTTGTCGTGCTGCTAATTGTGCCGGGCGCAATTTGGTCTCGCATGCGCAAAAAGCGCTTGCACAAGTTTGAAGAACAACTGCCGGACGCCTTTATGATGTTATCCAGCAGCCTGCAGGCCGGCGCCAGTATGAACATGGCGCTGGTGGATATGGTTAAGCAGTCGCCGGCGCCGGCCAGCCAGGAGTTTGGTCTGCTGGTCAAGCGCATGCAGCTTGGGGTAACTCTGGAGGACAGCTTGCTTGAGTTAGAAAAACGGCTGCCACTGCAGAGCTTTATTATGGCCAGCTCTGCTATTCGCATTAGCCGTGAAGTGGGCGGCAACCTGGTAGAAACCATTCAAAGCATGGCCGAAACCCTTCGGCGTAAAAAGACCATGGAGGGAAAAATTGATTCTCTCACGGCCCAGGGGCGGGCGCAGGGTACCTTTATGGCATTGCTGCCAATCGCGCTGGCGGTGTTGCTCAGCTTTCTTGAGCCCGAGGCTATGCGCAAGCTCTATACAACCCGCGAAGGTTTGATGGTGTTGGTGGTGATGATCTTTATGCAGATTATGGGTTTTGTGTTTATCCGCAAAATTACCAGTATCGATAGTTGAGGCAAGATATGAATAACCTGGTAGCCTTTGGTGCAGGAGCGGCGATGGCCGGCGCGGTAATGGCGGTTATCTATTTCGTCGCCGCGCTCAGCTACATGCTCACCGATGAAGAGCGCACCTACATGGACGAGCCGCCGGCGTTTATGAAGCCCGTGTGGCCCCTGATTCGTCTGGTAACCTATATTTTGGGCAGCAATTTGCCCAGCTCCTATTTAACCAAAGTGGATAACCAACTACAGAAAAACGGCGTGAGCTTTATGGTCACCGCCGAAGAGTATATTTCGGCTCGAGTGGTGTTCGCTCTGCTGTTGCCGTTTTTGGGTTGGTGTGCGCTGGCAAGCTCCGGCAAGGTGGACCCACTGATGCTGGTGCTGCTGGCCGCCGGTGGTTATTTTTTACCGGTAACCTGGGTAAAAGATGCCCGGCGCAAACGCGATGCCGAATTAATTCGCTCGCTGCCTGTTTATCTGGAGTACCTCACCATGTGTGTGGACGCGGGGCTAAACTTCTCTGGCGCTCTGAAGCAGGCGGTAGAAAAAGGGCCGCGCGGCGCCATGCGCAATGAGTTTCGTATCGTATTGCGCGATATCAGTTCGGGGCAAACCCGCGCCGATGCGCTAAACCGGCTCGCAGATCGGGTGGATTTAAAAGATATTTCGATATTTGTGCGCGCTGTGGTGCAGGCAGAAAAAATGGGTTCCAGCATGAAAGATACATTGCTGGTGCAAGCCAAAACCCGATTGAATGAGCGCTTTCAACGCGCCGAAAAGATGGCCATGGAGGCGCCGGTAAAATTGGTTATTCCGCTGGTAATTTTTATCTTCCCGCTCACCTTTATTATTTTGCTGTTTCCGATTGTGGTTAAGTATATTGAGCAGGGGACCTTTTGAAGTGCCTGCAGGCCAGCTGGCAGCGCGGCGGCAACCGGGTAGCGCACAGCAGGTTGATGTATGCGGATACTTATTGGCTCCGCCTGCGCGGTTTATTGGCGCGCCCCGCACCCGGTGCGGCCGAGGCCCTGTGCATTGAGCCGTGCAGCAGTGTACATATGTTTTTTATGCGCTATGCCCTGGACATCGTGTATCTCGATAGGGCCGGGGCAATTATTAAAATCGCCAGTCATCTCCAACCTTGGCGTTTGAGTCAATGCTGGGGGGCACACAGAGTCTTGGAATTTCGTGCCGGTGAGGTGGCGAGTTTAGGTTTGCAAGTGGGGGACGTATGCGTCGATGGTGGTTAATTGCTTTGCTGATTGGTCTATGTGCCTGTACCACACAGCAGCAAAGTGCCGAGGCTGTATTTGCCAGTCAGGAGCGTGCCGAGCGCTACTACCAGCAGGGCAACTACAATCAGGCTCTAACAGAATATCGCAGCGTGCTTGATGCGCTGCCTGAACACACACACAGCTGGTTGAGAATGGGCAACTGTTTTGCTCAGCTTGGGCGTTACCCCGAGGCGGTGAGCGCCTATGAGCAGGCTCTACTGTTGCAGCCGGATTTTGCCAGCGCCTGGATTAACCTGAGCTATGTTCAGGCGCAAATACTGGCCCGCACCGTGGCGGAAATGTACGAGCAGGTGCCCAAGACCGATCCGCAAATTGAGCGTGTGCAGGAGCTGGTCGATTCCGTACTCGCCCCTTTTGGTCGGGCCCAGTCCAATAGCGCAGCTAGTCCCGCCGCCGAGCAAGGTAATACGCCGTTGGAATTTACCGACTATGACGAGCAGTAAAACCAACCGCGGCCAGGCGATGATTGAGTTTGTCATCATCATTCCGGTATTGCTGTTGCTGATTTTTGCGGCGGTACAAATTGCGTTTATCTACTCGGCAAAAACGACGCTTAATTATGCAACCTTCCAGGCGGCGCGGGTGGCGGCCACCAATAACGCCACCTACAGCGCTATCCGCCGAGGGCTGGTGCGCGGTATGGCGCCTTTGTTTACCAACTCCTCGGCGCTCGGTGAGATGCGCGACGACATTGCCGCCGGTATCGATAGTGGCGGCACCCGTCGCGATGCCCTTTTTGAGGTGGACAATTACACTCGCGTAATTCGCATTAACCCCACCAGTGCGATGATTGGTTTGAGCGGCTTTGGTGAAGAGCTGGACGACGGCATGATCGCTCTGCCCAATGATAATTTGATGTACCGCCCTTCCAATTACACGGTGGACGACGTCAATATTCAGGACGCTAACCTATTAAAAATACGGGTGCAGTATTGCTACAAACTAATGGTTCCGCTGGTTAATAAAATTATTGGCTCGCTCAGTGAGTTGAATAATCGCCGCGACCCGGGCAGTTACCGCGAGCACCATACGGTCAACGACCCGCGCTTTGCCGATGCCAACCGCGGTGAGGTCAACGAAGCCGCAGGCGTGACCGCTAGCTACGACGAGCTGTGCGGTAATCGCGCCGATGGCCGCGAGGGTTTTGTGCTGTTTGCAGAAGCTATTGTGCGGATGCAGTCTCCAGCTTATGCGGAGGATTCAGACCCTGACTTTGAAGCGTTTATGTGTGACGGCGACAAAATGGTTTGCCCTTAGCCCGCTAACCTCTATCAGCATTTTGGTCAGGCAGGTTTTCAGAAAAACCCTTGTTTCAGGGTTGTTTTGTCAGGCCTTTTATGTAAATATTTCCCGTGATTGGTCAGATAGGTTGCTCGCCGCTCTAAATGGCAAGCTGATTCACTCTCAGGCTGTCACCCTTAAGCGGCTGTTTCCTGCTATCGGTCTTACCAATCAAGTGTGGCTCTCCTTGGGGCTTTTGGCCCGGCGCGGGTGCTGGCGTGGCGCTCCACCGAATTCGGTTGACCGTGTTGCACGGTAAGCACATGTCAGCCCCGCTTTTTTCTCGGTACAACCGGGAGCCTAACAAGAGTCAGACTGTGTTATAGTTCGGCTGACTTTAAGAGCCCATTACAATAAAAGCGGTGAGAATGAGCATGGGTAAGCCCTGGATAAAAATAACGTGTATGGCTCTGCTGGCGGGTGTATTGACGGCCTGCGGTGGAGAAACTGACGTGCGTACATTAAAAATGGCGCACACACTCGATCAAACCCACCCGGTGCATCAGGGCATTGTTTTTATGTCCGAACGCCTGACGGAAATTTCCGGCGGCAAGATGCAGATCGATATTTACCCCGGCGGTCAGCTCGGCAGCGAGCGCGAGTTAATGGAGCTGTTGCAAATCGGTTCCCTGGCCATGACCAAAGTCTCCTCTAGCCCCATGGAAGGCTTTGTGCCTGCCATGAAGGTTTTCAATGTTCCCTATGTGTTTCGCGATAACGAGCACTTTTGGCGAGTGCTAAACAGCGACGAAGGTAAAGAGCTTTTGCTGGCAGGGGATTCGGTTAACCTGCGCGGCCTGGGATACTTTGATGCTGGCAGTCGCAGCTTTTATAACGTGGATACACCTGTACACAAACCCGAAGATCTGACCGGGCAGAAAATTCGCGTGCAGCAGAGCCAAACCGCGCTGCAGATGGTGAAGGCTCTGGGTGGATCGCCCACGCCTATCTCCTGGGGTGAGCTTTACACGGCTCTGTCCCAAGGCGTGGTGGACGGCGCTGAGAATAATCCCCCCAGCTTCTACACCTCTAAACACTACGAAGTGTGCAAGTACTACACCCTTAACGAGCATACCTCGGTGCCCGACATTGTGCTGATCAGCAGTTATATCTGGAACAATCTGAACGAGCAGGAACAGGTTTGGCTGCAGCAGGCTATGGATGACGCCGTGGTGTACCAGCGTAAACTCTGGGCGGAGAAAACCCAGGAGGCGCTGGATGCGGTAGAGGCCGCGGGCGTTACTGTGATTCGCCCGGATAAGAAGCCGTTTATGGACAAGGTGCAACAAATGCACGAGTCCTACAAAGGCACCGAAATTTACGATCTGATTCAGACCTTCAAGGCGATGTAGGTTGGCCGTATGAAAGCGTTCGCACAAATTATCGAAAAAATCCTCGGCGCAGTGGTTGGCCTGTTAATGGCTCTAATGGTGCTGGATGTGACCTGGCAGGTGTTAACCCGCTTTGTGTTAAAAGAGCCCAGCTCTTACACCGAAGAGTTAGCGCGCTTTTTACTGGTGTGGATCGGCCTGTTAGGGGCCGCCTACGCCTATCGTAAAAAAGCGCACCTGGGGCTGGACATTCTGTCGCAAAAACTCGAGGGCGCGGCCAAGCGCAAGCTGGACATTTTTATTTCCATCGTCTGCATGGTGTTCGCCCTGGTTATTATGATCTACGGCGGCGCCAAGTTGATGCTGCTGACATTGGAGCTGGATCAAATGTCCGCCGCACTGCAGGTGAAAGTGGGTTACCTGTACAGTGTGATTCCGTTAAGCGGGGTTCTAATTGTACTGTTTTCGCTGGACCGAATTATTAACGGTGACCCAGAGCCAGAAACCCTGGAATTTTACGAATAATATTTTTCACATTTTGCCACCCGAGCAATTGCAAGAATAAACATAATTGAGGTAGTCAGATGGATTGGTCCGTCGTAGTTTTGTTGGTGACATTCGTCGTTCTGTTGGTTTTGAATGTTCCTATCTCTATCGGCATTGGTATTGCTACCTTCGCCGCCATGTTGTTTACCATCGACTTTGGCCCCGCTGCCGTTACCGTGGCGCAGCGTATGGCCAGTGGTATTAACAGTTTTGCCTTGCTGGCGATTCCCTTCTTTGTGCTGTCGGGATTATTGATGGGGCGCGGCGGTATCGCCCATCGCCTTATCGAATTTGCCAAGGTGCTGATTGGCATGCTGCCCGGTGGTCTGGCGTTTGTGAATATTATTAGCTGTACCCTCTTCGGCGCCATTTCGGGCTCGGCGGTTGCGGCCACCTCGGCCATTGGTGGTTTTATGATTCCCACCATGGAAAAAGAAGGCTACGACAAAAACTTTAATACGGCGGTTACCGTTGCCTCGTCCACCACAGGGTTGCTGATTCCCCCTAGTAATATTCTGATTGTTTACTCCCTCGCCAGTGGCGGCGTGTCCATTGCGGCGCTGTTTATTGCCGGTTACCTGCCGGGGATTCTGGTGGCCTTGAGTTTAATGGCTGTGTGTGCGGTGTACGCCAAAATGCACGGCTACCCGGTAGGTCGGGTTCCCACTGCAAAAGAGTTGACCAAGAAAACTCTGGATGCCATTCCCAGCCTGTTTTTGATTGTGCTGGTCATTGGTGGGATTGTCGGCGGCTTTTTTACCGCCACCGAAGCCAGTGTGATAGCGGTGCTCTATTCTCTGTTACTGTCGGTGTTTATCTACAAAGAGGTAAAACTGCCAGAGCTGCCAGAGATTTTTATTAAGTCGGTGGAGACAACGGCCATTGTGATGTTGCTGATTGCCACCTCTACGGCTATGAGCTGGATGCTCAGCTACGAGAATATTCCGCAGAATATCAGCGCTGCGCTAATGGGGCTGAGTGACAACCCGTTTATTATTCTGCTTACCATCAACTTGATATTACTGTTGGTGGGTATCTTTATGGATATGACTCCGGCGGTTCTGATTTTTACTCCAATCTTTCTGCCGGTAGCCATGGAGCTCGGCATGTCACCGCTGCACTTCGGCATTATGATGGTGCTTAACCTGTGTATTGGTTTATGCACGCCGCCAGTTGGCTCGGTATTGTTTGTCGGTTGTGGTATTGCAAAAACGTCTATTGCCAGTTTGATAAAACCCCTAATGCCCATGTACGCAGCGATGATCGTAGTGCTGATGCTGGTGGCATATGTGCCGGCAATTAGCGAGTTCTTGCCAACATTGTTTGGCCTTTACGAAGCTAAGTGAGTTCTAGTATGCGTATAGAACATTTTGCCTTTAACGTGGCCGAGCCCATTGCAATTGCCGAGTGGTACTGCAAGCATTTGGGTTTTACGGTAAAACATAAGTTTGATAAAGCGCCCCATACTCACTTTCTGGCGGATTCCACTGGAAATGTGATGATTGAAATTTACAACAATCCGCCCGATGAGGTGCCGGATTATCCCTCTATGAATCCGCTGACCTTGCACCTTGCTTTTGTCAGTGAAGACCCTGAAGTCGACGCCGAGCGCCTGTGCAAGGCAGGTTGCAAAGTTGTTGATGATGTTCGCTTAAAAGATGGTTCTGTGTTGCTCATGCTGAAAGACCCTTGGGGTTTTGCCATTCAGTTGTGTAAACGCGGCAACCCCATGGTGTAGCTCTCTTCTCCTAGTCCGGAGGTTTTATGAAGAAAATGTGTGCTAGTGGCGCTGTGTTGCAAACAGTCGCCACGGTTTTCGCGTGCCTGCTAATTACGTTAGCAAATGCCCAAAGTTTAGAGAATGTGTCTGGTTTTGGTATGGACACCCCGGCCGGAGAAGGCGGTCGAGTTATTAAGGTTACGAATTTAAATGCCGAGGGGGATGGCTCTCTGCGTTGGGCCCTGGAGCAAAAAGGTAAACGTATTGTCGTGTTTGAGGTAGGCGGCATCATTGATTTGCAAGGGCGCGGCATGGGTATTCACGAGCCCTACGTCACTGTGGCGGGGCAAACCGCGCCCAGCCCGGGCATCACCATTATTCGCGGTGGCATTGGTATAGGCACACACGATGTGCGCCTGCAGCATATTCGCGTGCGCCCGGGCACGAACGGCAAGGCCGAGCGCTCAGGCTGGGAGCCGGATGGGATAGGAATATCGCGGCAATTTGCACGCAATATTCATATCGACCACTGCTCTGCCAGTTGGGCGGTGGATGAAAATATGTCCGCCTCTGGTGAGCGCTACAAAGGGCCCGAGGCAACCTCGGGTAAGATTACTTTTAGTCATTCCATTATTGCCGAAGCCTTGGACTACGCGAGCCATAAAAAGGGTAAACACTCCAAGGGCATTTTGATTCACGACTATGTGCAGGATGTTGCGGTAGTGGGTAATTTGTTTGCGCACAATGATCGCCGCAATCCCTACTTTAAAGCACACGCCACCGGTGTGGTGGTAAACAACCTGATGTACAACCTGGGTAATGCTGCGGTGCAGCTGGGCTATGTGGAGGGCGAGTGGGACGGCAAAGAGTTGCGCCCGGGTAACCCCAAAGTCACCGTAGTGGGTAATGACCTTCGCTACGGTCGCGACAGTTACTCTGACTTGGCGCTGGTGGCCTACCAGGGCGATGCCTATGTGCACGATAATCAGGTGCTGAACCTCGATGGCAAGCCCATGCCCCAGGTGCAGGGCGATGTGCGGCTATTGGATAAACCACCGGTGTGGCCCCAGGGGTTAACCGCGCTGCCGTTGAAAGATGTGTATGAATCGGTACTAAGCCGTGCGGGGGCTCGGCCCTGGGATCGCGACGAGGTGGATGCACGCATTGTCGCAAGTGTCCGCAATCACACTGGGCGAATTATCGACTCGCAGGAGCAGGTGGGGGGCTATCCGCAAGCCAAGCCCGTAAGGCGTGCGCTTGAGGTGCCGGAGGACACCGCCGAAGTGTCCGCCTGGTTAGCCAGCTTCGTACCAGAAGCTTACCGCGATTAGCGGCCGGCTAGCTCGGTAAGAAATACCTGTTTGTCGATTACACCGCCGCGGTGGCGAATAATAATGCCGGCGCAGCGGTTGGCCTGCGTTGCCGCCTCGGCGGGGCTTTTGCCCGCCAGGTGAGCGGCGAGGTAACCGGCGTTAAAGGTATCGCCCGCTGCGGTAGTGTCGACAATGTCGGTGACCTTGGGAACGGCTACACGCTCTTGTTCGCCATCTTTGATAATAATGACATCCTCGGCGCCGCGCTTTAACACCAGCTCGCTGATGTTGCAGTCTTGATAGCGCGCCTGCACCTCGGCAATGGCGTCGCCATCGGTACCCCAGAGTAGTTCTTCATCATCTAGGGTCAGCAGTGCCAGATCGGTCAGGGCTAAAAGCTCAGAGTTTGCCTGTTGGGCTTGCTGTGGGTTATCCCAAAGGCGAGGGCGATAGTTACTGTCAAAGGCGACTTTGCCGCCGCGTTCTTTGTAGCGACGCAAAAAGCTCAATAAGTTTTTTCGCCCAGTCTCGCCAATAATGGCAAGGGTAATACCCGACAGATACACCATGTCAGTGCTGGCGAGCTGTTCGGCCAGGGTGCTCATTTCATCTTCACTATGAAATAACTCGCGTGCGGGTGCGCGATCACGCCAGTAAAAAAACTCGCGTTCGCCGTCCGGGCTGTTGTGAATCATGTACAGGCCGGGCACTTTACCTTCCTGGCGCACAATGGTGCCGGTGCTGATGCCTTCGTTTTCCAGCCGCTCAATGATGGCGTCACTGTAGTGGTCATCGCCCAGGCGGGTTACATAGGCGCTGTCAGTACCCAGCCGCGCCAGGGTAACCAGTGTGTTGTAGGTGTCGCCGGCGTAACCCAAAGCCTTGCGCTCGCCACCTTCGGCCGTGGGTTCTGCCCCGGCCAGCTCAATCATCACTTCGCCAATGCAGGCAATCTGTGCCATCTTGTCATCTCTTTATGTTTGAATTTTGGATACTGGGTCGCGATTCTACAATTGGTCAAGCCACTTTTTCAAGTCGAGGCCGGGCTAACCACTGTTAACATATAGTCAATTTTACTATAATGGGGCGGTACATAAATTGAGTTATTTGCCCCGCAGTCAGTGAGATTATAGGCCTTGTGGGGTAATGCGCGGCGGTTGTTATTGACAGACTGACGCGCTTTTGTAACCATAAATTGGTCATACCTAAAGGCTTGCCGCAAGCTGACTTGGTCAGACTGGTTTGTCTAACACTATAAACTACGGTAGTTAATTCACATGAGTGCACTTACATTACACCCAGATCGCCTGTTCCCCGCTGATGAGACCACCCGCGCCATTGCGCGCCGTCTTTATCAAGAGGTTAAAGACCTGCCCATTGTCAGCCCCCACGGCCATACCGACCCCTCTTGGTTTGCCGACAACGAGCTGTTTCCCAACCCGGCGGAGCTGCTGATTAAACCGGACCACTATGTATTTCGCATGTTGTATAGCCTGGGTGTGCCCCTGGTGGATTTGGGTGTGCCGAGTAAAGCCGGTTTGGCGGTGGAGCAAGATCCGAAAAAAATCTGGCGTCTGTTTGCCAAGCACTACTACGCCTTTCGCGGTACACCTTCGCGTATGTGGTTGGATTATGTGTTTAAAGAGGTGTTTGATTTAGATGTGCTGCTCAGCGAGCAAACCGCCGATGCCTACTACGAGCGCATCAACGGCTATTTGCAAACCGAAGCCTTTCGCCCTCGCGCCTTGATGGAGCGCTACAACATTGAGTGGCTAGCCACTACCGAGTCACCGTTAGACGATTTGCGCCACCACAAAAAAATTCGCGAAAGCGGCTGGAAGGGCGGTGTGATTACCGCTTATCGCCCAGACCCCGTAGTCGACCCCGACTTTGAAGGCTTTGCCAATAATGTGGCGCGCCTGGGTGAGATTACCGGCGAAGACACCAGCAATTGGAATGGTTACTTGGCGGCGCTGAAAAACCGTCGTGAATATTTTAAATCGTTCGGTGCAACCTCTACCGATCACGGGCACCCGACGGCGCAAACTTCTGACCTGTCGGTTGCCGAGTGCGAAAAACTATTTGCCAAAGCTTTGGCAGGGCAGTGCAGCAAGCAAGAGGCGGAAGTGTTCCGCGGGCAAATGCTGACCGAAATGGCGGGTATGAGTATTGAAGACGGCCTGGTGATGCAAATTCACCCGGGCTCGTTCCGCAACCACAACCCACATGTGTTTGAAAACTTCGGTCGCGACAAGGGTGCGGATATTCCGTCGCAAACCGAATACGTTAACGCGTTAAAACCACTGCTGGACAAATACGGTAACGACAATCGCTTATCGATTATTTTGTTTACTTTGGACGAAACCGTGTACTCGCGCGAATTGGCCCCGCTGGCCGGACATTACCCCGTGCTGAAACTTGGCCCCAGCTGGTGGTTCCACGACAGCCCCGAAGGCATGCGCCGTTTCCGCGAGCAAGTGACCGAGACGGGTGGTTTCTACAACACCGTTGGTTTCAACGATGACACGCGGGCGTTCTTATCAATTCCGGCACGTCACGACGTGGCTCGTCGTATGGATTGTAATTTCTTGGCGCGCCTGGTGGCCGAGCATCGTCTGCCAGAAGATGAAGCGCAAGAAGTTGCTATCGACCTGACCTATCGCCTTGTGAAGCAAGCCTACAAACTCGACTGAGTGGAAGACTATTCATGCAACGTTTAAATAAAAATAACCTGGGCGCGCTGGCCAATGTGGCCAGCCTGCCCAACTATGATCGCGACGCCCAGCAGGCGGGCATCGTTCATTTGGGCATCGGTGCCTTTCACCGTGCTCACCAGGCCTGGTACACCGAAGCGCTGTTAAACAAAGGTGCGCAAAACTGGCAAATCATCGGTGCCAGCTTGCGTTCGCCCACGGTTAAAAACCAACTGGCCGAGCAAGATGGCTTGTACACCGTCGTTGAGCGGGGCCCGGAAGGTGAAAAATTTCAGGTTATCGGTGCGGTAAAAGACGTTCTGGTGGGGCCAGAGTCGCCCGCAGCTTTGCTTGAGGTTATGAGCAAGCCCGAAATCAAAATCGTTTCGTTAACCGTCACCGAAAAAGGCTACTGTCACGACCCGGCCACTGGAAACTTAAACGAAAGTCATCCGGACATTGTGCATGACCTGGAAAACCCAGAAGCGCCCAAGTCTGCCATTGGTTATATCGTCGGTGCATTAAATGCGCGTCGCAAAGCCGGCGGAACAAGTTTTACCGTTTTAAGTTGCGATAATCTTCCCAACAACGGTGAAGTGTTGGAAAAGGTTGTATTGCAATACGCCGATAAATTCGACACCGAGTTGGCGGCCTGGATTCGCGCGAATACCACTTTCCCTTGCACCATGATCGATCGCATTGTGCCCGCCACTACCGATGCCGATCGCGGCGAGCTTGAAGGCAAACTTGGCCTGCGCGATGAAGGCATGGTGCTGGCCGAGCCTTTCAGTCAGTGGGTGATCGAAGATAATTTCTGCTCTGACCGCCCCGCTTGGGAAGACGCCGGTGCGCTGCTGGTGGATGAAGTGCACGCTTACGAAATTATGAAGCTGCGTCTGCTAAATGGCAGTCATTCGCTGCTGGCCTACACGGGTTACCTCGCCGGTTTTGACTACGTTAGTGAAGTTATGCGTGAGCCGGTGCTGGCAAGGTTATGTCAGGAATTTATGGACCGTGAAGTGGGGCAAACCGTTCAGGTGCCCACCGGCTTTGATATGGAAGAGTACAAGGTGCAGCTGCGCGAGCGTTTTGCCAACCCGGGCTTGAAACACCGCACCTGGCAAATCGCCATGGACGGTTCGCAAAAAATCCCTCAGCGCTGGTTGCAAACCCTGGCGGCGCAGCTTGATGGCGAAGGCAATATTGATTACCTGTGCCTGGCGCTGGCGGCCTGGATTCGCTATGTCTCTGGTGTGGATGAGCGCGGTCAGCCGATTGATGTGCAAGACCCGCTGGCCGCTGAGCTTAAATCGCTGGTAGACGCCAATCGCGGTGACGCGGCTGCAATTGTCACGGCGGTGCTAGGCGTTAAAGCTGTGTTCCCGCAAGCTGTCGCGGCGAGTGAAAAGGTTCACGCTGCGACTGCCGATTGGCTGGCACGCATCAGCGAGCAGGGCGTTTTGGCGGCGGTGAAAGCGGCTCAGCAATGAAGTCCTTTATTAAAAGTACCGGTGCGGCGCGCATAGCACAATTTGTAGTGCTTGTTGCTTTTGTGATGCTCGGCGTGCATCAGGCGCGAGGTGAAAGTCGCTTCGATGCTCTGGTTGCCCCGCCGGGCAGCGAGAGCGCCGACAAGTTCAGTGGCTTGCCCCGTTATGGCTCTATCGCCGGTGCGCTACAGGCTGGCCATAGCCAAATTGCCGTAGCTCCGGGCGACTACTACGAAAAGCTCACTATCAATCGCGACCAGGTAACGCTTGCCGGCCTTGGGGAAAAACCTCCGCGTATTTTCTTTGATGCCTACGCCGGAATGGCCGGCGTGTATCATCGCGATGACTGGGGTACGCCGGGCTCGGCCACGGTGACTATCAACGCTGTGGGCGTGCGTTTGCACAACCTGCATATCGAAAACAGTTTTGATTTTTTAGCCAACGACGCGCTGGATAAAGAAGACCCTTCACGAGTTCGTCATGCGCAAGCGGCGGCCTTATTGCTGGATATAGACAGCGATCTGACAGTTGTTACCGACAGCGTGATTGACGGTTATCAAGACACGGTTTTTGCCGATGGCGGGCGCAGCTATTTTTATAACAGCCAAATCAGCGGCAATGTCGATTTTATTTTTGGTGATGGTCTGGCTGTGTTTGATCAATGCGAGATTATATCGCGCAAACGTGGCAAGGCCTTTAAGTCGGGAGATATCCAAGGGCATATCTCCGCGCCGTCTACCAATATTAGTCAGCCTTATGGTCTGGTCTTTATTAACTCGCGGTTAACGCGGGAGGACGGCGTGCCGGATAACAGCGTCTCTTTAGGTCGCCCCTGGCATCCGACCACGACGTTTGCCGATGGCCGCTATGCCGATCCGGATGCGATTGGCTCTGCCGTTTATCTTGATACTTGGATGGATGCCCACATTCGCAAGGAAGGCTGGGCGAGTATGAACGGCACTGCTCGCGACGGAACCAAAAGCCGCGTGTTTACACCCGCCGAGTCACGTTTTTACGAGTTAAACTCCGGTGGTCCTGGGGCACAGCCCCACGCACAAAGGCGTACGCTGTCCGCTGCGGAGCAAAACTCCCTGCGTGAGTTTATCGCTCGTTTCAAAAGCGAGCTGAGTTTCTAATCGGGCAGCTTGCTGCCCGCCTTTATCTTGTCTGCTTACCTTTTAGTGCCGACGCTTAGGCGTACGATACGGGGAGTCAGTTCTGGCTTCCTGTTCGTTGGCAAGTTGTTAACCTTTTTCTTCCTACCTAAAGTGTAAAGTTTTTCAATTTGGAGCATTATCCGCCAATTTCTGCAAATTCCTGCCATTGCTAACTCGCGTTAGCAAATTATGTACTATATATTCCGTAAAAAGTGGTAAAGCCAAAAGCCATTTTTGGTCGTCCTTGCGGTCATGCAAGGGCGTGTAAAACCTGACACATAAAAATAATTGGTAGCAGTATGGCCCAAACCGTTGATGACATAGCAGCCCACATGGGGTTGTCGGTAACCACCATTCGCCTGGTGCTGTTAGGTAAGGCGCGCCAGTATCGTATCAGCCGTGCCACCGAAAGCCGGGTGCGTGAGTATATTGACGAGCATGGTTACCAAATCAATCACAGCGCCCGCAGCCTGCGTTTAAAGCGTACCGATACGCTGGCGCTGATAATTCCGCGCCTTTCTAACCATTATTTTGCGTACCTTGCCGAGCTTTTAGAGCGGCGCTGCCGCCAGGCAGGGTTGCAGCTCATGGTGGCCTGCTGTGACGACAGCGAAGAGAACCAGCAGGCGCTGATTGATAATTTTCAACAGCGCAACGTAGACGGCGTTTTTATGGTGCCTGCCAATGCCAAGCTTGCCGCAACAGCGGCGAGATATTTTGATAACCGTTTGGTGTTGCTGGATCGCGACTTTGGTATGTCTGAGTACCCCGTAGTGGTATCCGACAATGAACGGGCGGGATATGAGCTGGGCAGTAAGCTGTTGGAATTTTGTTTTGCTACGCAGCGCGCCCCCTCGATTTTACTGTTAGCGGGTAACCCTTATATGCCGTCTATTGATGCGCGCACTCAGGGAATAAAGCGCGCAGTTAAAGAGGCCGGCTTAGGGCGTAAAAACCTGCAAATACAAACAGCGCCGCGCAACGGTTTTAGCGACGGTAAGTCTGCGGTACAGGATTTTTTGCGCACCGGTCACGATCTGCCGTCAGTGTTGGTTACCTCTTCTATTCCTGTGTTTGAAGGTGCTCTTGATGCGTTGCGCGCCGAGGGGCGCGGCTATAGCTGCGACCAGGTTTTGGCCACCTTTGATGACAATACCATGCTGGACTTTCTGCCCAACCCTGTCTGCTCAATGCGTCAGGATTGCCCGCAAATGATTGACTTGGCATTTGCTGAAATGCAAGGGCTTATGACCGATCACGCCACCATCAGGCGGCATGTATCGACGCTGACTTTAGTGGCAAGAAATATGTAAACGTAATACGTAACAGGTGACGTATGAAAACAATAACTAAGCTAATGGCAGCATTGAGTGCGGCGGCACTTTTATCCGCTTGCCAGAGTGCGGAGCACTCTTCTGCACAAGTTGAGCGCGAGTGTTCGGATAGCCTGGGCAATTCGTTTATTCCCAGCTGCCAGCAATGGGCCACTACTTACGAGGGGCAGAGACAGGCGGATTTGGGAGATGGTACTTACCTCAACCCGATCATGGCGGGTGATCATCCCGACCCCAGTATTCTAAAAGATGGCGAGGACTATTATATGGTCTTCTCTACTTTTGAGTCTTATCCCGCACTGACTATTTGGCACTCCACCGACATGATCAACTGGGAGCCCGTGGGCCCGGCGCTGGAGAAATACGTGGGCAGCATCTGGGCGCCGGAGCTAACCAAGCACGAAGGTCGCTACTATGTTTATCTGCCCGCGAAGTACCCCGGTCACAATTCTAACTATGTTGTTTGGGCTGACCATATTGAGGGCCCCTGGTCCGACCCGGTGGATTTAGACCCGAACGAAGAGTATCCGGATCGCATTGACCCGGGCCACATTGTGGGCGAGGACGGCAAGCGTTATTTGTTTTTCTCTCACGGTGATTACGTACAGTTGTCTGACGATGGCTTGAGTTATGTCGGCGAAATGAAGCACGTTTACGACGGTTGGCAATATCCCGAAGAGTGGGATGTGGAAAGCTATGCCCAGGAAGGCCCCAAGATGATGAAGCGCGGTGACTACTTTTATATGACTACCGCCGTCGGCGGCACCGCCGGTCCTCCAACGGGCCATATGGTCATCGCTGCACGCTCCAAAAGCATTCACGGCCCCTGGGAGAATTCTCCATACAACCCAATCATTCGCACCGAGTCGGCTGCTGAAAAGTGGTGGTCGCGAGGCCATGCCACCGTGGTGGAAGGGCCCACCGAAGGCGATTGGTACATGATGTACCACGGCTACGAAAATGGCTTTTACACCCTGGGGCGGCAGAGCCTGCTCGAGCCTATCAAGTGGCTGGATGACGGCTGGTATGTGTCGGCCGGCTACGATGTGGGTAAGCCCATCCCTAAGCCCGAGGGCGGAGTAGGCGGTATTCAGCACGGCATGCCATTGTCTGACGATTTCAGCAAAAACAAATTTGGTATTCAGTGGAGCTTTTTTAAGGGCGATGTAACTGAGCAGGATCGCTTGCACTATGGCGTGGATGACCAGGGCCCTTACCTGAAATTGGACCCTAAGGGTGATTCCCCCTCTAATTCCTCGCCGATGAGTTTTGTCGCAGGCGACCAGGCCTACCAGTTTGAAGTTGATATAGAGCTAACTCCCGGAGCTATTGGCGGCGCCTTGTTGTTCTACAACGACAAGCTCTACGCGGGTGTTGGTGTGCTGGAAGACAAGTTTTTGCTGCATCGCTACGGCATGGACCAGCGTTATGCGCAAAAACCCGAAGGTAATAAGGTGCGGTTGCGGGTTACCAACGACAGGCACATTCTTACCGTTCGCTACAGTGTGGACGGTGGCGTTACATGGCAAAAGTATCCGACCCAGATGGAAGTATCGGGTTACCACCACAATGTCGCCTACGGATTTATGAGCTTGCGCCCGGCGCTTTACGCCGCCGGCGATGGCCCGGTTATTTTCCGCAACTTTACCTACAAAGCGCTCGAATAAAGCAGGTGTGAAATCCGGGGTGGCAGCTGCTGCCCCACGGAGAAGTTGCGTCTAAAAATTGGTCAGTCCGATATACTGAAAAGTGTTCAAAACTAACTTTCTAAATAGCAAAAAAATACTTTGTATATAGTATATAAATACACTAGATTGGTCGGGCCAATAGATCGTTAATGAAAGCTTTAGTGGTCTGTAAAAGCAATAATTGGACAGGCCGGTTGTTTGGGTAAGTGAGGCTGCTCAGCCCCAAGAACGGCCAGCTCGTCAACTACACTATCCGTGCATTACATAATAAATACGAAGGAGTGCTTATGTTTACTCGCAGAAAACTAACCAACCCGTTGCTCACCAGCTCATCCGTACTTGCCATGACTCTGGCGCTTTCTGGTCAGACATTCGCCCAAGAAGGTGACGCCGAAGAGTTTGCTTTAGAAGAAGTTGTGGTGACTGGCTTTCGCCAAAGTTTGGAGCGGGCGCTGGATGTTAAGCGCGATGCCGTCGGCTCGGTAGATGCCATTATGGCCGAAGACATTGCCGACTTTCCGGATCAAAACCTCGCAGAGTCGTTGCAGCGTATTCCCGGTGTAACCATCACTCGCGACTCCGGTGAAGGCCGTGAGATTTCGGTGCGCGGTTTATCCGGTGAATTTACCCGCGTACGTATTAACGGCTTAGAAGCCATTGCCGCTACTGGCGGTGAGGGTGGCCCCAACCGCGGTCGTAGTTTTGACTTTAATGTGTTTGCCTCTGAGCTTTTCAACTCCATTGAGGTACGAAAAACCGCACAGGCGAATATCGATGAGGGCTCGTTGGGCGCTGTAGTGGATTTGAACACTGGCCGTCCATTTAATTACGAAGAGGGTGCTACTTTTGCGGCCAATGTTGAAGGTCAGTACAACGATTTGACCGAAGATGTTGGTCCGCGCGTGTCGGGCTTGTTTGCGTACCACGACCCTGAAGGCGTGTGGGGTGCATCTTTCTCGGCTGCCTACTCGGATACCACTACCAAAGAAATGGGTCAGAATACCGTTCGCTGGCAGCGAGCTGGTTTCGCTTCAGTTATGGGGGTGGACTGCTCTGCGAACCCGGGTGACGCAGGTTGTGCTGAAGTGGCTGGAGCTTTCCATCCGCGTATTCCTCGCTACGGTCAAATTGAAGTTAAGCGCGAGCGCTTGGGTTTAACCGGTAGCTTACAGTTCCGCCCTACGGATGCCACCAAGGTAAGCATTGATGCACTTTATTCCGAGCTTGATGCGTCGCGCGGCGAAAAGTGGGGCGAAGTATTGTTTCGGGGTAATGAAGGTGGCATGGATGTTGTGGATTACAGCTATGATCCAAGCACCAACAACCTGAACATGATGGAGGTCAACAACGCCTGGGTTCGCAATGAAAATTTTGAAAAAGCCTGGACCACCAAGTTTAATCAAATTGGTGTTGATATAGAGCACGACTTTACCGATAACTTTAGTGGCCATTTGCTTTTAGGTACATCCGAATCCAAGCTGAACTTCCCTTACGAAATTACCTTTATGTACGATGACCGTGATTACAACGGTTATATGTACGATTACACCAACGATAAAGATCCCGTGCTGGCCTTTAACGGCCCGGATGTGACCGATGCTACTAACTTCCAGATGTCGGAGTTTCGTGATCGGCCTACGGATACCACGCATGGTTTTGACAATGTCAGTGTCGACTTTGATTGGCGCTTGAACGATGTGTTCAGTCTGGAGTTTGGTGCCAGCTATAAGAAATTTACCTTTGATACTGATGGTTATCGCCGCGACTCAACCGTTTGCGGTAACGAATCTATCGACTTCAATTGTGACACCGACGGTGACGGCACGGCTGATTTGTACGGTATTCCTGGCACTGCTGAGCTGTCAGAGGTTTACACCTTTGACGACGATGTGGGCGCTGGTAGCACGACTTCGTGGGTGATTCCGAGCCTGGACGGTTGGATAAACGAAATTGATTTGTTTAATCAGCCCGCCAGTCAAGATCAGGGTAGTGTCAACTCGGTTGAAGAGGAAGATCTTGCCGCCTTTGTACAATTGAACGGTACCACTGAAATCGCCGGCATGGGCTTCAACTTTAACGTTGGTGTTCGTTACGCCGAAACCGACCAAACGTCTTCCGGTTATAACTCCGGTTCTTGGGTAACTGTCGATCGCGATCCGTACGACGATATTCTGCCTTCTTTGAATACCGCACTTTGGGTGACGGACGATCTAGTGTGGCGTTTTGCTGCGGCGCAGGTAATGACTCGTCCGGGCCTGGGTAATTTGTCACCCGGTGGTAGCGTAGATACCTTTAACTACAAGGTGTCTTACAAAAACCCCTACCTGGATCCAACCCGTGCCGATTCATTCGATACCTCGTTAGAGTGGTATTTTGCGGACGAAGCTGTGGTGTCTTTGGCGCTGTTCTATAAAGACATCGAGTCGCGTCCCATCGGTTCTGAAAGCGAAGGCACCTACGCCTCTACTGGTTTGCCATTGTCTCTGCTGAACCCAACCTCGCCAGCAGGCCAGAACCCAGAAGGGCAGCCTTGGACCATTTCATCTATCGATAATGGCCCTGGCGGTGAAGTAGAAGGTTTCGAAGTGGCTTATCAATCGCCGCTGTCGGTATTTGGTGGCGAAGATACTCTTTTGGACAACTTCGGTGTTATTGCCAACTACACCTACGTAACCTCTGATGTGGATTACACCTTTGGTGATGAGATTATTACCGAGCGCTTGTTTGGGCTATCAGAAAACTCTTACAACGCTACGCTCTACTACGAAGATGATAAGTTCAACGCTCGTATCTCGGCGGCCTATCGCGATGATTACCTGACCAGCACCAGTGGTAATGGTAACCAGTTCGAAGGTTACGAGGGCACCATGAACGTAGACTTCTCAGCCGGGTATGCCCTGACCGAAAATCTGGACTTGAAACTTGAAGGTCTGAATTTGACCGACAATTATCAAGACCGCTTTACCGACCTTGAGAACAAGCGTCGTTATGAGTGGGACCACACCGGTCGCGTATTCACCTTCGGTGTTAAATACACCATGTAAAACCCATCCCCAGGACGATGGTTGGTTGTGAGCACTTCTTGTCATCCGTCCTGAACTCTTCAGCCGAACCAGCTTGCTGTGTTCGGCTGCTTTTTTATTGACAGACCACAAGCCTGAGGTGGATATGAGAACACTTTGGATGCTGGCGCTTATCGGTATGGCCGGCTGTCAAACCTCTCCCGAATCTGCGCAACCTAGCAAATCGGTTGCGGATAAAACCTATCAAAACCCTATTATTCACGCCGATTACTCCGACCCGGATGTGGTGGCTGTAAACGGCAATTTTTATATGACGGCGTCCAGTTTTAACGCGTCGCCCGGTCTGCCCGTTTTGCACTCTAAAGATCTGGTGCACTGGAAGTTGATTAATCACGCTCTGCCTACCCAAGTGCCGGCCGATGTATTCGCTACGCCTCAACATGGCAATGGCGTTTGGGCGCCCAATATTCGCTACCACAATAATGAGTATTGGATTTTCTACCCCGACCCCGATTATGGTATTTACGTGACTCGCACCAGTGAGCCGGCCGGCCAGTGGAGCGAGCCCGAATTAATTCTTGCAGGCGAGGGCCTGATTGATCCCACACCCGTGTGGGACGATGACGGCAAAGCCTATTTGATTCACGCCTGGGCAAAAAGCCGCGCAGGAATTAACAACATACTTACCTTGCGCGAGATGGCGCCCGATACCAGCTGGGTTTCGCCAGAGCACACCACCATTGTGGATGCCAATAAGCTTGAGCGTTTTCGCACGCTCGAAGGCCCCAAGTTTTATAAGCGCAATGGCTACTACTATATTTTTGCCCCCGCCGGAGGCGTGGACATGGGGTGGCAAACCGTTTTTCGCGCACGCGATATCGCCGGCCCCTACGAGCACCGCATCGTCATGGAGCAGGGCAATACGCTTGTCAATGGTCCCCACCAGGGCAGCTTGATTACCGCCCCCGACGGTCGCGATTGGTTTATCCATTTTCAGTCCAAAAAAGCCTATGGCCGTATACCGCATTTACAACCTGTTGCCTGGAAAGACGGTTGGCCCATCATCGGTGAAGACCCGGACGGCGACGGTGTGGGACAGCCGGTTACCGGTGGCCCCATGCCTCTGCCCGCTGTGGCGGAGGGCTTTAGCATTGATCCCGGCGATGAGTTTACCGAGCAATCGTTAAACTTGGTGTGGCACTTTAACGCCAATAAACAACAGCGCTTTTACTCGCTGAGGGAGAAGCCGGGCTTTCTGCGGTTGTTCGCCCAGCCGGCTCGCAAGGGAGATAACCTGTGGATGGAGCCGGCGCTTCTGATGCAAAAACTTCCCGCCGAAATCTTTGAGGCGCGCGGCAAAATTACCCTGTCGGAGAATGCTCGGGACGCAGGCTTGCTGCTATTCGGCGAAGACTACGCTTGGGTAGGCTTGCGCCGGGATGATCAAGGCCAGGTGCGCGTGGCTTATGTGCAGTGTATGGATGCGCGCAAAGGTTGTGAGGAAGATGAGACTGAATCCTTTAAGGTTAATTCCGATACCCTCGAGCTGCGGGTGATTGTGCAGCCGGGGGCGACCGCAGTATTCAGCTTTCGCGATGACCTCACCGGCCGCTTCCGCTCTATTGGGGAACACTTTCAGGCGAAGAAAGGACGCTGGGTCGGCGCTAAGATCGGCTTTTTTAGCCGTGCTAACGATGCACAGGCTTACGCGGATATCGACTATTTTCGTCTGAATAAAGTGGGTGGTCTGGGGGAATAAAAATGAGCGAATTGATTAATAATACACGCCGTCAATTTTTAAAAACGGGCGCTTTGGTGGCCGCCTCAGCGCCTTTGGCTGCAAGTGCCTTTGCCACGGCGGGCGCAGAATTACAAACTCGCAGCGGCCGGGTAAGGGGGGAAAAGCACAACGGCTTACATATTTTTAAGGGTATTCCCTATGGCGGCGACACCGCCCAGCGTCGCTTTCAGCCACCGGTAAAAGAGGCGTCGTGGCAAGGCGTGCGCGATGCCACAAGCTATGGTGCCTCCGCCCCCCAGGGGCGAGATGACAGCAGTAGTGAAGACTGTCTGTTTTTAAACTGCTGGACGCCAGGTTTAAACGATGGTGGCAAACGTCCGGTCTTGTTTTATATTCACGGCGGCGGCTATGCCAATGGCTCGGGCAGTGATCCCTTATATGACGGCTCTAGCCTCTGTCATCAAGGCGATGTGGTGGTCATTACCGTCAATCACCGTTTAAACGCGTTTGGCTATTTGTACCTGGCTAATCTGGCTGGGCCTGCGTATGCGCACTCGGGCAATGTGGGGCAGCTGGATTTAATCGCCGCATTGCAGTGGGTACAAGAGCACGCCGAGGCGCTGGGCGGCGACCCCAACAACGTCACCGTGTTCGGCCAATCCGGAGGCGGCGCCAAAATTGCCACCATGATGGCCATGCCTGCCGCGCAAGGCTTATTTCACCGCGCCTGGACTATGAGCGGACAGCAAGTCACTGCCGCCGGCCCGCGCGCCGCGACTCAGCGCGCCCAACGCTTTTTAGATACCCTAAAGCCCGGCGCCAGTCGTAAAACGCAACTCAGTGCCTTGCTTAAAGCGCCCATAGATGAAGTGCTGGAAGCAACCAAGGCCAAGGACTTTTCGCGCATTGAGGACAAGTCATTGCATTTTTGTCCGGTTATGGACTCCGGTGTGTTACCGCGTCATCCCTTTTGGCCCGATGCACCCGCGCAGTCGGCGGCCATTCCCATGGTGATTGGCAACACTCGCGATGAAACCCGCGCGTTTCTCGCCAAGGATGAAAACTTTAATCTTAAGTGGGAAGACTTGCCGGATAAAATCCGTCGCCAGCAATATGTAGATATCGAACCGCGCGCAGTGATTGATTTCTACCGTCAGCAATACCCTAATTACACACCCACTCAGGTTTTCTTTGCTGCCACCACGGCCGGACGGTCCTGGCGCGGTGCGGTCGAAGAACTAGAAGCCCGCGCCGCCCAGGGTAACAACACCTGGGCCTATCAACTGGACTGGGGCTCGCCATTAGACGGCGGTAAATACGGCGCCTTTCATACCCTGGATATTCCTCTGGTGTTTAACAATATTCATCAGCCGGGGTCGCGCACCGGCGACAGCGAAAGCGCGCAGAAAATGGCGCGCACCATGAGCGACGCGCTGCTAGCCTTTGCCAAAACCGGCAGCCCCAATGGCGAAGGTGAGCCAGAGTGGAAACCCTATGGCCTGGATAAGCGCCAAACCATGGTTTTCGATGTGCCGTCACACCTGGAGAATGATCCGCGCGGCGCAGAGCGAGCCTTTTATGCGCAGGTGCCGTTTATGCAGCGGGGAACGTTTTAATCAAATCTAATGTTGCCGCGCGTCACAGCGCGTGGCGAACCAAAAAAATACCGCTTGCGTGCTTTGGTTGTTCCGCACAGAAGTGGCTTGAGATGCTGGGGTTATGGCACTATAAGGCTCGGTTCTACTCGCCGGCGCCGGGGTTCACTGCAAGCGGCGCTCTCTTTTTTCGATGAGAAACCTTTTACAAAAACAACAATGAAGATTAAGAAGCGATATATTTGTTTTATTCTTATAGCTATTGTCTGGTTCGTCTTGTCTGGCGTTTTTTTTTCGACTAAAGAGAGTGTTGTAGATTGGGGGGGCGGATTTTTTTTGTACGCGGGTTCTAGCTACTATGTGTGTTGCTGGATATTTAACATTACAATGCCGCCACCTTTAACAGGTCCCAACATGGAGCCGGGCAAAGATGATTTTCTTCGTGCTGTATGCTTTATCTTCGCTTTAGGGTTAATGCTGGCATCGTCGCTTGGTTAAAGTTTTGCAAAAGAAGGAGTGAGAGCTGGGTAAGCGATCCATCTAAGTCGAACTTACATTTGAATTCCTTCTCGCTTTAATTTCCAAAGCCTCGGCGGAGGCCTCTGGGGTTTTTTAGTTGTAGTAACGGCAGATCTCCGGCGAAGAATTTCGTCGTTTGTGGATTACAGCGATCACATAACACGGTTCACTCCTAAATTCGTAAATAATCCGGTAAGAACAAATGTTCAGCCCCAAGCCTTAGCCTAGCGATTTCGGGTGTCATCTAGCCGGGTAGGGCGGTTGGTTCAATATGTCGGTTTGCCACATTTTCTGCCTCACCTTCCTGTCATAGTGTTCAGCGTCCCAAGTTAGTTAAGGCGCTGGACGGCGGATAAAAATACCCATCAGACCCACCAGTTCAGTAAATTTCACCTTCAAACATTGACTCTTTCCCAATATTCGCTGGCTATTGTCAACAATAGGTTTACATTAGTAGTAACGCTCGGCTGTTAATTTTACTGGTTCAGGAGTAATCTCAATATTTTGAAGGAGTTGTATTATGGAACCGCCCGTACATTCCCTAAGCGCGTTGTTCGATCAGTTGGGCTTGCCCAGCGAGGCCGAAGATGTTGAGGATTTTATTGGCCGCCATCGGCCGCTGGCCGCCGAGATTAAACTGGCCGAGGCCCCGTTCTGGAGCGAGAGTCAGCAGCGTTTTTTGCAGCAGGCGATTAGTGATGATGCCGATTGGGCCGAGGTGGTGGACGAGCTGGACGCACTGCTGCGCCACTGACGTAAAGGCAATGCCCTGCGTGTGTGGGCATTGCCTTTTTTCACGCTATTGATACGCACCGCTGGCGTAGGTTAACTCGTAGCTGTGGCTGTAGATTTCTAAAATATTTCCAAACGGATCTTCCATATAAATCATGCGGTAGGGTTTTTCGCCCGGATAATAGTATCTGGGTTCTTTCATTCGGCGCTTGCCGCCCGCTTGCTCGATTTTCTCGGCGAGTTCTTCAAGATTTGGGTCTTGCACACAGAAGTGAAACACGCCTGTTTTCCAGTATTCGAAATTATCTTCCGGGTTTTGCTGGTTGTTAAATTGAAACAGCTCGACACCAATTCTGTCGCCCGTGGATAAGTGGGCTATATCAAATTTCTTCCAGCCAGCGCCAAACACATCGGTACACATGACGCCTACGGGGCTGTCATCTTCCTCAATGGTGGTGGGTGGCATGATCAAATACCAGCCGAGTACCTGGGTGTAGAAGTCTACGGCCGCGTTAAGGTCTGGCACCGAAATACCAATGTGAGAAAAGGTGCGCGGATAAGGGGTGGTTTGCATAACGGTCCTCCTGTGTGGGTAGGTATTCAGAGTAGTAAAAACACAGCTAAACGTAAAATTATGGTTTATGATAATTTCCATAATTTTATGTAATGGTTGTGATGAATGAATTACCGTTGGCTGCATACCTTTATTACCCTTGTGGAAGAGGGCACCTTTACTCAAACCGCGCAAAAACTGCACATGACGCAGCCGGGCGTGAGCCAGCACATTGCGAAGCTTGAACAATCGCTAGGTGTAAGTTTGCTGGCCCGCGAGGGAAAACGCTTTGAGCTGACAGAGCCGGGGCGGCGGCTGGCCGATTACGCTGTGCGGGTGTTCCAGCAAGAGCAGCACTTGTTACAGACCCTGGCGGATGACAGCCCGTATCAGGGCGAGTGTCGCATCGGTTGCTCGGGCAGTTTGGCGCTGTTGCTTTACCCGGTTTTTTTGCAGCGCCAATGTGACCACCGCGAGCTGATGGTCAGCCTTGAGGCGGCGCCCAATGAGCGCTTAATCAATATGGTCGATAAAGGTGAGTTAGATGTGGCGGTGGTGAGTATTGCAAAGCCCAAGGGGGAGTTGGAGTACACGGCGATAGGGCATCAGAATTTATGCTTAGTAGTGCCGAAAACCTTCGCGGTCAAGCACAAAGGTTTACCTGACTGGGCGGCATTGCAGCAACTGGGTTTTATTGACCACCCGGATGCGGCCTCTTATATGAATCAGGTTTTAGCGTTGGCCTATGGTAAGCAATTTACCGGTTTGCAGGCGTTGTCTAAGCGAAGCTATGTGAATCAGATTAATCAAATCCTGACCCCGGTTGCCCAAGGCCTTGGCTTTACCGTCTTGCCGCAAGCGACGATCGACAGCTCCCCACACATCAAGAAAATTACGTCGGTGCCGTTGCCTAAGGCGGTGGTCGAGCCTCTTTATCTCATTAAGCGCCGGGAGTTTCGCAAGCCCAGCCGATATGAATGGTTTGAGTTGCAAATTCGCAGCGAAGTGAATCGGCTAGCCCGAGCGTAAATAACCGTTAGACGTTGCCTGAAAATTTATTAGCACAAAACAAACTTTGCGTGCCAAGCGTTGCTTGCCTATGGTTTGAGTGAGCCTCAACAAAGGTAATGGATTATGAGCACTGCAACGGCTATGCGCTTTACCGCAATTCCCATGGGGTTAATCTGTACCGCAGCACTTTTGCTGCTGATGGCAACCCTGATTCAAACCAACTACACCTACATTGAACCCGCTAAACCGGTCAATATTGGCAATGTCGTTATGCCCGAGTTGAAAGTCGAGGTGGTTTACGACTCGGCGCCCACCCGCCCTGAAGAACCGCCTGTCCCGCCTGCCTCGCCCGCCATTGAAGACCCGGTGCAGGTGGATACTCAAGGCCCCAATATCACCGTGTTTCGCGATCCGTCGCCGGCGAATGATTCGCTGAGCATAAACTTCGCGCAGCCCGGTGATTACTTGCCCATTGTTAAAGTCGCACCGCAATATCCGCGTACCGCGCTGAGCCGGAGTATTGAAGGCGAAGTGGTTGTGTCTTTTACCGTCACCGCAACCGGGGCAACGCGTGATGTCGTCGTGCTGAGTGCGCAAACCCTGGATGGATCGCCCACCAGCGTTTTTAATCGTGCCGCCATTCGCGCGGCCGAAGGCTTTAAATATAAGCCGCGTATTGAAAACGGCGTCGCCCAGGAAGTACACGGCGTGCAAAATCGCTTTCTGTTTGAGCTTGCCCGCTAGCGCATTCTAGGCCTGCTTTTTACTCTCACCCTCTGCCGGTGCTGTGCGCCGGCTTTTTTGTGCGTTTATTTTTTCAAGTTCTGAAACAGGCCCTAGTACTCGGCCCACAGTGGTGCCCGCAATGCTCCTTTGTCTGCGCATAAACGCCGCACTGTGCGTCGCTTAGGTGGAGGATAAATGCCCGTTGCTCGTCCTAGTTTCCGATATCCAAATAATAACGGCTGCTTCACCTCTTAGATTGGTGGCACGTAGCCAGCAATCGGAGAACGCCAATGGACTCTCAAACATTTCTGTTTTCACGTTGTCGTGCAATTGGCCTTGGCGCCATGCTCGGCACCTCAATGCTTTGGGGCAGTAGTGCTGCCTACGCACAGTCGGCGCCGGATGAGGCGGACTTCCAGCGCGAAGTTGTGGCCGAAGGGCTGGATTTGCCAATGGAGTTTGAAATATCGGCCGACGGGCGCGTATTTATTGCCAGTAAGTGCGGTGGTGTGTACGCCTGGAATTTAGATTCGGGCAGCCCAGCGCAAACCTCTACCGTGCCTAATGTGCGTTGCGTGTTTGAAGATGGCTTGTTGAGTGTGGCGCTCGACCCCAACTTTACCCAGAACAGTTATATCTACTTTCAATACACGGCGCCCGGCAGCATTACTCGCGTGTCGCGGTTTACGGTGAATGCGGATAACAGCCTGGATGTCGGCTCTGAGTCGGTACTCTTGGAGTGGATAACGGGCGATGAGGCCCATGGCCACATGGGCGGTTCACTGCAATTTGATACCCAGGGCAACTTGCTGATTACCACCGGTGATAACAAAGCGGCGGGCGGTTACTTTCAGCCTTCGGCTCAGGGAACCTCGGGCAACACCAATGATATGCGCGGCAAGATTTTGCGCATTACGCCCACCGCAGATGGCGGTTACACCATTCCGCCCGGTAATTTATTTGCAGGCGACGCGCTGCGCCGCCCAGAAATTTACGGCATGGGGTTTCGCAATCCCTTCCGCTTAAGTGTTGACCCGGCGACCAACTGCTCTTATGTCGGCGATATTGGCCCAGACGCTTCCACCGACAGTGCTGAAGGCCCAGGCGGGTTGGATGAGATCAACGAAATCTGCAGCGCTGGCAACTACGGCTGGCCTTATATCATTGGCTACAACCAGCCGTACGCCGGGTTTGACCCCAACAACATTGTCAACAACGCTTCTGATAATACTGGCGCAACGAACCTGCCCAATTCGGTGGGTGCCTTATGGACGGTGCGCCACCAGGCCACCATGGCAGGGCCGGTATACCGGCTGAATGAGGGTATTGATAACCCCTTTAAATTACCGGCTTACTACAATGGCAAACTGATCTTTTGGGATTTTAACAGCAGTCGTTTTAGCACTATCGATTTGAGCTCTCCGGCATCGCCGCCGGTGGCTGAACCCTTTCCCATTAATACCCAGGGCTTTCAAGGCGCCATTGACGCTGAGTTGGATCCGCGCACCCATCAACTGTATGTGTTGCAGTGGGGCTCTGGCTGTTGTGACAAAGAACCCTACGGTGGCGGTGCCCTGTATCGGTTTGATTATGTCGGCAACCGTGACTCGGGCACCAATGTGGCGCTGGGTGGTGTTGCCAGTGCCAGCAGTGAGGTGGCAGGTAATCTTGCCGCTTATGCCATTGACGGTGACCCAAGCACACGCTGGGAAAGTGACGCATCCGACCCACAGAGCCTGACGGTTGAATTGGCCGAGGCTGTGACCATAGGTTCCATTTCTATTGTTTGGGAGGGGGCCTACAGCTCGCGTTACGTGATTGAAGGGTCGAACGACGGTCAAAGCTGGACCCCTCTGGCGGAAGAACTTGCGGGCTCTGGTGGCACGCGCTTGCATATTATTGATTCCAGCGAGGCCTATCGCTATGTACGCTTAACGGGAACAGAGCGGGGCACCGGCTACGGCCATTCGATTTTTGAATTTGAAGTTTACGCTGGCGAAGTTGAAGAGCCACCCGAAGAGCTGACCGAGCACGCCTACCTGAACATGCCGCGCACGCTCGATGCGAATTTTACCGATGTGCCTTTGCTGTTGTCTCAAACTGGCGCCTTTGCCGATACCGCAAATCTGGTGCCCAGTGCACATTTAATTCCCTTTGAGCCCAACACAAAGCTGTGGTCGGACCGAGCGCTAAAAACCCGCTGGTTATCCTTGCCCGCCGAGCGCCAAGTGGAGTGGCACCAGAGCGACGATTGGGGTTACCCCCAGGGTACCGTGGCAGTAAAACATTTTGAGTTGCCCTTGGTGGGTGACGGCGCCGGGCTGACCAAGCGCCTGGAAACGCGTTTGATTGTGATGCAGGCCAATGGCCGGGTTTACGGTGTTACTTATAAATGGCGTGATGATAACAGCGATGCCGAGTTGCTGACCACCAGTGTGCTGGAAGACATTGTGGTCACCCGAGACGATGGCAGCAGCTGGACGCAAACCTGGGCTTACCCTAGCCCGACGGAGTGTATTGACTGCCATAATCCAGACTCGGCACAAATACTCGGCTTGTCCACCCGCCAGTTAAATGGTGAGTTCAGTTACCCCGATGGCAGCCGTGAGAACCAGCTGGTGCACTGGAACAATCTGGGTTTGTTTAGTCCCGGGTTTGATAACGCAAGTGTAGGCAGCTTTGACAAAATGGTGGCCATTACCGATACCAGTGCCAGTTTGGAGCAGCGGGTTAAATCTTATTTAGACACCAACTGCGCACACTGCCACGGCACGGGTAATGGTGGTTCGCAATGGGACGCGCGCTATAACACCCCGTTGGCGCAAATGCGTGTGGTGGGTGAAGCCACCACCGGTATCCGTAACTACCTGAATTATTACGGAATCGACAACGCCGAGGTGGTAACACCGGGGGCGCCACATCAATCCATTTTGTACATTCGCGATCAAAGCGAAAACCCTGACGACCGCATGCCGCCCATTGGCCGCGCCTTAGAACACCCGGAATATATCGCGGTGTTGGAGCAGTGGATTGACAGCCTGGATGGCACAACACCGCCGCCAACTACCGGGTTAATCAGCGGTAATGCCAGTGCCACGGCAACCTCTGTCGAGGCGGAATACGCCGCTGATTACGCCACCGACGGTGACCCGACCACCCGCTGGGCCAGCGAATTTGCCGATCCGCAATCGCTTACCGTGGATTTACAGCAGGTATACCGCATCGACCGCATTGTTCTTAACTGGGAGGCGGCCTACGGCAGTGCGTATGTTATTGAAGGTTCGCTGGACGGCCAGAACTGGGAGCCGGTGTACAGCCAGGAAGCCGGTGTGGGCGGCGAGGAAACCCTGGAAAACCTTTCTGGTAACTATCGCTACCTGCGCCTTACCGGCACGCAGCGCGGCACTGAATGGGGCTACTCGTTGTGGGAGTTTGAAGTGTACGGCGGCGAGCCGGTAACGGCGGCTGAGCCCGAGCTGGTCTCGCAAAATAAGGCGGTTACCGTGTCCAGCACCGAAGCGGACTACGCCGGCGCATTAGTGGTAGACGGGGACGCAACCACCCGCTGGAGCAGTGAATTTGCCGATCCGCAGTGGGTGCAGATCGACCTTGGCGAGCTGTATGCGCTGGATAGAATTGAGCTGAGCTGGGAGGCCGCACACGCCAGTGCTTACATCATAGAGGGCTCTACCGATGGCAGCGCCTGGTCTGAGTTGGTGAGTGTTGGCAACGCCGCCGGTGGCGACGTTGTACACGATGGCTTATCTGGCAGCTTCCGCTATGTGCGCCTGACAGGCACGGAGCGGGCCACCGAATGGGGCTACTCGCTGTTTGAAATGGCGGTATGGGGTGTTGCGGGCAGTGGCGATCCCGGCGATAACCCGGGCACACCGAGTCTTAGTGTGAATGCTCCGGTGAGCGGGCAAAGCTATCTGGAGGGCGAAGCGGTCATCGTTTCGGCCAGTGCCTCCGCCAGCCAGTGGTTTGCCGATGGCAATGGTCTGTTGGTGAGCGTCGACGGCGCGGTGGCCGAGTTCAGTGCCGCTAGCACGGTTAACCTGGGAGCCTTGGCCGCGGGAGCGCATACAATCGTTGTGCAGCTTGCGGACTCTGAGGCCCAAGCTGTGGGCAACAGCGTGAGCCTTAATGTGGTTGTGAACGAGCGCAACACTAACCCGGCGGAATTACTGTCGCTGAACAAAAGTGCTTCCAGCTCGGAAGTGGAGGGCGACTTTGTTGCCGCCAATGCAGTGGATGACGACTTGGGCACACGCTGGAGCAGTGCCCACGATGATGCAAACCACTACCTGCAAATTGACTTAGGGGCGAGCTACCCGCTTGGCCGGGTCGAGCTGGAGTGGGAGGCGGCCTATGCCACCGGTTATCGCATTGAAGTGTCGGGCGATGCGGCCAGCTGGAGCGAAGTGTTCAGCACTAGCAATGGTGATGGCGGCCTGGACACGGTTGATGTGTCGGCCAGTGGGCGTTACGTGCGCCTTACCGGCACCAGTCGGGCCACGGCTTATGGGTATTCGCTGTGGGAAATGCGCGTGTACAGCCAGGGCGATGTCGCACCAACGGCGCAGCTGGATGTGCTATCCCCCCTCGCTGGGCAAACCTTTGCTGCAGGCGAGGCGGTCACGGCCGAGGTCAGTGTCAGCGACAGTGACTGGTTTACGGACGGCGGTAGTTATCGCTACACCTTGGATGCTAACGCCGCCGTTACACGCAATGACGATGCGCCTTTTTCTCTCGGCGTTTTAAATGCGGGCGGCCATACGTTTGATGTGACCTTAGTCAGTGCAACGGGCAGCGATGTCGGCGCCGCTGAAAGTGTCACCTTTTATGTGGCGGGCGGCGAAACGCCTACCACTCCCAGCCCGGCACAATTGTCGCCCATTCAGGCCACAGCCTCTTCAGAAGTGGGTGGCAATCTTGCCAGTTACACCATTGATAGTATTTACAATTCACGCTGGGAAAGTGAAATCGCCGATCCGCAATTTTTAACCTTGGATATGGGGCAAAGCGTTTACCTGACCCGGGTGCGCCTGGATTGGGAGGCCGCCTACGCCCGTGTCTACCGTTTAGAAGTGTCCGCCGATGGTAATGAATGGACCAGCATTTACGAAAACACCAACAGCGATGGCGGAGTTGATGATATCGCCTTGAATGGTGAGCAGGGTCGCTACTTGCGGGTGTATGGGACGGAGCGTGCCACAGGCTACGGCTACTCGCTGTTTGAGGTTGAGGTATTTGGCTTGCCGGCCGATCCCTCACTGGCAATGATTGATGTGCTGAGCCCTGCCAATGGCGCCAGTGTGGCCGAAACCGATGCCGTCACCCTGTCGGTCAATATCAGTGACAGCAGCTGGCTTGTCAATGGCGGTGCCTACCGTTATCAGCTTAACGACCAGGCGCCAGTTACGGTGAATCAGTTGGCCGATATTAATCTCGGCACTTTACCCACCGGGCGTCACACCCTGGCCGTTACCTTAGTCGATAGCACCGGCGCGGCGGTCAGTGTGCCCCGCAGCCACAGCTTTACGGTTAATTGCGGTGCCGATTGCCCCAATGTGTTGGTGTTCTCGAAAACCTCTGGTTTCCGCCACGGGTCTATCCCCGCGGGTATCGCTATGGTGGAAGCGATTGCCGACGATTACGGCTATGGTTTTACCGCCAGTGAAGATGCCGCCGTGTTTACCGACGCGGGTCTCGCCCAGTACGACACCATAGTGTTTATGAACACCACCGGGGATATCTTTACCGACAGTCAAAAGGCGGCGTTTAGAAGCTATATCGAAAACGGCGGCGGCTATGTCGGCTCTCACTCGGCCGCAGACACCGAACACGGTTGGGACTGGTACACCGATGTGCTGCTCGCCGGTGCCGAGTTTATTCATCACGGTGATGGCATTCCCATGGCCCGGGTGGAAATCGAGCAGCAAAGCGATCCGTTGGTGAGCCATATAGGCAGTGACTGGAACCTGGCTGACGAATGGTATTTCTGGGAGTCCAGCCCACGAGGTGTGGGAAATGTGCAGGTGCTGGGTAATCTGGATCGCAGCAGCTACACCTCGAACTACCCAGTGGATGATCATCCTGTCATCTTTAAAAATACCGTGGGCAGCGGCCGTGTGTTTTACACCGCGATTGGCCACGTTGATGCCAACTTTTCAGATCCGAATATGATCGAAATGATGCGTAAAGCGATCGAGTGGACTTCTCAGTAGTCTCCCTCCTTTGCCCCCGGTAGCTATTACCGGGGGCTTTTTTGTCCCACTTTCACCTGATTAAAGTGGTCTGTGTGAGCCAGTTCTCGCAAAAAACCAATCGGTGCGCCACAGCCTTGCCACTTTGAGAGTGTTGCAAAGGTGGAAAACCTCTCGCCAGAAAACTTGATATACAAAACACTCGGCGAGTTTGCGCGCAAGCCTTAGCGGATTTGTTCCGCCCGGTCGTCTGATGTTAACAGGACCTAGTGACAACAGGCTTGGACGATGTAGTGCAGACGTAAGTCGAAAACAACATAAATAATAACGACAGACATCAGGTGATGGCATGCACTACATACGCAGTATGGAGAAAGTGTACTTTAAAGCGCTGGGGTTAATTACCCGTACCGTTGGCAAGGTAGTACCGCCGGACGATGTAGAAGATATTGTGCAGGAAACCTACGTAAAAGTCTGCCAGTTGCGCCCGCAGCAGAGCATTCGCAACCCTCAGGCGTTTGTGGTGAAAATGGCGCGCAATCTGGCGCTGGATCACATCAAACGCGCTGAGTACCGCCTGGCCTCGAGTATGAACGGCTGTGCGGTGGAGGTTGAAGCGCAATTGACCAGCAGCGAAGACCCGACCTTAGAAACTCTGGTGAGCGATGAGGCCTTTGGTATTTTTTGCGAAGCGGTACGGCAGTTGCCGCCACAGGCGCGACGCGCTTTTGTGTTAAAGAAAGTCTATGGCTACAGCCAAAAGGAAATAGCCGCGCAGTTAGGGGTCAGTGAAAGCACCGTGGAGAAGCATATCGCCAGCGGCTTGTATCGCTCGCGCCAATATATCAAGGAAAGAAACACCTAAGCGAGGTATCAATGGGCAAGGTTTATCGCCTGCGCCGAAAAGAGGATGTCGACCTGCAGGCTGCTCAATGGGTAGTGGCCATTGAGCGCACGCTCACCCCGCAGGAAGAGCGTGAGCTGTCCCTCTGGTTAAGCCAAAGCCCCCGCCACCGCAAAGCTTTGGCCGAGGCGGCCGATACCTGGGAGCAACTGGACAGTCTGGCCCGCTTGGCAGACTTGTTTCCCACCGCAGAATCCATGGCCCCGGATTCGGGCACGCGCTTTAACTGGAGTGTCGCGGCCTCGGTGGCACTGTTTCTGGTTTTCTCCTTCACCAGCAGTTTGTATTTCTGGCGTGATTGGGTCGCACCGGGTTCGCCAGTGGCACAGTTTACACAGCAATTCAGCACGGATGTGGGTGAGCAAAAACAGTTTGTGTTGAGCGACGGTAGCGAGCTACTGCTAAACACCGACTCAGAAGTGAGCATCCATTACGACAATAATCAGCGCAATATTTTTCTGTATCGCGGTGAGTTACACATCACCGTCGCCCACGATAGCAATCGCCCACTCAGGGTGCTTTCCGATAACAATATTCTTGAGGCGGTGGGTACGGCTTTTGGTGTGCAAAAGCTTGATCAAGGCGCGGTTTCTTTATTGGTGACCGATGGGCGGGTAAAGGCGTCTCGGCGCAATGAAAGCAGTGAAAACTCTGCGCCTGTGGCTGTGGTGGAATCCATTCAGCGCGGGCAGCGACTGATTCTCGCAGAGAATGAGGCGGCGATTGAAACTTTAACTGATTCAGGTGTTAATGCTCTGCTCGGCTGGCGCAACGGCCAGCTTATTTTTCGCGGCGAGCGGTTAGAAGCGGCCATTGCACAGGTGAGTCGCTATACCGATATCGATATTGTGATTGCCGATCCAAATCTAAAAGACGTAAAAATAGCCGGCTTATTTCGCGCCGGAGATATCCCCGCCTTACTGCAAAGCCTGCAGGATAATTTCTCAATTTACAGCGAGACGGTAAACGCTCACACCATCGCTCTGCATTCTGCTGCAACCGCACAATAATGATCCGATTCGTATGGAGGAAAGGCGCTATAACTTCGTCTTTGAAGGGAGCGATGCGCGGCATCGTTTCGGGAGTAGGGTCGGTATTGTTGGTTTTCTCAATGTCTCAGTGTGCTTGGGGTTTTGATAAAAACAAACGCATAACCTTTCGTATTCCTATGCAGCAAGCTGACGTGTCATTGACAGCGTTTGCAGAGCAGGCGCAGGTGACTTTAGTGTTTCCGTACGACGCGGTTAAAAACATAACAACGAACGAGGTTAATGGGCAGTTTACATTCTCCGGGGCGTTGGATGTTTTACTTGGTGGAACCTCTCTTGAATATTCTGTCAGTGACGACGGCCAGCTAACAATAATGAAGGATCAAACAGTATTAGAGAGCGATGCTATGAATAAAAAAAATTTATCCTTGGCGGTTGCCGGTGTTATGGGTGGTTTGCTGGGCGCCCCTGTGGATGCGCAGCAAAATGCTAATGTTTCGGCCAGTGGTCTAGAAGAGATTATGGTCACAGCCCGGCGCAAAGAAGAAAATTTGCAACAGGTTCCGGATACGGTTGTCGCGTTTTCCAGTGCGACTATTGAACGTGCCAATATTGAGGCCGCTCGGGATATTACCGTGCGTATTCCCAATGTTGCGATTACAGAATCTCTGAGTCCGTCTTCTACCTTTTTAATCGTTCGCGGTGTGTCCTCGGTAAGAAACTCCGAGCCAGCGGTTGCCGTTGTGGTGGACGGTGTGCAGATTGGAAGCTCTTCGGAGGTTTCGCAGTCGCTGTACGATGTGCAGCAGATTGAACTTCTAAAAGGACCGCAAGGCGCACTGTACGGGCGCAACGCCCTGGGTGGTGCGCTGATTATCACGTCCAAAAAACCAAGCCAGGACTTTGCCGGAAACTTTACGGTAGGCGGCGGCAGTGGTGATTTGTTTGAGGTTCGTGGCGCGCTTTCTGGCGCAATCACCGACGATGTGTTGTTTCGTTTTTCGGGCAATCACCGCTCTTTTGGCGGAACAATTGAAAATCAGTATTTAAATCGTGTTTACGAACGCAATGGCCGCGCGGTTGCGGGCTCTTCTCCCGGCAATAGTTACATGGATTTTGAAGAGAACCGTGATTTTCGTGCTCAGATTATGTGGGAGCCCAGCGATCAAACACGATTCGACTTGCGGTATTCCCACAGTGGCTTGGAGTCGGGTGCCATGTGGTATAGAAACTTATATCGCCTGGAGACCGATCCGAATGAAGTTTATGAGTTTCCCATAAACTCTAACGGCAATCCCACCGCCGTTCGCTCCATTGACACACTGACGCTAAAGTTTGAGCACGATTTTGACTTTGCCACTTTTACCTCCATCACCAACAGTACCGATACCAACGAACGCTACGGTGTGGCGGGTGAAACCCGTGGCCATGATCGTACCGGCAATGTTTTATTCTTTACTGAGCCGTTTGTCGATGAGTTTATTGCCGGTCTTGATTCTGAGGTAGACCGTGACTTTTTCAGCGCTCAATTGGGAGACTGGGCGGCCGGAAACTTTGTGGGCTCTGACCAGTACTACGATGTGCAGACCGTTTCGCAAGAGTTTCGCCTAACCGGCTCGGCCGACAAGCTCAGCTATGTGTTGGGAGCTTATGGGTTATTGACCGATCGGGCCGATACCTTGCGCTCGACCTGGGAAACCCCGAGCGGATCGCCTTTTGATTGTGAACCCGCGTATCCCGGTGGGCCCGCGGTGACGGACTTTACCTGTAACGGTTTTATCGATGCAACGCAAAATGAGCAGGACAACCGTGCCTGGGCCGTGTTCTTCAGTACCGACTACGACCTAAGCGACACATTAACGCTGACACTGGCGGGCCGCTACGATGAAGACAAACGCGAGGTGACGCGTATTGATGGGCCTACGGTCGACACCGAGGGTATGGGAGTAGGTAACAAGTGTGACGCCGATACGGACCCCGAGAATTGCGCGCGCGCGGGCTCAACCATTGGTAAAACCTATAGCGCCTTTCAGCCCAAGGTGTCGTTAGCGTATACGCCCAATGAGGCGCTTACGTTGTATACCACTGCCGCACGCGGATTTCGCAGCGGCGGTTTTAATGCCTCGGGCGCGCTGCTGGCAGACTCTTACGATCAGGAAACACTGGACAGCTTTGAGGTAGGTTTTAAAAGCAGTTTATTTGGTAATCTGTTACGGCTCAATGGTGCGGCGTTTTATCAGCGCTACGAAAATGCCCAGCAGTTTGAGTTTGATGGCAATATTTTTGTACAGAGCCTTTATAACATTCCCGAAAGTGAAATTAACGGCATTGAGTTGAGTATGGATTGGGTGGCCACCGATCATCTAATGGTGTCGGCGGGGCTTGGCATTATGGAGTCGGAAATTAAAGAGTTTGATACCGACATTCGCGACCGTATGCGTTCTGAATTGCTGGCGCGTACGGCGAACACAGTCAAACTGCCCGAGGGGACGGCCGAGGCGTTCGAGCGCAATTTTGAAGGCGAGCACATGCCAAACTTCCCACATCAGTCTGCCAATATCGCGTTAAATTATGACCTGCCTGTGGGCGACAGTGACAGTTTTATTGCGCATCTCGATTACAGCTACACTGCTGATCGGTACTGGTGGATTGATAACGAGGATGTGCAGGACAACCTCGGCCTGGTGGCGGCGAGTTTGTCTTATGTCTTTAAGGATAATTTAGAACTGGAGCTGTGGTGTAAGAATTGTTTGGATGAGGAATATGACTCGGAGTACGCGCCGACCGAAAAAGAATTGTTTGGTGGCGCCGCGAAAGATGTTGCCTATCGCGCGCGGGGAATTACTTATGGCTTACAGGCCAAATATAACTTTTGACCGTTTGGGGTTGAGTGAGCGGGCTCACTGTTAACCCGGCCATCGGGCCGCGCGAGCCCTTGAAATACCAGCGCGTCCACGCAGATGCGCCAGTATTTCAGGGGTGACAATAAAGTAGATCAGCACGGTCTACTTTATTGCTAAGTTAACAGCTCCGCTTTTTTTATTGGTAAACCCGTACATAGTCCACGTACATACGCTGGGTGCTGTAGTTGGCATGATCCGGATCGCCGGGCCAGTTACCGCCCACGGCGACGTTGAGCAAGAACCAGAAGGGCTGGTCGTAAACCCATTGGCCATACTGTTCAACTTGAGCGCGGCTGATACTGTAAAAGTTGATGTCGTTAACGAACCAGCGAATGCCGTTGGCATCCCACTCGACGGCGTAGACGTTGTAGGTCTGTTCGATTGGTTGCGCATGGTCTAAGTGGCCGGTAATAGGGGTGTTGCCGGAATAGCCGGGTCCGTGCAGAGCGCCGGAGGTAATATTGTTGGTGCCCACGTGCTCCATAATGTCCAGCTCGCCGCCTTGAGGCCAGCCCTGCGTATTAAAGTTATCTCCCAGCATCCAGAACGCCGGCCAGATTCCCTGAGCCTTTGGCAACTTAATTCGCGCTTCCATACGGCCGTACTGGAACGAGTGCTTGTTGCGGGTGTTCATGCGTGTAGAGGTATACCCGCAATTGCCGCCCCACCAGCATTGGCCGCCTTGTTCCTGGCGAGCTTCAATCACTAGTACATTGCTGCCCGCCTGGGGGTCGAACTGGATATAGGCGTTATTGCCATTGGTGTAATACTGCAGCTCGTTGTTGCCCCAGCCACCGCCACCGGTTTCAAAGTTCCAGGTGTTGGTGTCAATGCTGTCAAACTCGTCGCTCCAGGTGACAGTAGGGTTGGGTGTAGGAGGTGTTCCGCCCGCGGGAGACGCCTTTATCCAATTGAGATTCCAGCCGCCAGTGGTGGCGTATACGCCTAAGCTGTGGTTGCCCGCAGGCAGATAGGCATTCAGGGTAAGTGTCTGCCAGTTTTGCCAACCGCCGGTGTTGGGGATGTTCACCTCGCCCAGTAGGGTGGTGCCGCCGTTTAAGTCCAGCGACAGGGTACCGCCGGAACCGCTTGCGGCGCGTACCTGGATGTCGTAATTACCCGCCGTTGGAACTTCAAGGCCGGTGTAGCTCAGCCACTCGCCAGTTTCCGTCCAGCCAATGTTGTAACCGCCGCCGGTATCGCTGGTCGCTTCAATATCGACATCGCCTGTGCGATAAGCGCCGCCGGTGTTGCCCGCCGTGGTGTCGTAAGCTTCGTTGTAGTCTTCGGCTTCAAAGGTTTGCTCACTGGGGCTGGGGTTGACGCCGGTGGGTATAATTTCTATCCAGTTGAGGTTCCAGCCACCGGTTGCAGCGTACACGCCCAGTGAGTAGGTACCGGCATCCAGCGCCACTTGGGTTTCGACGGTTTGCCAGCTCTGCCAGCCGCCAGTGGCGGGCAGGGCGAGTTCGCCCAAGAGGATGCTGCCGCCGTTTAAATCCAGCGAAATTGTGGCGCCAGTATCGGTGGCGACCCGGGCGCGCACAATATACTGACCGCTGGCGGGGATGGTGAGATTATCGTAAGTCAGCCATTCGCCCGCTTCGGTCCAGCCAATATTGTAGCCACCGCCGGTGTCACTGGTGGCTTCAATATCAACGTCGTCGTTGCGATAAACACCGCCGGTATTGCCCGCAGTGGTATCGGAAAAGGCGTTGTAATCTTCCGCCTGAAAGGTGACGGCGCCAGCGGCGAGGGGAGTGCTCACCAGCAAGCCCAGCGCTAGTGGGCGCAGCTGATTTAACAAGGGGGTATAACGCATGTGTCTCTCCTTATTGTTAGTTTTGCCTCTAAGGCCTGCTCAGCATAGGGGGGGCGCGTAGTTGCTTGCGCTTCACTTTCCGGTAGGGGCGCAAGTGGGCGTTCCAAATAGAGTAAGACTTTGCGCAATTGCGGACTGGTTCGTGGCTTAAGTGCCAAATCCATAGCCTGTGCTATGATTGGCGCCAGTCAAAAAAGGACCGCTGTGCGGAGATTTGGAATGCTGCAAAAAGTTGTACTGCTTGTGCTGGGGCTACTGGCTTGTTGTCTGGTTCAAGCCTCTTCAAAAGGCCAGACAGGTGCGGCCGCAGTACCCGAGTATGTGCTTTGGGTGGGCGGTAACGCCCCCGGCCGCGCAGAACACGAAGTGCGGGTGATTCGCGAGGCGCTTGAGCGCACCCGCAGCGATTTTGGCGGCTACCGGCTTGAGGTTAGCAGCGACCCCAGCATCGCCGGGCGCTGGCGCCAGCACCTTGCACAGGGTGAGACTATACACATTGTGCCCACCTCTTATACTGACTTTCCTCCTGAAGAAATCACCCTAATTCCCGTGCCTGTGGCGGGCGGTCGTTTAGGGTATCGCAATCTGGTGGTGTTAAAAGATCGCCTGGCGGAGTTTGGCCGCATTAAATCGCGCAGCGAGCTCAGTCGTTATACTGCTGGGCAAGGTATTACCTGGCCGGATATGTGGGTGTATGAGGCCAACGAGTTGCCGATTCTTGGCGCCGATGAACTGCCCCAACTCTTTGCGCTGTTGCGCAGTGAGGATATCGACTATATCCCGCTGGGGGTGGAGGAGACTGAGTCCATCTTAGAACACTACACCCAGGCGGCGGATGAGTTTGCGGTGGTGCCCGAGCTGTTGATTTACTATCCGCTGTCGAGCTTTCCGGTGGTCTCAAACCAGCAGCCCGAGCTGATTACACGCCTCAAGGCCGGCCTTGAGGCGATGCACGCCGATGGCAGCTTGCCGCTCGATATTGGCCAGGGCGTAGAGAAGCCTCGTCAGTGCCGGGTCATCAAGCTGGAAAACCCCAGCCGTATTTTCCCTTTGCTTTAACAGGCGTTAGCGGCTGTACCGCATCTGCATAGCGGTCAGCACAAAGCGCCCGCCCGGGCTTACGGTGCCCGTGTGTTGCAGGCCAAACCCGCCCGATAAGGCGCCACCTACCTCGGCCTGCAGTTGAACCTCCGTCGCCAGCCCCGCACGCTTTTGTTGCTCTGTTTGCCCCTTGGCGCTACTTACCTGTGCGCTTAGCTGAGTCTTTGTGCGACGCAGAACAATCCGCGTGCCCGGATTAAACGCCGTGGCGGAGACGGATTTGCTGATAGCCTGGCCCACGCCGCGGCGATAGCGGTAGAGGGTGAAGTCGGTGGCGTTAGCGTACTTGTCGGTGCGCTCAATACGCAGGGCATAACCACTTTGGCTGGCTGCATCGTAATCGATATACACCTCTAGGTACTGGCCATTGGGACTGCCAAAGCCCTGGGCTGCCGTCTTCTCGGTGTCCAGATGAACACTCAGCTGCATATCAGTACTCGGCTGGGGCCGGTGGTACAGCAGGCGCGCGCCCTGAACCCTGGGTATCAGTCCCACGCTGTCGGCAGCGCCGTTAATCCCGCGGCCATAGTGCCAGGGAGTTTCACTGGAGGCGCGCCACTTCACGGTTTGATCTTTGGGGTAATGGGCGTCGCGCAGCCAGGCGTTGTTCTGTAGCCGAGGTTGTCGCGCCAGCGGAAAAAATTCTGGAGTTAGGGTGACGCGGTCGGTGTCGATTTCGATATCCTGCGGGTCGATAGCGCGGTCACTGACAACCCAGGTGGGCTCGCCCGTGGTGCTGCGATTGTGTTGCGGCTGAATACGGGCCGCCAGGTAGTGACCGGCATCGCCAGTTTGCAAGGTGTAATGCTGCAGTGGATCGCCGCGCTGGTTGATTGCCAGAGCTATGGGATTAGCATCGTCCGGATTTTGCATTCGGTACCATTGAATCCGCGAGCGATCGGGGCGTTGACCGTGACGGTAGTGCAGTGCCAGCGCATAATCCAACTTGGCTTTACCATTGGCAATCGCGATGGTTGGCCGTTGCGTGAGTTTGGGCGCGGGCAATTCACTGGGCACAATGGTCACTGCAATATTATTGCTGATGCTACCGTTGCCAGTTACCCGTACCGATTTGCTGATTGGTGTCTCGATATCTGCGGTATTGTTTATTTGTATTTGCTGCGGCGCTACCGGCGTTAGAGTAAGGTCGGGTGAATACCACTTTAATGTTTCGGCCGCGCTTGGTGGGTACACTTCGGCGTCCAGTTGCACTGTCGCGGATGCCGTTGCAGTCTGTGCTTTGAGCTGCACAATTAAGGGGACAGATTTATTTAACGGCACCGTGTTGTCGGTAGGGTTCCAGCCATCGCTTCCGGCCAGCAGTTGGCGGGCGGAATATAGCTTGGCCTGCGACTTGCTCAGCTGATAGCTGGCACTGGTGGGGTGAAGAGTGTAGTTCGCCTGGTTGAGGGTTACACCGTATGCATAATTTTGCACCCCGGACTTAGGCCGGGGCGTCCAGTGAATGGAATTGAGTGTGCCTTTGCTGTCGTGAAAGCGTACTTGGTTAAGAATAATGGCAGAAGCGCTTTTAGCGAGATACAGATCACCCGGCTCTTGCAGAGCCACCTCCCAGTCGGTATTGATAAACGCGGTGGTGGTCTTTCCGGCGCTGAACAGCGGCTTACTACTAAAGCTTTTAATACGACTGTTGGCAAATACATGTACATTGCCGCCGCCGATAAAATCATCCGTGCCTTGCACATACACGTTATTGAAATAAGCCCGTTTCACCTCGGCGAGTGCCAGGGTGTCGAGCATGCCGATAAAGTGCACATTAGCAAAGGTAAATTTATCCAATATTTTACCGCTGTTGTGCGCGCCTATGGCGTAGGCCTGAGTAATCGTGTCGCTGCGCTTTTTCTGGTTGAGGGTCGGGTTGCGTGGATACACCAAATCCACATTGCAGTAGTTGCCAATGGTAAGATTGCGCGCGCTAAAGCCGGTGCCGGTAACCAACAGTGACTCGGCGGGGGAAGAGCCCCCGGTGCTGGAGGCACCGATCATGTGGCCGCGATTATCCGCCAGAACAGTATCGCGAGGGTTATCCGTCAGGCCCGCGAGTGTGATCCAGTCTTTATCAATCACCAGCCCATGAGCTCGCTCTGTGCCCTTAAGTTGGTAGACGCTGGGCGCCAGGTAAATTACGGTGGGCTGACTTTGCGACCCAGATGGCGCGGCTTTTATCGCGGCGTGAAGACTGTTAAACCGGAAATGCCCATTACCCTCGAGTGTTTGATCGACATAAAGCGCTCTTGGCCCCAACGTTGGCAGAGCGGCGGACGTTTGCGATGGGGCTTTCGCAGAAGGAGCTTTGTTGACGCAACCGCCTAATAAACTCAGGCCAATCAATAAGATCCCTAACCGTTGTGCGTACGTGTTGTTACGGGTTTGCATGGAATTGGTATTGCGCTCCGACTTCAGTGTTAAAGGTATAGGTGTAACTGGGGCTGAGCTCCAATGCCGAGGTGTCGATACCTGCATGATCTACGGCGGGCTTTATGCGCGGTACCGACATTAGAGCGTTATCGGCCTGCACTTGGTCGTCAGCCGGGGTTAGAGTCGTCGTTCCGCTGAGTTTAACCGGGCTGCGCAAGGCGCTGTGCCCGCCCAGAGGCGATTGAATATTCACTTGCACGGGCTGATAGTTTTGCCACTTTAGATCGACGATAAATCCCCCCCGAGTAACCAAGCCTTTTACTTCCCCATTGGGCCAGGCTGAGGGCAGCGCGGGTAATAGATCGATAACGCCATCGTGGCTTTGCACCAGCATTTCGGCAATGCCTGCGGTTACGCCAAAGTTGCCATCAATTTGGAAAGGCGGGTGGGCGTCCAAAAGGTTAGGGTAGGTGCCGCCAGACTCGGAAAGACTATCAGAGGTGACCAGCGAAATTTGATCCTGCAGCAGTTTGTAGGCCCGGTCACCGTCGCGCAGGCGAGCCCATAAATTAATTTTCCAGCCCATCGACCAGCCGGTGGATTCATCGCCGCGTTGGTTCATTGACTGACGTGCGGCTAAAAACAGTTTGGGGGTGCGGTAGGCACTGATCTGATTACTGGGGTGCAGGCCATACAAGTGCGACACATGACGGTGTTTATCGCTCGGGCTGTCCCAGTCGTCCAGCCACTCCTGCAGCTGGCCGTGCTGGCCTATTTGCATGGGCGGTAATTGATCGCGCAGTTGCGCCAGCTCTTGTGCAAAGCTTTGGTCTTGTTCGAGTGCGTGGCTGGCTTCGATCACTAAGTTGAACAAATCAAAAATCAGTTGGTTGTCGATGGTAGTGCCGGCGGCAATAGAAAAACGTGCTTCTTCGGTGTCGCCTGGCTGGGTTTTAATGTAACTGTTTTCGGGCGAATTTGAAGGCAGTGCTACGAGCCAGCCGGTATCGGGGTCGCGTTGCAAAATACTGGCGTAAAACTGGGCAGCACCTTTGAGGACCGGGTAGTAGCGCGCAAGGAATTGCGTGTCGCCGGTAAAGTGATAGCGGTAGCCAATATGTTGTGCCAGCCAGGCACCGCCGCCGATCCATTGGCCCCAGAAGGGGCCGTCAACTTCGCCGGTGATGCGCCACAAATCGGTGTTGTGGTGCATCATCCAACCGTCGGCGTTGTAGATTTCTTTTGCCGAGCGCCGGCCGGTTTGCGACAAATCTTCCAGCATATCAAACAGCGGTTGATGCAGTTCTGATAAATTGGTTAACTCGGCCGGCCAGTAATTCATCTCGGTATTGATGTTGACCGTGTACTTGCTGTCCCACGGCGGCTTAGTGTGACGGTTCCAAATGCCTTGCAAATTAGCCGGCTGGGTGCCCGGCTGGGAGCTGCTGATGAGTAGGTAGCGGCCGTACTGAAAGTAGAGTTCGGCCATGGCGGGGTCTTGTAATTGCGCAAATTGGGCAATGCGCTTATCGGTTGGCAGGTGCGATGCTACCGCGTCCCCCAGGTCTAAGCTGACGCGATGAAACAGTTGCTGATATCGGGCGACATGCTCGGATTTCAACTCGGAAAAACTTTTTCCTAATGCGCAGCTTAAGTCCTCTTGCGCGCGTCGCCTGTCATCGCCGCTGACGTCATCGTAGTGATTAAAGTTGGTGCCAGTGCTTATATAAAGGGTTGCTTCACTTGCTCCGGTAATACTCAGCCCCTGGTCGTGGGTAATGATTTCACCGTCGGTAATCACCGGCTTTACCAAGGTGGTAAAACGTATTTTCCCCTCCACACCCTCGTGGTCTTGGCCTCGACCGGATATCACCAGCGTGGCATCTTTGATGCTGACTGTGTGAGGCTGCTCACTGCTAAACGACAGATCAAAGTTGAGTTTTTCAGGGCCCTTGGCGCTGTAATGGTGTACCAGCACGCGTTCGTCTAAAGCGGCAATACTCTCGCGAGTAAATTTCGTGTTTTGGCTGTGGTAACTCAGCGTATGGACGGCGTTATCGATATCCAGCTGGCGCTGATAGTCAGTAAATTGTTGCTGCCCAGGCCAGTCGATTTTGATGCTGCCGATGGTCTGATAGGGCATGCCATTATTTTTAGATTTAATCGCCTGGTTGGCCAGCGCCTGGGCCTGCTGATTTTGGTTGTTGAGCAGTAGCCGGTTTATCTCTTTAACTTGCTCGGCATAGTCGCCGCTGACATTATTATTGGGTCCGCCGGCCCAAATGGTGTCTTCGTTTATTTGGTACTCGTCTTGGCTTACGCCGCCGTAAATCATTGCTCCCAGGCGACCGTCGCCAATCGGCAGCGCCTGGTTCCAGTTTTCCGCCGCCCGATCGTAACGCAGGGTCAGTTCAGCTTGTGGCGATTGCGGTTGGGTTTCTGTGCTTGAGGGTGTACACGCACCGAGCGCAATACATGCCAGTGTGCCTAGACAGGCGATTATGGTTTTTTTCATTGCATTGCCTCCTTAGGCCTTAATGGGTTTGGGCTATGTCGACCAGGCCCCGATAAACCAGCTTGGCGACCTCTTCCGCGCCCTCGGGTTGGAAATGAGTGTTGTCGTCTTGACCGTCCGGGTAGGCGGGAAATTCTCCGGCCGGGAGGTTCATAAAATAGTTTGCACTGGTGTAGTCTTTACCTTTATCGGTAAAAAAGGCTTTGGAGCGCGCTAGAAGATCTATCCAGGGTGTGCCGGTTTCCAGGGCGATCTCTTTTACCGCGATGGTATATTCCCCGTGGTTATTTATCAGTTTTCCATCTTCCCAGGGGTAGTTGCGGGCGACTGGTGTCATCAAAATAGGGTAGGCGCCACGCTCGCGGGTTTGGGCAATAAACAGGCGCAGATATTCGCGGTAGCCCTCTGGGGTGACGTAGCGCTCGGTTTTTTCCACTGCCGCGTCGTTGTGACCGAATTGAATCAACACAAGGTCGCCTGGGTTCAAGTCGCGATAAACTCGACGCCAGCGGCCCTCTTCAAAAAACGTGCGAGTGCTTCGGCCACCGCGAGCGCGGTTGATAACCTGGACCTTTTCGGCATCGATTAACGGTGCTAATGCTTTTAGATTTTCACCGTTTACCAGCGGCTCAAGTTTTTGCGCCCAGCCGGTAACCGGGTGTCTATTTTCCCAATAGTCATCATTTAGTGTGTGATCCGCTGCGGTAGAGTCCGATGCGATGTAGATGTGGGTAATCTGACTTGTGTTCTCGGCCCAAGCGCTAAAAGTTACCGAGACCAATAAAAAAATGGCTGTGGTTTTTATTTTATTTAAGTTCATCTTAACTTGCCGATAGTTATGGTTTTTTACAGACGAAAAAAAACCCTGCTGGGCAGGGTTTTTTTTAAAAGCTAACTTTCGTTAGCTGGGCGGCCGATGGTGGCCAGTATGCCACCATCGACATAGACTATCTGCCCCGTGACAAAGTCCGATGCCCTGGACGATAAAAACACCGTGGCGCCCTGCAGGTCCTCCGGGTCGCCCCAGCGCCCGGCCGGGGTGCGGCTGATAATAAACTCATTCATGGGGTTGCCTTCCACGCGGATGGGCGCGGTTTGGCTGGTGGCAAAATAGCCGGGGCCAATGCCGTTCACCTGAACATTGTGTTTCGCCCATTCGGTGGCCATATTGCGGGTCAGCATTTTAAGGCCACCCTTCGCGGCGGCGTAGGCGCCGACCGAGCTGCGGCCCAGCTCGCTCATCATTGAACAGATGTTAATGACCTTACCGCCGCCGCGTTTGATCATGCTGGCGACTACGGGTTTGGTCATCACAAACACGCCGGTAAGGTCGGTTTTAATCACGTTCTCCCACTCGGCCAGCTCCATTTCCAACATGGGGGTGCGACGGATAATGCCGGCGTTGTTCACCAGGATATCAATGGGGCCGACTTCGCTTTCGATTTTGGCGACTGCGTCGGCGACCTGGTTCTCGTCGGTCACGTTAAACAGATAGCCGTGAGCGGTAATGCCGGCGTCGCGGTACTCTTTGAGTGCGGCGTCCACTTTCTCCTGCGAAGAGTGGCCGTTAATTACCACGGTGGCGCCGGCTTTGCCGAGGCCCATGGCCATAGCCATGCCCAGGCCGTGAGTGGCGCCGGTAACCAGCGCTACTTTGCCTGCAAGGTTAAATAATTCGGTAGACATATTGGATCCTTAAACGTCGTATTACTTCAGAGTATGAGGCTTGTGAAAGTCCATGTCGGTGTAGTCGAGGTTTTCACCGGCCATACCCCAAATAAAGGTGTAGTTGGCGGTGCCCACGCCCGAGTGCATGGACCAGGGTGGCGAGACAATAGCCTGCTCGTTACCCACCCAGATATGACGAGTCTCCTCGGCGGGGCCCATAAAGTGACACACGGCCTGCTCTTCGGGAATGTTGAAGTAGAAGTAGGCTTCCATACGGCGGCTGTGGGTGTGTACCGGCATGGTGTTCCAGATGCTACCGGGCTGCAATTCGGTCATGCCCATCTGCAGTTGGCAGGTGTCGACGACCCCGTTGATCAACAGCTGGTTAATGCGGCGCTCGTTACACGTTTCGCTAGAGCCCAGCTCCAGTACCTTGGCATCAGACATGCCGACTTTTTTGTGCGGATAGGCGTGGTGCGCCGGCGCCGAGTTCATATAGAACTTGGCGGGTTGGTCCGGGTTGTCGCTGGAAAAAATCACTTCTTTAGCGCCGCGGCCGATGTACAGTGCCTCTTTGGTGTTTAGCTCAAAGCGCTCACCATCGACCGTGATCGCACCCTTGCCGCCCACGTTAATGGCACCCAGCTCGCGGCGCTCGAGAAAGTGATCGGCTTTTTGCTGATAGACGGGCTCAAGTGGCACGGTGGCATTTACCGGCATGACTCCACCCACCATAATTCTTTCATAGTGGGTGTAGGTAAACAGCACTTCGTCGGCGGCAAAAATTTTCTCAATCAGAAAATGCTTGCGCAGCTTGTCGGTGTCATAGTGCTTGTAGTCGTCTTTATGAACAGCAAAACGCTCTTCAATGATTTTCATGGTATCTCCTAATCACGGTTTGCGAGCCTTCGGGGTTTTCCCTCTATTGGCTCAGCATGCGGTGCATTTCAATGCCGGCGAGAATAAACGGCCCGGTCCCTTTCGGATCATTCTCGTACACCGGCTCGCTCATATAGTAATCATAACTGCCGTCGCGGCCGAATCCGAGGCCCGCTACATAACAAATATTGGTAAGGCTGATGGTGTCATCGGCGTTTACGGTAATAAACTCGCGGATTAAGCCGTCGTAAGCTTTTCGTGCGGTATCTTTATATTCATCACCGATATAGCCATTGCGAATCGCTTTGGCGTAAAAATAGGTGAACATGGAGCTGGCGCTGGATTCACGATAGTTACCGGTGGCTTCGGGCATGTTCATAATTTGCCACCAGGTACCGGTTTGCGGATCTTGATACTTTTTCAGATCGGCCGCCATTTCGGTGATCATGTTCAGCAGCACTTGGCGAGACTCGGTGTCTTCGGCGGGAATATAATCAAGCACATCTACTACCGCCATGGCCAGCCAGCCCATACCTCGACCCCAGAAGTAACCAGACAGTCCGGTTTCTTTATCGGCCCAATCCTGTTGTTTTTCTTCATCCCAGGCGTGGTAGTACAGGCCGGTTTCGGCGTCGCGTAGGTATTTGTGGGTCAGCTCGAATTCTTTAACCACCTCGTGGATGCTGGCGCCGTCTTCAAACAGCTGCGAGTAATGAGCGAGAAAGGGCATGCCCATATAAACGCCGTCCAACCACACTTGGCTGGTGTACTTTTGCTTGTGCCAGAAAGCGCCTTCGCTGGTTTTCGGATGCGACTCTAACTGCTCGCGCAAAGTGGTGGCGGCAATTTTGTATTTTTCTTTGCCGGTATCTTCAAACAGACGTAGCAAGTTACGGCCAGGGGCGATCGAGTCAATGTTGTAATTGGATAATTTGTAACGCCCAATTTCGCCTTTGTCGTTGATAAAACTGCCGGTCACTTTGGGCATAACTTGCGCATACTTTTCGGCAGGCGCTTCTTTATTGAGTTCGTCGTAGGCCATTGGCAGTAGGCCGACTATGTCATATTCAAACTTAGGATCACGCTCGCGGTTAACGTCCCAGCCGTCGTAGTGATAACTGAGCGCTTTGCGTTCTAGCTCTGAGTCGGCTAGCCGCTTACTCCACTCCAGTGCTTGTTCGCCCGTTACTGGGTAAGATTTTTCGGCTTCACTGTGGGCGGTAGTGACCTGTTCACGCAGCGGTAACGTCAGCTTCTCCGCCTCGCGCTCCAGGTAATCAACAAACTCGGCTTTGGTTGCAACTCCATCGATTTCACCTTCCCAGGCAGCCAGAAAATAGTAGTCCATATCTTCGGCGGCAGATTTCATCACCGAGACATAATTGTGTTCGTCTTCGGTTTGCGCTTCGCGTTCTGATTTGCGGAACAGCAATGCCATGCCTAAGTGATCGTCATTCAGGGTTTGTTTGCCCCAGCTGGCGACATAGGTGTAGGCCTTGCCGGTAATATTGACGTCACCCTCAATCAGTTCGGTGCCCGGGTGCTTAACCAGACCAATGGCAAAATTATTCAGCGGCTGAGTCAACTCTAAGCGGGTGTGTACCAGTCGGCTACCGCCGTGCATAGACAGCTTGGCGTTTAAGTCGGTTTCGGTGTCGGCCACCTTCCAGTTTTTATAATCAATGCTGAAAGATGAATAAAAGTTGCCGTTGTCGAGAATCTTGGCGTCCCAACCCGTAACGTCGTTGACGCGAACGACTTGTTCGCCGTCCCAATAACCATAGCCGCCGGCCCCCAGCGAGCTGCCTACTTTAAGGATGTCCATACCCCAATCGGCGGGCTCATGGTAAGAGTCAAAACCGTCTTGTCCGACGTTTTGCAGCACCATGTCGTGGGTTTTCTTGCCAAAAATATCAAAACCGTTGCGGCGGTCTAAGTAAATTCGATAACCCACTAAGTCCGACTCAATGCCCGGACCTTCATAGCGAATAAAATACGAGTGATCGTCGTGCTGCTCGGGCGGGGTCAGGGCGTTAACGTTTTCGAACTCACCGCCCACATAAATTTGCTTGCCGGGCTTCTCCGGGTCCTCTCGCCATTCGCCGCCGGTTTTCCGCGAGATTTCGGCCTGGGCACGCTGGGTGTTGGCCTCTTTAGCGGCGCCTTCTTGCACCTGCAGGGTAATACTGGCGCTGGCCTCGATATCGATTAGGGTAAACAGGCTGTCGTCGTTGCCATCGCCATCGCGATCAATCGCCTGGCTGGGAATGGCCTCGCCATCGACTACAAAGCCCAGGGTGGCGGCGCTGCTACCGCTGACGCCCAGCTCGTTGTAGCTAATGAAATAGGGCTCATCGCTGCGGGCAAATTCGGAAGGGTTGCTAAGTACGATACTGGCGATGCTCTGTGCCTGTTTCGCAACACTCGCTTTGCTGCTTTCAGCTTTGGCAGCAGGGGCTGGCGCAGTATTGGTTTCGGATTCCTGACAGGCGGTTAACGCCAGCGAACTCAGCGCAACAAGCGCAGCAAGAGATGCATGTTTGGGCATAGTGGTTACCTGTTTTTATTAATGCAGTTTAAAGTGTAAGGTCGCTTCACCTTTGTACGCAGGCAAGAGTGCCCGCGGGTAAGAAACAGCTTTTCCGGCAGTGACGGTCAGAGTTTCAATCGGCTTATAGTGCGATTGAAGCGGCGGACGTTTTTGGCTGCAAGAAAACTTTGGTTAAGGAGCACGCTCCGTAAGCAAAGGCTTCCTGATAACAAATGGGCACCGCGTTGCGGTGCCCATTGTTGCTCTAAGAAATACTTAGAACTTGTACTGAGCACCTAAATAGTACTGGGTGCCAGTGTGGTGGTAAACGCTAACACGATCAGAGCTATCCACCACCTGGTGGTTAAACTCGTCGGTCAGGTTGATACCTTCCAGAGTCAGCTTCAGGCTTTCGGTCACATTGTAGTTCAGTGACAGATCAACGTTGGCTGTGCTGGCGGTGTACTCCAAGTCATTACCATTACGGCCTGGGTAGCGGGTCAGGTAATCGTCACGGAAGGTGTAGGAAATACGAGCACCGAAGGTGTCGTTTTCAAAGTACAGGGTACCGTTATAAGACTTGGGTGACATGCCGGTCAGCTGGTTGTAATCTGGCTCTTCACCGTCAGCGGCGTAGTTCACTTCAGAATCTACTTTGGTGTAGTTCAGAATCACACCAATGTTTTCAGTGAATGGCTGCTGATACTGGATTTCGAAGCCATCCAGATCGCCGCCACCGCCGTTCACACGACGGTTAACATCGAAGCTTTCGCTCGGGTTGGCCGGAGTTCCATTCAGCAGGTCGTCTGGCAGACCCAGGTCAGCCCATGGCACGCCCTCGTCGGTACGGCTGGTGATGAACGACTCGATGTCTTTTTGGAAGTAGGCCACAGACAGCAGCGCATCGTCCATAAAGTACCATTCCCACGACAGGTCAATGGCATCGGCGCGGAAAGGATCGAGGAAGGGGTTGCCGTAGCTCACAGTGTTGTTAAAGCCATCGACGCTACCGCCCGGAGTTACATCGCTCAGTGATGGACGAGTCATAACTTTGGCCCATGAGGCACGCACGAACATGTTGTCGGTCACTTCCAGCACAGTGTTGATGGCTGGTAGAGTATCATCGTAGGTGCGATCAACCGTTACCAGTACTGGCTCGTCGCCGGCATCCTGGAAGCCAGAAGATGATTGCTCGGTTTCTACGTAGCGCACGCCCGCGTTACCACGGAAGCCCATGCCGGCGAGTTCAGTGTTCCAGTCCAGCTGTACAAAGTAGCCAGTGTCATCTTCGCTCACGCTGCGGTTGTCTTGCAGACGATCGTTGGAAACCGGCAGACTGTCCAGACCTACGGCGTCTGAGGCTGCACCTACATCTGGGCTGATCCAGCTCAGGGTTGTACCGCTCGGTGCGCCCAGGCCGTTGCCCATGCTGGTGATGTAGTAGAGGCCATCGATAGCAATAGGGCCGCCAATACCGTCAATGCCGCTCAGGCTGGTATCGTAGCGTTTTTCGCCGACATCAAACTCATAGCTTTTGTAGCTAACACCGGCTTTTAAAGTCAGCGCGTTGTTGATGTCCCATTCACCGTCAAACTTGAAGTTGTCAAAGCTGTTATCGGTGTAGTTAGGACGCTGACGAATATTGGTGTAAACAAAGTTGTCCGGGTTCTGCACATCGAAGTTGCCAAAAGATACTTCGGGCAGCTCATTGTTACTGGTGAAATCCCAGGTGTATTGCGCGGGAGTCGCACCTTCGATTCCGGCAGAGGCTTTGTCATCGAAAATGACGGTGGTTTGAATCGGATTGTCAAAGGTTGACTCCGAGGTGCCCACCAAGGCGTGAATGCGGAAGCTGTCGGTGAAGTCGTGAGTCAGCTCGGCGGTCCATTGAGAAAAGTCAGTTTCCAGCTCGTCGTGACGGTTTTCAATGCGGATGTTGGCGTTGTCCAGAGAACCCGCCACCATGGTGCCGCTGTCGTTTACCTGGTAGCTCAGCAGGTTGGTGGTGTCTGCTTCAGAACGAATCAGCGCTTCCAGGAATTCCTCGTCGCGACTGGCATCGAAGGTTGATTGCAAGTAATCAACAACAATTTCGGTGCGATCGGTGGGGCGCCACTGAAGGGTACCGGTAAAACCAATACGCTCCTGCTCGTGAGTCAGCTTGCCATAGCGAGGAATACGCGGGTGAAAGTAATCACTGACTTCGCTGGTGTCGCCGTTAGCACAAGTACCGCAGGATACCCAGTCGCTAGACTGCTGCCAGCGCACGGTGCTGAAGCCTTCTTCCAGAGCGTTGCGGTCGCTGTAAGAAATAGACGCTAACCAGCCGAAGGTTTCCGCGTCATTCTTGCCGCTGATTACTGCGGACAAGCGCGGATCGGATTCTTCAGACAGGTCGTTATAGCCCAGTTGAGCATTAATAGCGGCGTTAAAGTTGTCGTCGGCATCCAGAGGGCGAGCGGTTTTCAGCTGGATGGTCGCACCCAGGGAACCTTCATCGACATCGGCTGAGGCCGTTTTCAATACCGCCAGCTCGGTAAACAGCTCGGAGGCGAAGGTGTTGAAGTCAAATGAGCGAGAGCGGTTGGCACCACCTGATGAGTCAGTACCGCCGGTGGTGGACATGGCCTCCATTCCGTTGATCTGTACCCGGGTAAATTGCGCGCCAAGGCCGCGCACACTTACCTGACGACCTTCACCGGCATCACGGGTAATGGCAACACCCGGAATACGCTGCAAAGATTCGGCAAGGTTTTGATCTGGAAAGTCGGCGATGTCTTCGGCGTAAATGGCGTCAACAGAGCCTGCCGCATCGCGCTTGGTGTTAAGTGAGCTTGCAATACTGCCGCGGAAGCCTGTTACTACGACCTCCTCAAGCATTCCCATTTCTTGTTCACTGCTGTCCTGGGCATAGGACGAAGTTGCAACACTCGCAAAAGCGATGGCTGCAACCAGTGGTTTTACGCTAGGAGTTTTCATTATTGTATCCCCATTCCGATGGTTGGTTGTGAGCTAAAAAATTATTGCATTGACCAATTATTATGAATTAGCAAATCGATAATGGCATAAATTGGTAAACCACACAACCACTCCTGCATTACCAATTTCAATTTTTATTGCCACTTTACAAATGTATTATCGTACAAAATGCGCGCAATTATGGTTTTGGTTTCAGCAATGAAAGCCAATGTCGCTGATGGATTAAGCGGGTAGCGTTCGGACGGTCATGGGAGTGGCAAATGCGGTCCTAAATTGGTCGGACCGCATTTGGTCTGGCTGACTATCAGCTGCGAAAGGGTTTGCCGTTAATGCTGACTTGGTGGGTTACCAGGCCTTCTACATTCTCGATAATCCCGGGCTCGTCTGCTTGTTTAAACTCGCAGTTGTAAAAGCGCAGGTCGGTGATGGGCGCGCGATCGAAGCCGCGCACTTTAAAGACCTGCTGAGCTTCGTCGCATATCAGGTTGCGCACTTCTACATGGCGCACGGTGGGGTCGAATTTGCCTGCGTCGCCTTCCTCATAATGGAAGTTGATGACAATGGCGTCTTTTACGGTGCCTATGGTGCAGTTGCGCATGTAAAGGTGTTCGAGCAGGCCACCGCGTACGGAGTTGGTTTTAATGCGAAAACCGCGCTCCAAGTCGGGGCTGCTCATGGTGTTGTTTTCGGCAAAGACATAGCGCACGCCGCCGGAAATTTCGCTGCCAATAACCACGCCGCCGTGTCCGGCGCGCATCTGGCAGTTGCGGATAACCACATTTTCGGTGGGGGTGTTTACCCGGCGCCCGTCGTTGTTGCGGCCAGATTTAATCGCAATGCAGTCGTCCCCTGTGTCGAAATAGCAGTTCTCAATGACGACATTTTTACAGCTCTCCGGGTCGCAGCCGTCCGAGTTGGGGCCCAGGCTTTCCAGGGTCACGCCCTGCACGGTGACGTTTTCACTCAGCACTGGGTTAAGTAGCCAGAAGGGGGCGTTAATGATCTTTATGCCTTCAATTAATACGTTTTGGCAGCGATAGGGTTGGACGAAGGGCGGGCGGAAGTAGTAGCCCTCGCTGTAGTGGCGGTCCTCGGGGGGCACACCTGCTTCGGCTTCGGCGAACAATTTGTCGCGCCCTTCTTTCTGGCTGGGATAGCCTTCAACGCCCCATTCTTTATTGCCTTTCCATGGCCACCAGGTGGTGGGGTTGGCACGCCCGTCCAGCACGCCGCGGCCAGTTACCGCAATGTTTTCTTGTCCGTAGGCGTAGATAAGAGGCGAGTACCCCATAAATTCCACCCCTTCCCAGCGGGTGAATACTTCCGGTAAGAACCGTTTCGGGTCTGTATAGAAGGCGATAACCGCGTCTTTTTCCAGGTGCAGGTTGACGTTGGATTTGAGATGGATTGGGCCGGTTAAAAAGGTGCCGGCCGGCACCAAGACCCGGCCGCCTCCGGCGGCGTTACAGGCCTCGATAGCTTGGGCGAAGGCCTGGGTGCAATCGGTTTTGTCATCGCCTTTAGCGCCGTAATCGGTAATGGCAAAGTTGCGGTCGGCAAAGGTGGGAATGGTAGTTTTCTCCACTATCTGATCGGCCAGGTGCCAGGGGGCGGTTTGTGTGGTGCTCGGCTTGTCTGGGCCGCCGGTAGCGCAACCTGCCAGTGGAAGTGCCGCTAAACCCTTTAGGGTATTTCGTCGTGAAATCTGGGGCATAAAAGGCCTCTTATGATGATTGTTATTGATGATGAGGCTAGATTAACGTAAAAAACCGGTTTTTGGTATTACCAAAAACCGGTTTTTTGTCAGGCAAGGGGGCGGATCAGGGGTTGATCAGGTTAAAGCGCTGGCGGTTGTGCATAATGGCGCGACGCGCCTCTTCGACGGCTTCGGCTTCGGTGGCATCCAGTAGCTGTTGAATTACGCGGGTCAAGTGCTCGCGCATGGCGGCGCGGGCGGCTTTGGCATCGCGGGCTTCCAGCGCTTCCAGGATGGCGTGGTGCTCTTCAATGCGAGGCTTGGAGCCCGCCTGGCGCACCTTTTCCAGAATGCGCGCTGATACCGGAGAGCTGTTGCGCAGCGCCCATAAATGACTGCACACAGAAACTATGGCGTCGTTTTTGGTGGCGCGGGCGATCAGCATATGGAAATTTTCGTCGGCCTTTTCGCAGATCGGCTCGCCTTCGTTTTCGGTGACCATGTCATCCAGTGCCTGGCGCACCTCAGCCATCTCTTCGTCGGTAATCTTTTGCGCGGCCAGGCCTGCAGCCTCGCCTTCGAACAGGATGCGGGCTTCGAGAATATCAAAGGGGCCTACGTCCAGATTGGTGCTGGCCAGGCGATCGCTTTCGCCGTCGCAGATGTATACCCCGGAGCCACCGCGCACTTCAACAAAGCCTGCCAGTTCAAGCGCGATAATGGCTTCGCGAATGGTGGGGCGGCTGACTTCAAAGCGCTCGGCGAGCTTGCGTTCGGCCGGCAGGCGCGAGCCGGGAGGGTATTCGCCCTCGGCGATGACGGAGGCCAATTGCTCGGCTACCCGCTGGTAGAGCCGGCCGCCGGAAAGTTTGCCTGCATCAAGTGATACGTTCATGTGTTTTTCTGCGCCGTGTTTGGGGAGTTTGACCGGCCGATTTTACCAAGAGTAGATTTTTTGCTCAAGCCAATATTGGTCTTTTTTAGTCATACCAAAATGCTATTGCGGTCTGACCAATTAGCTGATAGATTGTCGGTCATAAGTTGAGAAAGGTGGCGCTAGCCGCCTGTGTCATGTTCGGAATAGTTTAGAGGTGGTCGTGAGCAAGCTGATTCATTTGCATCAACAGGACAATGTCGCCATTGCTGTTGAGGATATTGCGGCCGGGGAGCAACTGAGTATCGCTGGGCGAGACTTTGAGGTAGTTGAGCCCATCGGTCAAATGCACAAAGTGGCGGTAAAGGCTGTCGCGCAGGGCGAGGCAATCATTAAGTATGGGCAGTTTATTGGTTACGCTGCTGCCGATATCTCCCCTGGCCAGCATGTGCATACCCATAATTGCATTATGGGGGACTTTGCCAAAGATTACGGCTTTTGCCGTCATGCGGTGCCCACAGATTATGTTCCGGAAAGTGAGCGCGCGACCTTTATGGGTTATCGCCGCGATAGCGGTAAAGTGGGTACGCGCAACTATATAGGTATTTTAACCACGGTAAATTGCTCGGCTACCGTAGCCAAGCAGATTGCGGCCAACTTTAGTTTTATCGGTGCGCTGGATGACTACCCTAATGTGGATGGTGTGATTGCGTTAACTCACGAGTCCGGCTGCGGCATGCGTGCCGAAGGTGAGGGTTATGAGTTGCTGCAGCGTACCTTCGAAGGTTATGCGGCGCACCCTAATTTTGGCGCAGTGCTGCTGGTTGGTCTGGGTTGTGAAACCATGCAGGTCGATGGCGTGCTGGAGCAGGCAGGTCTGCAGGAGTCGGACCGTTTTAAGGCCTACAATATTCAGGGGGTTGGCGGCACCCGCGCGGCGGTTGAGCAGGGTGTGGCTGAGGTACGCAAAATGCTGCCGCTGGTAAATGACATTCAGCGCGAGCCCTGCCCGGCTTCTGAGCTGGTGCTGGCGGTGCAGTGCGGTGGTTCCGATGCCCTTTCTGGCGTTACTGCTAATCCGGCGCTCGGTGTGGCTGGTGATATCCTGATTCGCCATGGCGGCACCGTGATCTACTCTGAAACCCCGGAAATTTTCGGCGCCGAGCACTTGCTGACCCAGCGCTCGGCCACCCCCGAGGTGGCGGAGCAGCTGTTAGAGCGTATTCGCTGGTGGGAGGACTACACCCGTGTGCACGGCTTTGAGTTGAATAACAACCCGTCTCCGGGTAACAAGGCCGGCGGTCTTACGACTATTTTGGAAAAGTCGCTCGGGGCTCAGGCCAAAAGCGGCTCTACCACTATGACCGCGGTGTATCAGTACGCTGAGCCGGTTACTGAAAAGGGCTTAGTGTTTATGGATAGCCCCGGTTTTGACCCTGTGTCGGTGACGGGGCAGGTGGCCTCGGGGGCGAACGTAGTGGCATTTACCACTGGCCGCGGGTCAGCATTTGGTTACAAGCCGGTGCCCAGTATTAAGCTTTCAAGCAACAGCACCATTTACCAGCATATGAAAGAAGATATCGACATTAACTGCGGGTCAGTGGTTGATGGTGACGAAACCCTTGAGTCGTTGGGGGAGAAGATTTTCGACGTTCTGTTGCGCATCGCCTCGGGAGAGCCAACCAAGAGCGAAGAGCTTGGCTATGGTGAGGCCGAGTTTAATCCCTGGAAAATTGGCGCAGTCGTTTAAGGCCTTTCACCGGCCCGCGCTCTAGTTGTTTATCTGACTGATTTTGTATCGGCACTCGCTTTGTGTGGGTGCCGGGCTTGCCCTTGAGTATTGGCGGGGTGCCACCTACATTCAAAACAATAACAAAAGCGAGGCTTGGTCTATGAAGATAGTCGTGCCGAAGGAGCGCCGCGCTCACGAGCGCAGAGTTGCCGCTACCCCGGATACCGTTAAAAAGTATGTCGCCATGGGTTTCGAGGTGGCGGTTGAGGCGGCAGCGGGGCTTGCCAGTCAGTTTCCCGATGATCTATACCGCGCCGCTGGCGCCCATATCGAACCGGATGTCGCTCACCTGTACTCGGGTGCCGGCATTGTGCTTAAGGTGCAGCGGCCCTTGTTGGCGGGTGAGGGTGAGCTGGATGAGTTGGCGCTAATTCCTCGCGATGCGCTGTTGCTTGCGGTGCTTTCTCCCTATGCCGCTACCGATTCAGTGCCTGCCTATGCTGAGGCGGGCATCACCGCTATGGCGCTTGAGTTTGTGCCCCGTATTACCCGCGCCCAGAGCATGGATGTGCTTAGCTCCCAGAGTAATCTTGCCGGTTATCGTGCGGTGCTCGATGCCGCTTACGAGTACGACCGCGCCATGCCTATGATGATGACCGCTGCCGGTACCGTGGCGCCCGCCAAGGTGATGGTGTTGGGGGCTGGTGTGGCTGGCTTACAGGCCATTGCCACCGCCAAACGCCTGGGTGCTATTGTCTCGGCCACGGATGTGCGCCCGGCGGCAAAGGAGCAAGTCGAAAGCCTGGGTGGACGTTTTGTGATGGTGGAGTCCGACGAGGTCAAAGAGGCCGAAACCGCCGGTGGCTATGCCAAAGAAATGAGCGACGATTTTAAGCGTCAGCAGGCCGCGCTGGTTGCCGAGACGATCAAGTCCCAGGATATTGTGATTTGCACGGCGCTAATACCGGGGCGTAAAGCGCCGGTATTGGTGACTGACGCCATGGTGGCCAGTATGGGGACAGGCTCAATCATTATTGATCTGGCTGTCGAGCAGGGCGGCAACTGCACCGCATCGCGCCCTGGCGAGGTGGTGGACGTTGGTGGTGTGAAAGTAGTTGGGCACTTTAATGTGCCAGGCCGAATTGCTGCGGACGCCAGCGCGCTCTACGCCAAAAACCTTCTTAATTATTTGACGCCGCTGGTTGATGCCGAGGCGGGTGCATCATTGCAGCTGGATTTCGAGGATCAGATTCTTGCGGCTACCACTCTGACCCGAAACGGTCAGGTAGTTCACCCGGCATTTGCTGATAATAAATAGGAGGTGGTTATGCACGGCGATTTTATCTCTCAGTTGTCCATCTTTGTGTTGGCGGTATTTGTCGGATACTACGTGGTGTGGAGCGTGACCCCGGCGCTGCATACACCCTTGATGGCGGTGACCAATGCTATTTCCAGTGTGATTGTAGTGGGCGCGCTAATTGCGGCTGGGCCAGAAGGGGTGAGTCAGGCCAAGATTCTCGGCTGCATAGCGGTGGCACTGGCTTCGGTGAACATCTTTGGTGGTTTTGCTGTCACCCAGCGGATGCTGGCCATGTATAAAAAGAAGAAGTAGGGGGAGTCTGATATGGATATGCAAAGTATCACCTCGCTGGCTTACCTGGTGGCGGCTGTTCTGTTTGTTCTCGCTTTGCGGGGGTTGTCGTCGCCCGAGACTTCACGCACTGGCAATATAATGGGCATGCTGGGTATGGCCATTGCCGTGGGCACCACCATTCTCAGTCCAGAGATTGCCTCCTATACCTGGATTGTTGGCGCTGTATTGATCGGTGGTGCGGCGGGCTTATTGATTGCCTCCCGGATCGCCATGACGGCTATGCCGCAGTTGGTGGCGGCTTTCCATTCTCTGGTGGGGATGGCCGCTGTGCTGGTGGCGGGGGCGGCCTATTTGAATCCCGCCTCTTTTGGGTTGCTGGATGCCGAAGGTAGCATTTATATCGCCAGCCGTATTGAAATGAGTTTGGGGGCTATGATTGGCGCCATTACCTTCTCCGGCTCTGTGATTGCCTTTGCCAAGCTGCAGGGTTTGGTGTCGGGGCGACCGGTTGTTTTCTCTGGGCAGCACCTGCTCAATGCGTTGCTGGGAGTGACGGCCTTGGGGTTGGTGGCATATTTCTGCCTCGATCAGTCTGGCTGGGTGTTCTGGTCGCTGGTGGGGCTCGCCTTTGTGCTCGGGTTTCTTATCATTATCCCCATCGGTGGTGCCGATATGCCGGTGGTGGTAAGTATGTTGAACTCCTACTCGGGCTGGGCTGCGGCCGGTATCGGTTTTACCTTGCACAACAATGCTCTGATTATCACCGGTGCGCTGGTCGGCTCATCCGGCGCTATCCTTTCTTATATTATGTGTAAGGGGATGAACCGTTCTTTCTTTAACGTGATTTTGGGCGGATTTGGCGGCGACTCGACTGCGGTGGCTGCTTCGGGTGGGGCCGATGAACGCCCGGTTAAGCAGGGTAGTGCAGAAGATGCCGCCTTTATTATGAAAAACGCCGGTTCGGTGATTATTGTGCCTGGCTATGGCATGGCTGTGGCTCAGGCGCAACACGCGTTGCGTGAGATGGCAGATGAGTTAAAAAAGGCTGGGGTGAAGGTAAGTTACGCGATTCACCCGGTGGCGGGGCGTATGCCTGGGCATATGAATGTGCTCTTGGCTGAGGCGAATGTGCCCTACGACGAGGTTTTTGAGCTTGAAGATATTAACAGTGAGTTTCAGCAGGCGGATGTGGCGTTCGTGATTGGTGCTAACGATGTCACCAACCCGGCGGCCAAGACGGACCCGGCCAGCCCCATTTATGGCATGCCGATCCTCGATGTGGAAAAGGCTAAGACCGTTCTGTTCGTGAAGCGCGGCATGGCTACAGGTTATGCTGGGGTTCAAAATGAACTCTTTTTTAACGACAACACCATGATGCTGTTCGGTGATGCGAAAAAGATGGTTGAGACGGTATTGCGCTCATTGGATTAATTGCCGTGTATCGCTTGCCTGAGGGGGTGCTGTACGCACCCTTTTTTGTAGGTTCGTGCTTCTTTATATATAAGGCTAAATAATTTACCGGTAGTACTTGTATCTGCGCACCAAGTCGCTACAATGCGCGCCCGCTCGCGTTTTTACGGCGGAAACGACCTGATCTGGGCGCGGTTTTCCCTCTGGTTAAAATATTTACAATTTTTCCTGGTTTTTGGTTGACACCGGCCGGGTCGGTCATTAATATTGCGCCTCCATTTTGCACGGGCCCCGGTGGTCTTGCCGAGATGGATTGTTCTTTAAAGTTATTATTGGAGTTTGGTTCACATGCAGAATCAACGCATTCGGATTCGCCTGAAGGCTTTTGATCATAAGCTTATCGATTCTTCTACCCAGGAGATCGTTGAGACCGCTAAACGCACAGGCGCCCAAGTGCGCGGCCCCATTCCGTTGCCGACCCGTAAGGAGCGCTTCACTGTATTGATCTCTCCGCACGTTAATAAAGACGCGCGTGATCAGTACGAGATTCGTACACACAAGCGTTTGCTCGATATCGTTGAGCCTACTGAAAAAACCGTAGATGCCCTGATGAAGCTGGATTTGGCTGCAGGCGTTGAGGTTCAGATTAGTCTCGGCTAAAAACTTGTAAATGTCTGGCTGAGTAAAACAATTTATTCAGCCTTGTGTAACGCTCTGAAATGGGCGGCCATAGCGGGTAAGAGCCCCGTACACTAAGAGGTTAGTAAAATGACGATTGGTATTGTCGGCCGCAAAAGCGGTATGACTCGTATATTTACCGATGATGGTGTTTCCATTCCCGTGTCTGTGATTGAGGTAGAGCCCAATCGCATCACTCAGGTTAAGAATGTAGAAACCGACGGTTACAATGCTGTGCAGGTTACCGTAGGGTCTCGTCGTGCCTCCCGTGTTAGCAAATCTGCTGCAGGTCACTTCGCCAAGTCTAATAACGAGGCTGGTCGTGGCGTGTGGGAGTTGCGTAACAATTCTGAAGAAAATTTCGAAGCTGGGTCCGAGTTGACTGTTGCCACATTTGAGGCAGGTCAAGTCGTTGACGTAACCGGCACCTCCAAGGGTAAAGGTTTTGCAGGTACAGTTAAACGCTGGAACTTCCACATGCAAGACGCTACCCACGGTAACTCACTTTCTCACCGTGCTCCGGGTTCTATTGGCCAGTGCCAAACTCCGGGCCGCGTCTTTAAGGGCAAGAAAATGTCGGGCCATATGGGTGCTGAGCGTGTAACCGTTCAGAACTTAGAAGTGGTTCGTGTTGATGCCGAACGCAATCTGCTGTTGGTTAAAGGTGCCATTCCGGGAGCTCCCGGAAGCGACGTAATCGTACGTCCAGCGGTTAAAGCGAGCAACAACGCTTAATTGTCCTAGGGGAATCGACCATGGAATTGAATATAGTTACTCCCGGCGGCTCCAACGGTACTTTGAAAGTGTCTGAGGTTGCCTTCGGCAAAGAATTTAATCAGGACCTGGTTCACCAGGCGGTAGTTGCCTACATGGCAGGTGCGCGTCAGGGTACCAAGGCCCAGAAAACTCGCTCTGAAGTAGCTGGTGGCGGTAAGAAGCCCTGGCGTCAAAAAGGCACTGGCCGCGCGCGTGCCGGTACTATCCGCAGCCCAATCTGGCGCTCTGGTGGTACTACTTTCGCAGCCAAGCCACGCAACTTCGAGCAAAAGCTCAACAAGAAAATGTATCGCGCAGCACTGCGTTGCATTCTGTCTGAGTTGAATCGCCAAGAGCGTTTAGTGGTTGTTGAAGAGTTTGATGTTGAAGCTCCTAAAACCAAAGCTCTGGTGCAAAAGCTGGCTCAGTATGGCTTGTCTGAAGCGCTGATCGTGACAGAAGAAGTAAGCGAAGGTTTGTACCTGGCTTCTCGCAACCTGCACAAGGTTGATGTTCGCGACGTAGCAGGTATCGACCCTGTTAGCTTGATTCGCTTCGACAAAGTGGTAGTGACTGTTGCTGCGATGAAGAAATTCGAGGAGATCCTGGGATGAATCAAGAGCGCATCTATAAAGTCTTGTTAGGCCCGGTGGTTTCCGAAAAGGCGGCTGCCGCAGGCGAAACTGGTAATCAAGTGGTATTTAAAGTTGCCGCTGATGCTACCAAGCTGGAAGTTAAAGCCGCTGTTCAGGCGCTGTTCGATACTAAAGTTGAGCAGGTCCGCATTCTGAACGTTAAAGGCAAAACCAAGCGTACACGCTACGGTCTCGGCAAGCGCAGTGACTGGAAAAAAGCTTACGTGCGCCTTGAGCAAGGTCAAGACATCGACTTTGCGGTAGCTGAGTAAGGGGATTGTTGCAATGGCTATTGTAAAACGTAAACCAACCTCGCCCGGTCGCCGCTTTGTAGTAAGCGTCGTTAATCCGGACTTGCACAAAGGTGCGCCTTACGCGCCCCTGTTGGAAAAGCAGTCTCGCTCTGGCGGTCGTAACAACGCTGGTCGAATCACCACTCGTCACATTGGTGGTGGTCACAAGCAGCACTATCGCCTGATCGATTTCCGTCGCAACAAAGACGGCATCGCAGCGACCGTAGAGCGTATTGAATATGATCCGAACCGCACGGCCTACATCGCACTGGTGTGCTATGCCGACGGTGAGCGTCGCTATGTGATTGCGCCTAAGGGTCTGAAGGCGGGTGACAAAATTGAATCTGGTGATGCTGCGGCTATCAAGCCCGGTAATGCTCTGCCTCTGCGCAACATTCCCGTAGGTAGCGTGGTTCACTGTGTTGAGCTTAAGCCTGGTAAGGGTGCGCAAATTGCTCGCTCTGCCGGTACTTCGGCTCAGTTGGTAGCTCGTGACGGTGTATACGCCACTCTGCGTCTGCGCAGCGGTGAGACCCGTCGAGTGCTGTCGGAATGCCGCGCCACTTTGGGCGAAGTATCCAACAGCGAGCACAGCCTGCGTTCTTTGGGTAAAGCAGGTGCCACACGCTGGCGCGGTGTGCGCCCGACTGTTCGCGGTGTTGCGATGAACCCGGTTGATCACCCGCATGGTGGTGGTGAAGGTCGTACCTCTGGTGGCCGTCATCCAATTTCACCTTGGGGTACTCCAACCAAGGGTTACAAAACGCGCAAGAACAAGCGTACTGACAAGATGATAGTTCGTCGTCGCGACAAGCGTTAATTGACGACCTGACAACCTAAAGAGGAAGCAACAGTGCCACGTTCACTGAAGAAAGGTCCTTTTATCGATCTTCACCTGATTAAGAAGGTCGAAGCAGCGATCGAAAAAAATGATCGTCGCCCGATCAAAACCTGGTCTCGCCGCTCCATGATTCTTCCGGAGATGGTTGGCTTGACTCTGGCGGTACACAACGGGCGTCAACACGTGCCGGTCCTGATCAACGAAGAGATGGTTGGGCACAAATTGGGCGAGTTTGCAGCGAGCCGCACTTACCGCGGTCACATTGCAGACAAGAAAGCTAAAAAGCGCTAAGCGCTAGTGCCTACGAGGTAATACGATGGAAGTAGCAGCAAAATTACGCGGTGCTCGTCTGTCGGCGCAGAAAGCGCGTTTGGTCGCTGACCAGATTCGCGGTAAAGGCGTTGAAGAAGCTCTTGATATTCTGACTTTTAGTCCGAAGAAGGGCGCTGCGATTATGAAGAAAGTGCTCGAGTCTGCAATTGCAAACGCTGAGCATAATGAAGGTGCTGATATTGACGAGTTGAATGTGTCTACCGTGTTTGTAGACGAAGGCATGACTATGAAACGTATCATGCCGCGCGCAAAAGGTCGTGCAGACCGTATTTTGAAGCGCACTTGTCATATCACCGTAAAAGTAGCCGATCAGTAAGAGAGTAGGCGTTATGGGTCAGAAAGTACATCCGACAGGTATTCGTCTGGGTATTGTCAAAAGCCATACCTCTACTTGGTATGCTGGCGGCGATGATTACGCAGACAAGCTGAACAACGACTTGGAAGTGCGTCAGTACATCCAAGACAAACTGGCAAATGCCTCTGTTAGTCGCGTTGATATTGAGCGTCCGGCTAACACTGCGCGCATCACCATTCACACTGCCCGTCCGGGTATTGTGATTGGTAAAAAAGGTGAAGATGTTGATCGCCTGCGCGCTGAAGTAAGCCAGAAAATGGGCGTGCCTGTTCACATTAACATTGAAGAAATTCGCAAGCCTGATCTGGATGCGGCTCTGGTTGCCCAGGGTGTTGCTCAGCAGCTCGAGCGTCGCGTTATGTTCCGTCGCGCCATGAAGCGCGCGGTACAAAACGCCATGCGCCAGGGTGCTGAAGGTATCAAGATTCAGGTAGGTGGCCGTCTTGGTGGCGCTGAGATCGCCCGCTCTGAATGGTACCGCGAAGGTCGTGTGCCGCTGCATACTCTGCGTGCGGATATCGACTACAACACTGCCGAGGCGTCAACTACCTACGGGATCATTGGCGTTAAAGTTTGGATTTTCAAAGGCGAGATTATCGGTGATGTAGAAACCACCGAAGCCGCGCCTAAGAAAAAAGGCTCAAAGTCTAAGTAAGGGGTACGCAAGATGCTGCAACCGAAGCGTACGAAGTTTCGCAAGCAACAGAAAGGCCGCAACCGCGGTTTGGCCCATCGCGGCTCCAAAGTTAGCTTTGGCGACTTTGGATTGAAAGCGACTGGTCGCGGTCGTATTACAGCACGTCAGATCGAAGCGGCCCGTCGTGCTATGACTCGTCACATTAAACGTGGCGGTAAAATTTGGATCCGAGTATTCCCGGACAAGCCAATTACCGAAAAGCCTCTGGAAGTTCGTCAGGGTAAAGGTAAGGGTAATGTCGAATACTGGGTGGCACAAATTTGCCCAGGTAAAGTCCTGTATGAAATGGACGGCGTAAGCGAAGAGCTGGCTCGTGAAGCTTTTGCGCTGGCTGCGGCAAAGTTGCCAATTACTACAACATTCGTTAAACGTTCGGTGATGTGATGAAAGCTTCAGAACTCCGGGAAAAGTCCGTTGAAGAGCTGAACAACGAGTTGCTTGCCCAGCTGAAAGAGCAGTTCAAGCTGCGTATGCAAGCGTCGACTGGCCAGCTGAGCCAGACTCACTTGTTGTCGCAAACTCGTAAAGATATTGCTCGCATCAAAACGGCGCTTAGACAAAAGGCAGGTAATTAACGATGGCTCAGACAGAAAAACTGGCTCGTACACTGACTGGTAAAGTCGTCAGCGACAAGATGGATAAAACCATCACAGTATTGATCGAGCGTCGCGTTAAGCACCCGATTTACGGCAAGTACGTGAGTAAGTCATCCAAGCTGAAAGCGCATGACGAAAACAACGAGTCCAAGATGGGCGATACCGTGACTATTGCTGAGTCACGTCCCCTGTCTAAAAGCAAGTCATGGGCTTTGGTGAAAATTGAAGAGCGCGCAACTGAAATCTAAGGATTTCTTGCGGCATAGATTAGTTTCGGAGACGGACGATGATTCAAACAGAATCCTACTTAGATGTAGCGGACAACAGCGGCGCACGCCGTGTCCAGTGCATCAAGGTGCTTGGCGGCTCCCACCGTCGTTACGCAGCCGTGGGTGACATCATCAAAGTTACCGTAAAGGAAGCCATTCCACGCGGTAAGGTGAAAAAAGGCCAGGTAATGAAGGCGGTAGTGGTACGCACCAAGCGCGGTGTGCGTCGTCAGGACGGTTCGTTGATCAAGTTCGACGACAACGCTGCTGTACTGCTGAACAACCAGGATGCTCCGGTTGGTACACGTATTTTCGGACCCGTAACTCGTGAGTTGCGCGGCGAGAAATTCATGAAAATCATTTCTCTGGCGCCGGAAGTGCTTTAAGCACTTTGACAGAGTTAGAGAGACGAGGGCAGACAAATGCGTAAGATTAAACGTGATGACGAAGTGATTGTTATCGCCGGTCGCGACAAAGGCAAACGTGGCAAAGTGGTTCGCGTTTTGGCCAATGACAAGGTGATCGTATCTGGTATCAATCTCGTCAAAAAGCACCAGAAGCCAAACCCTCAGTTGGGTGTTGCTGGTGGTATTGTTGAGAAAGAAGCCGCTATTCATGTTTCCAACGTTGCGATCTACAACGCCGCAACCGGAAAAGCTGATCGTGTTGGCTTCAAGGTTGAAGGCGATAAGAAAGTTCGCGTCTTCAAATCCAATGGCGAAGCCGTAGGGGCGTAAGTAACATGGCTAGGCTTAAAGAAGTATACAGCAAAGAGATCGCTCCCAAACTGAAAGAAGAGTTGGGTTTGGCGAACGTTATGGAAGTGCCGCGCATCACTAAAATCACCATCAACATGGGTGTTGGTGAAGCAGTGGGCGATAAAAAAGTGCTTGAAAACGCTGTGGGTGATCTGGAAAAGATCGCCGGTCAGAAAGTAGTCGTAACCAAGGCGCGTAAGTCTATCGCGGGTTTTAAAATCCGTGACGGCTGGCCGATCGGCTGTAAAGTGACCCTGCGTCAAGACCGTATGTACGAGTTTTTGGATCGTCTTATCTCGATCTCAATTCCTCGTATCCGCGACTTTCGCGGTATCAGCCCAAAGCAATTTGACGGCCGTGGCAACTTCTCTATGGGTGTGACTGAACAGATCATCTTCCCCGAGATTGACTACGACAAAGTAGACAAACTGCGTGGTCTGGATATCTGTATCACCACAACGGCACGTAATGACGAAGAAGGACGCGCTTTGTTGAAAGCGTTTAACTTCCCGTTCAAAGGCTAAGGGTAGAGACATGGCTAAAAAATCTATGATCGCACGCGAAGCAAAACGTGCACGTCTGGTTGAGAAGTACGCTGCCAAGCGTGCCGAATTGAAAGCGATTATTTCCAGCCCTGCTTCATCTGAAGAGCAAGTATGGGAAGCGCAAACCAAGTTGCAGAAACTGCCTCGTGACGCCAGCCCTTCTCGTGGTCGCAACCGCTGCCGCGTGACCGGCCGTCCGCACGGTGTTTATCGTAAGTTTGGTCTTTGCCGTCACAAGCTGCGTGAAGCGGCTATGCGCGGTGACGTCCCGGGTCTGGTTAAGGCGAGCTGGTAAGCTCAGGCCCATATATAGGAGCAGATTCAGATGAGTATGCAAGATCCGTTAGCAGATATGCTGACCCGCATTCGTAATGCGCTGCAAGTTGGTAAGACTGAAGTGAGCATGCCTTCTTCCAAGCTTAAGGCAAACGTTGCCAAAGTTCTGGTAGAAGAAGGTTATGTCAAAGACTTCTCTGTAAGCGAAGGCCCTAAGGCCGAGCTGACCATCGAGCTGAAATATTTTGAAGGCAAGCCGGTAATCGCGGAACTCGACCGCGTTAGTCGTCCCGGTTTGCGTAACTACGCTGGTAAAACCGAGCTGCCGAGTGTTCGTAACGGCCTGGGTGTTGCCATCGTTTCGACCAGTAAAGGTGTTATGACTGATCGTGCTGCACGCGCCGCTGGCGTGGGTGGCGAAGTCCTCTGCACAGTATTCTAACGGGAAGAATCATGTCACGAGTTGCAAACAGTCCGGTTGAAGTACCCGCTGCTGTTAATGTCACCCTTAACGGGCAAGAACTTAGCTTGAAGGGCAGCAAAGGTACGTTGGCAGTGACCGTTCACGACGCAGTAGAAGTAACGCAGGAAGATAACGTTCTGCGCTTTGCTGCCCGCGACGGTGGTGCCAAGCAGGAATCTATCGCTTTGGCGGGTACTATGCGTGCCCTGGTAGGTAACATGATGGTCGGCGTAACTGAAGGCTTTGAGAAAAAGCTGCAGTTGGTTGGCGTTGGTTACCGTGCCAAAGCTACAGGTAACACTGTAAACCTGTCTTTGGGTTTCTCTAACCCTGTGGATTACACCGTTCCAGAAGGTGTCACAGTGGAAACTCCGAGCCAGACCGATGTCGTACTCAAGAGCGCTGATAAGCAGCTGCTCGGTCAGGTGGCCGCGGAGATCCGCGCGCTTCGTCCGCCAGAGCCTTATAAAGGTAAAGGTGTGCGCTTCGCTGACGAACAAGTACGTCGTAAAGAAGCTAAGAAGAAGTAGGGGCTAGGTTATGAGCGATAAGAAGCAATCTCGTCTTCGCCGTGCGCGCCGTGCCCGTGCCAAGATCCGTCAGTTGGGCGTAAACCGCCTGACCGTTCACCGCACGCCACGTCACATTTACGCACAAATCATTGCCCAGGATGGAGCCAGCGTTTTAGCGAGCGCCTCCACTCTGGACAAGTCACTGCGCAGCGGTGCCACTGGCAACGCTGATGCTGCCAAAGCTGTTGGTGAGTTGATCGCCGAGCGCGCGAAAGCCGCTGGCGTTACCCAAGTTGCCTTTGATCGCAGTGGGTTCAAATATCACGGTCGCGTAAAGGCATTGGCTGATGCCGCGCGTGAAGCTGGACTGGAATTCTAAGGGTAAAGACATGGCTTTTACTAAGAAAGATGACAGCAACAACGAAGGCTTCCAGGAAAAGCTGGTACAAGTTAACCGTGTTGCTAAAACAGTTAAAGGTGGTCGTATCTTTGCCTTCACCGCACTTACCGTTGTAGGCGACGGTAATGGCAAGGTGGGTTTCGGCCGCGGTAAGGCGCGCGAAGTGCCTGTTGCTATTCAAAAGGCAATGGAAGCAGCGCGTCGCAATATGATTTCTGTAGACCTGAACGGTGATACACTGCAGTACGCCACCAAGGGTCGTCATGGCGCCTCTAAGGTTTACATGCAGCCAGCATCTCCTGGTACTGGTGTAATTGCCGGTGGTGCTATGCGCGCTGTACTGGAAATCGCCGGTGTACAGAACGTTCTGGCTAAGTGCTACGGTTCTACCAACCCGGTAAACGTGGTTCGCGCTACTTACAAAGCGCTGCGTGACATGGCTGCTCCTGAAGCAGTAGCCGCAAAGCGTGGTAAGAGCGTAGAAGATATTCTGAACTAATCGACACTGTCGATTCTAGGAAAGCGGTATACGAGCATGGCTAAGAAAATGATTAAGGTGACTCAGATCAAGAGTACCGCAGGCCGTCTGAAGAACCATCAGGCTTGTGTTACAGGTTTGGGACTGCGTCGCATCGGCCACACTGTTGAAGTAGAAGATACTCCTTCAACTCGTGGCATGATTAACAAAGTGAACTATCTGGTTAAGGTAGAGGGAGAGTAACATGCGTCTTAATACGCTGAATCCCGCTCCCGGCAGCACCCACAGCAAAAAGCGTGTTGGCCGTGGTATCGGTAGCGGCCTGGGTAAAACTGGCGGTCGTGGCCACAAGGGTTTGAAGTCTCGCTCAGGCGGTACGGTTAAGCCAGGTTTCGAAGGCGGTCAGATGCCTTTGCAAAAACGCCTGCCTAAGTACGGTTTCTCTTCACGAGTTGGCCGTGTGACTGCTGAAGTTCGCTTGAACGAGCTGAACAAAGTAGAAGGCGAAGTGGTAGATCTGGAAACCTTGAAGCAGGCCGATATTATCGGTGCCAACATCAAGCGTGCCAAGATCTTTGCCTCTGGCGAAGTGACCAAAGCCGTTACAGTGAAAGGTTTATCTGTAACTAAAGGCGCCAAAGCTGCCATCGAAGCGGCGGGCGGAAAAGTCGAAGAGTAAGAGGTGCCAATGGCAACTCCCGGTAATCTGCCGTTAGCAAATCAAAAAGGATTGGGCGAGCTTTGGGCTCGCCTTCGTTTTCTGTTTTTGGCAATAGTGGTTTACCGGATCGGTACCCACATTCCGGTTCCGGGTCTTGACCCTGACCGGATTGCCGATCTGTTCAATCAGAATCAGGGAACGGTGCTGGGCCTGTTTAATATGTTTTCGGGCGGTGCACTGGAGCGTATGAGTATTCTCGCTCTGGGTATCTTTCCCTACATTTCAGCGTCGATCATTATGCAGTTGATGACTGCGGTGACTCCTTCGCTGGAGCAGCTGAAAAAAGAAGGTGACGCTGGTCGTCGTAAGATCAACCAGTACACCCGCTACGGCACAGTCGTATTAGCTACCGTTCAGGCCATGGCCATGGCGGTGAGCTTTTCGGGTTTTGCGTACGGTGGTGAGCCGACCATAGCTTTCTACTTTATCGCTGTAGTGTCGCTGGTGACCGGTGCCGTCTTTATGATGTGGCTGGGCGAGCAAGTTACAGAACGCGGTATTGGTAATGGTATTTCCATGCTGATTTTCGCGGGTATTGTGGCTGGCTTTCCGGGTGCGATTGGAGCGGCTTTTGAGAGCGCCCGTCAGGGGGATCTCAATATTTTAATGCTGCTGGGCATCACAGTACTGGCTATTTTTGTGATTTGGTGTATTGTGCGCATCGAGCGCGGCCAGCGCCGCATTACGGTGAACTACGCCAAGCGCCAGCAAGGCCGTCAGGCTTATGCGGCTCAAACTAGCCACCTGCCATTGAAAATCAATATGGCAGGCGTGATTCCGGCGATTTTTGCCAGCTCTATCTTGTTGTTCCCCGCGTCTATCGCGCAGTGGTTCGGCGAGGGAGGCGACGGTCCGGTGAGTAATTTCCTGCAGGATTTTGCTCTAGCCATTGGCCCTGGCCAGCCTTTGAACGTTATTTTGTTTACCGGCTTGATTGCGTTCTTCTGCTTCTTTTATACGGCGTTGATGTTTAACCCTAAAGAAGTGGCGGATAACCTGAAGAAATCAGGTGCTTATATTCCGGGGATTCGTCCCGGTGAGCAGTCAGCCAAGTATATTGACAGTGTTCTGACCCGCTTGACGGTTATCGGCGCTGTTTATATGTCGGTAGTTTGTCTGATGCCTCAGTTCCTGGTAGTGGCGGCCAATGTGCCTTTCTACTTGGGTGGTACTTCGCTGCTGATTGTAGTGGTAGTGGTAATGGACTTTATGTCCCAGGTTCAGGCTCACTTGATGTCGCATCAGTATGAATCACTGATGAAGAAGTCAAACTTGAAGGGGTACGGCAGCGGCAACGCTCGCTAACCCGAAGTTAAAGGGTAGGATCATGAAAGTTCGTGCTTCTGTTAAAAAGATTTGCCGAAACTGCAAAATGGTACGTCGCAACGGTGTTCTGCGGGTAATCTGCAACGCCGAGCCACGCCACAAGCAGCGTCAAGGCTAAGCAAGACGGTGGGCGGCTTGCCGCCCGTCGGCCAGAAAAGGTGGCATTTATTGCCACCTTTTCTGCCAGCTGAACAACCATAACAGCTGGCTTGCACACTAGGGGGCGTTGACTGTCGTCTGATGAGAAATCATCAGGCTATTGCTTTTTTGTGGTTTTGCCGCTATCCTTGCGCGCCTTTTTATCGAGAGCGTCAGGGGTGGGGTATTTCCACGTCAACGCTGCAATTTTAGAGTTACTGGAGTAATTTGAATGGCCCGTATTGCTGGTGTAAACATACCAGACCATAAACACGCGGTTATATCCCTGACTTATATCTACGGGGTTGGCCGGACCACCGCCAAGCAGATCTGTGCTGCTACCGGTATTGCTGAAGATGCGAAAATCGGTTCTTTGTCTGAAGAACAGGTTGACCAGCTTCGCACCGAAGTGGGCAAGTTTACCGTTGAGGGTGACCTGCGTCGTGTTGTGTCTATGAACATTAAACGCTTGATGGATCTGGGATGCTACCGTGGCCTGCGCCACCGTCGTAGCCTGCCGGTGAATGGTCAGCGTACTAAGACTAACGCTCGTACCCGCAAAGGTCCGCGTAAGCCGATTAAGAAGTAATTTTTAACGCTTACGCCCACATTCAAAGTACGGTAACAACAGTTAGGAAGAGATTGCTATGGCCAAGCCAGGTAATAAAGCCACGACCAAGAAAAAGGTTAAAAAGCAGGTAGCGGATGGTGTTGCACACATCCACGCCTCTTTTAACAACACGATCGTAACGATCACAGACCGCCAGGGTAATACCCTGAGCTGGGCCACCGCTGGTGGTTCTGGTTTCCGCGGTTCGCGTAAAAGCACCCCGTTTGCGGCTCAGGTAGCTGCAGAGCGTGCCGGTGAAGCCGCTAAAGACTACGGCTTAAAAAACCTCGACGTTGAGGTAAAAGGTCCAGGGCCAGGCCGCGAGTCTGCTGTTCGCGCCCTGAACAACGTTGGTTACAAAATTACCAACATCACAGACGTGACGCCTATCCCGCACAACGGGTGCCGTCCGCCGAAAAAACGTCGAGTGTAAGGGGGCAAACTAATGGCACGTTATATTGGACCAACTTGTAAGCTGTCCCGTCGCGAAGGCACTGACCTGTTCCTGAAGAGCGGTGCGCGCGCGCTGGACTCAAAATGCAAACTGGAAACCGCTCCAGGTATGCACGGCCAACGCCGTGGACGCCTGTCTGACTACGGTGTTCAGTTGCGTGAGAAACAAAAAGTACGTCGCACCTACGGTGTACTGGAAAAGCAATTCCGCGGCTACTATAAAGAAGCTGCTCGTCGCAAGGGCGCTACTGGTGAGAACCTGCTGCAGCTGCTCGAGTGCCGTCTGGACAACGTGGTTTATCGCATGGGCTTCGGCTCAACCCGCGCTGAAGCACGTCAGCTGGTATCTCACAAGGCGATTACCGTTAATGGTCAAACCGTTAACATCGCTTCTTTCCAGGTAGCAGAGGGTGACGTTGTAGCCGTTCGTGAGAAGGCAAAGAACCAACTGCGCATCCAGAACGCTCTGACTCTGTCAGGCCAGCGTGCTGATGTTGAATGGGTTGAAGTAAACGCTGACAAGAAGGAAGGCACTTTCAAGCGCGTTCCGGATCGCAGCGACTTGCCGGCTGAAATCAACGAAAACCTTATCGTAGAGCTTTACTCCAAGTAAGGGATTAACCGTTAACAGGTGTGGCTATGCAGACTGCAGTAAACGAATTTTTGACTCCGCGTCATATCGACGTAACCGAAAACGGCCCGACCCACGCAAAGGTCGTGCTGGAGCCGCTGGAGCGTGGTTTCGGACATACACTGGGCAATGCGCTGCGTCGTATCTTGCTGTCTTCGATGGCTGGCTGTGCCATCATCGAAGCCGAGATCGATGGTGTGTTGCACGAGTATAGCGACATTGAGGGTGTTCGCGAGGACGTTATTGAAATCCTCTTGAACCTCAAAGGCGTAGCCGTGGTAATGCACGGTAAAGATCAGGCAGTGTTGACTCTGACCAAAAAAGGTCCGGGTGTTGTTACTGCTGGTGATATTCAAGTTGACCACGATATCGAGATTAAAAACCCCGAACACGTGATCGCCAATATCACTGGTGACACTACTCTGACTATGCGTCTGACTGTCGCCCGCGGCCGTGGTTATCAGCCTGCTGATGCCCGCCGTCAGGAAGAAGACGAAAACCGCGCAATCGGTCGTTTGCAGCTGGATGCATCTTTCAGCCCCGTGCGTCGCGTTGCCTACAGTGTAGACAGCGCTCGTGTGGAGCAGCGCACCGACCTGGATAAGCTGATTCTGGATTTGGAAACCAACGGTACCATCGATCCTGAAGAAGCCATCCGTCGCGCCGCGACCATTCTGCAACAGCAGCTGGCCGTGTTTGTCGACCTGGAGAGCGAAGCACAATCACAACCGGAAGAGAAAGAAGAGGCGATTGATCCTGTTCTGTTGCGTCCGGTGGATGATCTGGAGCTGACCGTTCGCTCGGCCAACTGCCTGAAAGCGGAAAATATCTACTACATCGGCGATCTGATTCAGCGCACTGAAGTTGAGCTGTTAAAGACTCCGAACTTGGGTAAAAAGTCTCTGACCGAGATCAAAGACGTACTCGCCTCGCGCGGTCTGTCTCTCGGTATGCGTCTGGAAAACTGGCCCCCGGCCAGCCTGCGCAACGAAGATTAATTCATAGTCCCGCGTAAGCGCGGGTTAACGAGATTGCTGTGAAGCAATCATAAGTGAAGGATTTAGCGTCATGCGTCATCGTCATAGTGGCCGTAAACTGAATCGTAACAGTTCGCATCGTAAAGCGATGTTCCGCAACATGACCATTTCATTGGTTGAGCACGAACTGATTAAAACAACTCTGCCCAAAGCCAAAGAGCTGCGTCGTTTTGCCGAGCCTTTGATCACTTTGGCCAAAAAAGACAGTGTAGCGAATCGCCGTTTGGCTTTTGCTCGTCTGCGTAATGCCCAAGCGGTTGGTAAATTGTTTACCGACCTGGGTCCGCGCTACGAAGCTCGCCCCGGTGGTTACCTGCGTATTTTGAAGTGCGGTATGCGTGCCGGCGACAATGCCACCATGGCTTACGTCGAGCTGGTTGACCGCCCTGCAAATGCTGTTGCTGAGGAAGTGACCGAAGCCGAATAAAATCGGTTTTTCACTGCCTACGTAAAAAAGCCGGCTTGCCGGCTTTTTTACGTTCTGCTGTTTTATTCAGGCTTTATTTTAGCCTCGCCCATGAGGTTGCTCCAGAGGTTCAAGCTCAGGCCCTTGCGGAACAATACCGGTCGGATTGATCATGGTGTGGCTGCGATAGTAATGGCCCTTGATATGCTCAAAGTTAACTGTCTCTTTTACCTCTGCCCATTGGTATAACTCACGGGTAAACCCCCATAGGTTCGGGTAATCGGCAATGCGTTTGATGTTGCATTTAAAGTGACCGTGATAAACCGGATCAAAACGTATTAGAGTGGTGAATAAACGCCAATCCGCTTCGGTGATCATGTCGCCGGTTAAATACCGACTCCGCCCAAGCCGTGTTTCCAGCCACTCCAAACTCTGGAACAGTTCTGTTACCGCCTCATTGTAAGCGTCTTGCTTGGTCGCGAAACCGGCCTTGTACACGCCATTGTTAACGGTGTGATAGACCCTGTCGTTAACTTGCTCAATTTCATTTCGGAGCTTTTCTGGGTAGTAATCTCCTGGCTCAGCTCCTAAGCGATCAAACGCGCTGTTAAACATGCGAATGATGTCGGCCGATTCGTTGCTGACTATCCGTTGTTGTTGTTTGTCCCACAACACAGGTACCGTCACGCGGCCTGTGTAATCGGCCTTATCGGCGGTGTAGATTTGATGTAAAAACTCCGCGTTGCGTACAGGGTCGGCGATCACGCCGGGAGCGTCTTTAAAAGTCCAACCGTGTTCTGCCATTAGCGGGTTGACGACCGAAATATCGATAAATTTTTCTAGACCTTTAAGCTTGCGAAAAATAAGTGTGCGATGAGCCCAAGGGCAGGCGAGAGAGACGTAGAGATGGTAGCGTCCAGCTTCTGCTTTAAAGCCACTGTCTCCGGTTGGTCCAGCGCTGCCATCAGTAGTCACCCAGTTGCGATACTGGGCGTTACTACGAACGAATTTTCCCTCGGTTGAGTCGGTGTCGTACCATTTATCCTGCCAATTACCTTCTACTAATAAGCCCATGTTGACTCCTAACAGTTCTCGATAGCCTAAGGTTAGAAGTTTGCCGTACAGAAAAACACCGGAAAAGCTGTGGGTTGTGATTGAAAAAAGCGATCAGACACAAAAAAGCCGGGGTAACCCCCGGCTCTTAGCTGTTTGCAAAAACGTTAAAGGTTTTACTTACAGCGAATCGACAATCGCGTTTAAGGTGTTGCTGGCACGCATGGCGGCCGAGGTTTTAGCGTCGTCGGTTTTGTAGTAGCCGCCGATGTCTACCGGCTTACCCTGGGCGCCGTTAAGCTCTGCCATGATTTTATCTTCATTACTGGCCATGTCGCTGGCGACTTTGGCGAAGCGCTCGGCGAGCTCTTTGTCATCGGTCTGACTGGCCAGAGCTTCGGCCCAGTACATGGCGAGATAAAAGTGGCTGCCGCGGTTGTCGATTTCACCGACTTTACGGCTGGGCGACTTATTCTCGTCCAGGAATTTACCTGTGGCTTTGTCCAGCGCCGCACCGAGTACACTGGCTTTGGTGTTGCCTGTGACTTGGCTATAGTGCTCAAGGGAGGCGGCCAGGGCCAGGAATTCACCCAGTGAGTCCCAGCGCAAGTGGCCCTCTTCGGTAAATTGATCCACGTGTTTCGGGGCAGAGCCACCGGCGCCGGTTTCAAACAGGCCGCCGCCGTTCATCAGCGGTACGATAGAAAGCATCTTGGCACTGGTGCCCAGCTCCAGAATCGGGAACAGGTCGGTCAGGTAATCACGCAGTACGTTACCGGTCACCGAGATGGTGTCTTCGCCGTCTTTGGCGCGCTGTAAGGTAACGCGAGTCGCTTCAACCGGAGAAAGAATGCGGATATCCAAGCCTTCGGTGTCGTGCTCTGGCAGGTAGGCTTCTACCTTTTTAATCAGCTCCGCATCGTGGGCGCGGTTTTTATCCAGCCAGAAAATGGCCGGGCTGCCAGTGGCGCGGGCGCGGTTAACGGCCAGCTTGACCCAGTCTTTGATGGGGGCGTCTTTTACCTGGCAGGCGCGGAAAATATCACCCTCTTCTACTGGTTGCTCCAGCAGAGTCTTGCCGTCTGCATCGATAATGCGCACAGTACCAGCGCCCGACATCTCAAAAGTTTTGTCGTGCGAGCCGTACTCTTCCGCCTTCTGTGCCATCAGACCTACGTTAGGCACGCTCCCCATGGTGGTGGGATCGAAGGCTCCGTTTTCCTTGCAGAAGTTGATGGTCTCGGCGTAGACACCCGCGTAGCAACGATCGGGAATGGTGTATTTGGTGTCTTGCAGGTTACCTTCCGGGCCCCACATTTTGCCCGAAGAGCGAATCGCAGCGGGCATAGAAGCATCGATGATTACATCGTTAGGCACGTGCAGGTTGGTAATGCCTTTGTCCGAGTTCACCATGGCCATTTCCGGACCGGCGGCATAGATGGCTTTAATGTCGGCTTCAATGGCCTCGCGCTTGTCGGCGGGCAGCCTTTGAATATTGCTCAGCACGTCGGCAAAGCCATAGGTTGGGTCGACACCCAGCTCTTTAAATTCGGCGCTGTATTTTTCAAACAGGTCTTTAAAGAAAACACTGACCGCGTGGCCGAAGATGATGGGGTCAGAGACCTTCATCATGGTCGCTTTCATATGCAGAGAGAAAAGCACGCCTTCTTCTTTGGCGTCGCTAATGGCCTGGGCCAGGAACGAGCGCAATGACTTGGCGCTCATGACGGCGGCGTCCAGAATTTCGCCGGCTTGCAGAGCCAGGCCGTCTTTTAGGATTTCTTTGCTGCCGTCGGCCTTTTCAAATTCGATTTTCGCGGTGGTGGCGGCCGGCAGGGTCACGGATTTTTCGCTGCCAAAAAAGTCGCCTTCGCTCATGTGCGCGACATTGGATTTAGAATCTTTAGACCACTCGCCCATAGAGTGCGGGTTTTTGCGGGCGTAGGCTTTTACCGAGGCGGGTGCGCGGCGGTCAGAGTTGCCCTCGCGCAGTACCGGGTTTACCGCCGAGCCTTTCACTTTGTCGTAGCGAGCGGCAACGGACTTTTCTTCGTCGGTTTGCGGGTTTGAAGGGTAGTCGGGCAGTTTATAGCCTTTGTCCTGCAGCTCTTTAATCGCTTCTTTAAGCTGAGGGATAGAGGCGCTGATGTTCGGCAGTTTAATGATGTTTGTTTGGGGCAGCTTGGCCAGTTCGCCCAGCTCGGCCAGGGCGTCGCTCTGGCGCTGCTCGTCGGTCAGATATTCCGGAAATTGGGAAATAATACGGCCGGCCAGCGAGATGTCTTTTAGCTCAACTCCAATGCCTGACACTTTGGTATAGGCCTCGATAATCGGGAGGAGCGACTGGGTGGCCAGTGCCGGAGCTTCGTCGGTTTTGGTGTAGATAATCTTTGAATCTGTAGCCATTCTTCTACCTGTGATTGTAAAGAGGGTATCTTCAGAGGCCGGATGAGACCGGGCGGGCCGGGGCAAAGCACCGGGCACAGGTAAAGCGCAATCCCGCGCAGGCTGTTCATCCTCAACTGGCCACTTGTGGCGGCCAATACTCGACAACAAGCCTCTGCATTGGAGGAGGCGGCATTATAGCAGCACACAAGCCGCTTCGCACTCTGCGAGGCTGGTGGTATAGGGTGGATGCGAACTTTAGGGTTTTTCCTGCACCATTACCCAGGGTTTGATCACGACGGCCCAGAGCAGGGCGTCGGCCTCAAACCAGGCTTGGGCTTGCTCGTCGCTGACGGGCCCAACTTGGCCTTCGCTCATCCAGTGCTGAATTTGCGCGGCATTGTCTTTGGCCATCTCAGTGGCGACCCGAGTCAGGTCCAGCTCGGGGGCGACAAAAACCGCCCTGCCGCCGGCGAAAAAACGCTGTAAATCCCGCCAGGGGATCTGCGCGGTTTCGAGGTTAACTTTGGTTTGCAGTATGTCGTCGTGTTGGTCGGTCATGATGCTTTGTTTAATAGCGCCACTGCGGCGCGGCTATTGTTGGTTTTATTCAGTGAGCGGCAAATATTGGCGCCAGCGCGAGCGACCTTATTGATGTCTACCCCGTGCTCTATACCCAAGCCGTTTAACAGGTATAGCACGTCTTCCGTGGCGACGTTGCCGGTGGCGCCTTTGGCGTAAGGACAGCCGCCGAGACCTGCAACCGAAGAGTCCGCAACCGCAATACCTTGCTGTAAGGCCGTATAAATATTGGTAAGTGCCTGGCCGTAGGTGTCGTGCATGTGTACCGCCAGTTTCTCTGGGGCGATTCGCTTTAGCAGGGTTTTAAGTAAGGTTTGCGTGCTGGCGGCGGTGCCGGTACCGATGGTGTCACCCAGCGAAATTTCGTAGCAGCCCATGCTCAGCAGCTCTTGTGCGATCTCCAGGCACAGCTCTGGTGTTACGGCTCCACTGTAGGGGCAGCCAAGAACGCAGGAGATATAGCCGCGCAGAGGGATGCTGTGCTCGCGGGCGGCGCTAGCCACTTCGGCAAATTTCGCCAGGCTTTGCTCGATGCTGCAGTTCAGATTCTTTTGGCTAAAGGCTTCGCTGGCCGCCGCGAATATCGCCACCTCGCTGGCGTTTGCCTGTCGGGCGCGTTCGAAGCCTTTCAGGTTGGGGGTCAGGGCGCAGTAGCTAACGCCGGGTTTGCGCCTAAGATTCGCAAACACCGCTTCGCTGTCTGCCATCTGCGGCACCCATTTCGGGTTTACAAAAGCTCCAGCTTCTATGCGAGTCAATCCTGCGTCTGCAAGGGCATGAATTAACTCGAGCTTATGGATAAGCTCGATATTACCTGGCTCGTTTTGCAGTCCATCGCGCGGGCCCACTTCAACGATAGACACTGTTGAGGGCAGCAAGACTACTCTTCACCCCAGCGAGGCATCAGGTCCTGCTCCAGTCCTAATTGGTCAAGAATACGAGCGACAACAAAGTCGATCAACTCTTCAATGGTAGCGGGCTGCATGTAAAAGCCGGGGCTCGCCGGTAGTACCACTGCGCCCAGCTGGGTGAGCTTAAGCATGTTCTCCAGGTGTATTGCCGAGTAGGGAGTTTCCCGCGGCACCACAATTAATTGGCGGCGCTCTTTTAGGGCGACGTCCGCCGCGCGCTCAATCAAGTTATTGCTGGCGCCGCTGGCAATGGATGACAGAGTGCCGCCGCTTGCCGGGCAAATCACCATAGAGGAGGGAGAGCTGGAGCCCGAGGCCACTGGCGAGAACCAGTCATCGCGGCCGAACAGGGTCAGCTGCTCATCACTTGCTCCATAGCGCTGGCTTAAAAAAAGTTGCTGCTCTTCAAGATTGGTGGGTAAATCCAAATCTGTCTCGGTACGTATGACTACCTCAGCGGCGCTGGATAACAGCAAATACACATTGCAGTCTGCCGCCAGTAAACACTGCAGCAAGCGCAGGCCGTACTGAGCACCCGAAGCGCCGGTCATGGCCAGGGTGATGGTGCGGTTTTCACTAGGGCTCGTCATGGTTATTCCGTCACAGGGCATGTTTGTTCAGTTGCGCCACCAGCTTTTGATGTAAGCCACCGAAGCCGCCGTTGCTCATAATAACAATATGCGTATCCGGTTCGGCCAGGGCCAGGGCATCGTGAATTATGCTGTCCAAGTCATGGTATAGCTTTGCCGGTACCGGCGAGTGGTTGACCACATCAGCCAAGTCCCAATCGGTATCCGGAGGTTGGTACCAGAGTACATCGTCGGCATCGACGCAGGCGGGTGCTAGTGCACTTTTGTGGATCCCCAAACGCATGGTGTTAGAGCGCGGTTCAATTATAGCGATTATTTTGCCGTCACCCACTTTGGCTCGCAGCCCCGCCAAGGTGGTTTGAATGGCGGTGGGGTGGTGGGCAAAGTCATCGTAAACCTTAATATGATGGGTATCGGCAATGCACTCCAGGCGGCGTTTTACACCTTTGAATTGTTGCAGCGCGCGCGCGCTTATCTCCGGCGTGACGCCGACATGCCGCGCCGCCAAAATGGCTGCCAGTGCATTGCTGACGTTGTGCTCGCCGTTTAATTCCCAGTGCACGTCGGCCTCGACTTTTGAGCCATACATAACACTGAACTTGGACCCATCCGGGTTGATATTGCGAGTGCTCCATTCGCCCAGATCGCCAATGGTTTCAGACTCGCTCCAACAGCCTTGCGCGATAACCTGCTCGATAGCTTCAACGCCCGCAGGGTAAATGACCCGGCCGTTGCCGGGCAGGGTGCGCATCAAGTGGTGAAACTGGCGCTGAATATCGGCAAGAGAATTGAAAATATCGGCGTGGTCAAACTCAAGGTTGTTGATAATTAACGTGCGCGGCAAATAGTGCACAAACTTAGAGCGCTTATCGAAAAAGGCGCTGTCGTATTCGTCCGCTTCAATCACGAAAAAAGGCGTGTCTCCTAAACGGGCCGACACGGGAAAATTCTGGGTCACGCCGCCGATCAAAAAACCGGGGCTCATACCGGCGTATTCTAAAATCCAGGCGAGCAAACTGGCCGTGGTGGTTTTGCCGTGGGTGCCGGAAACGGCCAGTACCCATTTGCCTGGCAGTACGTGCAGGCGCAACCACTCGGGGCCAGAGGTATAGGGAATGCCGCGCTTAAGTACGGCCTCTACCGCCGGGTTGCCGCGACTTAGCGCATTGCCAATGATCACCAAGTCTGGCGCTGGCTCTAATTGCGCGGGGTCGTATCCGCTGATTAATTCTATACCGGACTGCTCCAGCTGGGTGCTCATGGGCGGGTAGACGTTTTGATCCGAGCCGGTCACTCGGTGGCCCAGCTCTTTCGCCAGGCAGGCCAGCGAGCCCATAAAAGTGCCGCAAATGCCGAGAATATGAATATGCATGCGATGTTAAAACCAGAGAAAAACTTGTGGCGAGCTTAGCATAATGGTGCGGTGCGGGGTACGGCTGGACTAAAGAGCTGGGTCCAGCCATCGGTAGAGGAATAACCTCAGGCCGGATTAATCGCGCTTGAGCTTATGCTCGTCGTGTTGGTGGTGCTCACCGGGTAGGGCATCGGCGGCATTTTCCTTGGCATTGTCGATCTTGTCGCCCGCTTCTTTTTTGGCGTCTTTAACCGAATCTTTAACGTCGTCTTTGGCATCCTTCGCAAGCTTTTCGGCATCGCAATTGCCGCTGACACCCACGGTGGAGTCGAGGGCGGCATTGCGCGCCGCCTTCTTGGCATTGCAATCAATCAGTTCTGGCTTTTTTAACTCGGCCTGGGTGTAACCGGCTGCGGCGAGCAAACACAATGTATGGGGCAGTAGCTTTTTCATCTCATCTCCTTTGCTGTGCAAGAGTGAAAAATCAGTATAGCTACATTGCGGCGCAATGAGCGCTTTGCAGCACCCATTGTTTGTCAGACTCCTCGTGCTTGAGAATGCACTGGCCGTTTTCCAGCCACAGGGTGAAGTGGTCGGGCCTGTCCATGGTAAGGCCAGCGCCGCCCTGATTTTGCAGGCTACTTGGCGTGGGCGCGTCGATAATCAGGCGCGGGCTGTGGGTGAGCGCCTGCGCGGATAACACCACTTTAGTACCCAGGGCGCGCGATACCGTGGAGGTTAATTCGGCGCGTGTGGCATCGCTGGGCGCCACCAATAGCGCCGGCGCGCTGGTTTCGGTTAAATACTGGCACGCGGCGAGCAAGCTCGCCGCCGCTAAAACCAGCGCCCTCACTGGGGCTGCCTCAAGATGCTGTCGCCCATACCCGGCGGCTGGTAAACAACGCCGTCGCGCGCGCCCACTTGCTTGGCCTTTTGCAGCTGAGAGGCCTGGCCTTTGGCGCTGGTGCCCGCGGGGCAGCTGCCGGTATTGCGATAGTGCAGGGCAGCGGCCAGACGCGCTTCGGCCGGATCGCCCAGCAAGTTATTCAGATCGTCCGCCACCAGACACCCTGGCAGTTCGGCCCGGTTGCTGCTGTTGGCAGCGCCGGGGAAAAAGCCGTCGGCATAGTCGCCAAAGCCTTTGGCGTTACTGCCCTTAAACTGGGTGGTGAAGTAAGACAAACCACAGTTATGCACCATGTAGGCGCCGTAGGGTTTGCCGCAGGTGGCGCCGCCAATTAAGACCACCTCGACATCAATGCCGCGCAGGCCGTTAATTACTGACTCAGAGGCCGAACAGGTGTTGCCACCACTGAGCACAAAGACACGATTCAAATCGAGAGTTGGCAACGCCTGGCCCGGTGCGAGAGAGAAGCCCTGGGTGGTGCTATGAAACTCCATGGGGGTAAGTTCGGCACCGGTAAATGGGTCTACCTCGGTGTGCTTGTCGTTAAACTCGGTAATGGTGAAGGTTTTACCTGCTGCCTGACTACCGGCAATCATATAGCCGAGCTCGCTGGCGATATCCAGGTAGCCGCCGCCGTTGTAGCGCATGTCCAGCACCAGGTCGCTGACGCCCGCGGCGCTCAGCTCACTGATGGCGTAGGTTAGCTCTGCTTCGGCGGTGGCAATATGGGTGTTAAAAAGTATATAGCCAACCTCTCCGGTCGGCGTGCTGATAACAGACGCCTGGTTTACCGCTGCGATGGTTACCTCGCCGGCGGTCAGGGTAATCTCGCGGGTGGCGTTACTGTTTAAATCCTGCACGGTAAAGGTGTGGCTTTCACCCATGCTGCTGGGGAAAAGTCCGGCGTTAAGGGTGTTAACCCCAGCTTCGGTGTTGTCATTGACCAGGTCCACACCATCGACGGCCAGTACCCGTGCGCCGCGCTGCAAGTTCGCCTGGTCGGCGGAAGAACCCGGCTCTGTGTAAACGACTACCGCTTCGCGTGGCGGCAGGCTGGATAAGAGCGCCCATTGCACGCCATAGCCGACCGATACACCGGATTCTTGACGCACCAGATAAGAGTCGGTTTCGTCGTACCAGTGAAATTGGTCTTTGGCGTTGCCCGACGCTGTAGTGGCCGTGGTTTTTTGCAGATTAAAGTAGGTGATGGTGTCGTAGGCGCGGGGGTTTAAGTCCTCCACCTCGTCGTACCAGAGGTAAACCTCGTTGGTCAGTGAGCGCAAAAACGCATTCTCATCAACATAAGAGCCCGGTTGATCCGGGTAGGGTTGGTCACTGTAAGGGGCGATGCCTGTGCGCGGCGCGGCGCATTGGTCGCGGAAGTTTTGTCGCGGCGGGTACACGCCCTCTACCCAGGTGTAGTCCTGATTGTCGACGCTGCTGGACGACGAGGAGCTGCTGGAGGAAACTGACGATGAACTGCTGCTTTGCACTGAACTTGACGATTGGTTGGGGGGAGAGACGGGCGACGGTTCGTCGTCATTGATGCCGTAGTAGTCCTGCACCCGGTCCAGAGTGGTGGTATTGCTGCCACCGCCACAGGCGCTCAAGCCGAGCACAATGGCGCCAGCCAACAGGGTTTTAAAAGTTTGAGGTGTGTTCATCGCAAGCTTATCTCCATGCTGCTTCGTTATTTAATTGTCATTTCCTAGAAATTTTATCTGTCCAGATCTTACCAGCCCGCGCTGCACTATTCATAGCACAGAGTTCATAGCACTAAGTCGTGAGTCCTAGCGCCGAATCGCGAGTAAAACCAAGCCTAGCCCCGATAGTAGCCAGGCTGCGATAGGGACATCGGCGAAGCTTATGCCCTGGGTCAGGTCTAAATTTTGTGCCTCGGGCCAAAGCAATGCCGTCGCCCCTGCCAGTGAGGCCAGCGCTGCCAAGGTGAGACGCCGACGGTTCGCGGCGCGGCGCTCCCGGCGCTTGGCTTGAGCTCGGTATTCGGCCAGCTCGCCGCGTAAATCGTCCAACCGCTGCACTTGCTGCAGACCGTTAAACAGCAAATGTGGCACCTCGGGGAATTTTTCCATCCACTCGGGTCCGTAACGCTTTAGGTCTTGCCACAGGGATTTTGGGTGAAAGCGATTCTTCAGCCAGCGCTCTAAAAACGGATGCGCTGTGGCCCATAGATTGAGCTCTGGGTAGAGTTGCCGGCCCAGCCCTTCAATATTGAGCAGGGTTTTCTGCAGCAACACCAGCTGCGGTTGTACTTCCATATTAAAGCGCCGTGCGGTGCGGAACAGGCTGAGGAGCACATGGCCGAATGAGATGTCTTTCAGCGGCTTTTCAAAAATGGGTTCACACACCGTGCGGACCGCCGCCTCCAGCTCTTCAATCCGGGTAGTCTCGGGTACCCAGCCACTTTGCACATGCAGCTCGGCCACCTGGCGGTAGTCGCGGCGAAACATCGCTAGCATATTGCGCGCTAAGTAATATTGGTCGGCGCGGTTGAGCGAGCCCACAATCGCCATATCCACAGCAATATATTGCGGTTGGGTCGGGTGCTGGCGGGAAACAAAGATATTGCCCGGGTGCATATCGGCGTGGAAAAAATTGTGCTCGAATACCTGGGTAAAAAAGATTTCTACCCCGCGCTCGGCAAGCTTTTTCATGTCCGTGTCTTGCGCGTGCAGCTCGTCGAGGTTGGTCACCGGTATGCCCGATATACGTTCTAATACCAGCACTTTGCGACGCGTGTAGTCCCACATGACCTCGGGAATATACAGCAGGGGCGAATGCAAAAAGTTGCGTCGCAGCTGCGAGGCATTGGCCGCTTCGCGCTGTAAATCCAGCTCGTCGAAAATAGTGGTGCGATAATCCTCGACCACTTCTATAGGGCGCAGACGCTTGCCATCGGCGCTGTATTTTTCCACGAGGCGAGCGATCAATTCCAGCAGACGGGTGTCTTGCTGGATTATCTTTTCGATGCCGGGGCGAATAGCTTTCACAACCACTTCGCGGCCGTCGTGTAGAACCGCCGCGTGTACCTGCGCCACCGACGCCGATGCCAGAGGCTCGCGATCAAACTGCTGGAAGACGTTGTCGACGCTGTCGCCTAACGAATCTTCCACCAGCTGGCAGAATTTCTCTTTGGCAAACGGGGGTACGCGATCTTGCAGGGCGCTCAGCTCGGCGATGATATCCGGTGGTACTAAATCCGGGCGGGTGGACAGCAGCTGCCCGAATTTAATAAAGATAGGCCCCAGAGATTCCATTGCCAGGCGCAGCCGTTCACCGCGGGTTAAATTGCCTGCAGGGATCAGTGCCAGGGGAGCCAACAGCATTCGCAGCCACCAGGGCAGATTAGCGCGCAGCAAGAGCAAATCGAGACGGTAGCGGGCAAAAGTGGCCAGAATGGTGAAAAGTCGCAGCACGCTGGTCATGGGTGGATATCAGTCCTTAACAGGCGCTAAGCAGCCGGTTTATCCGCGCTTCAAGACGGTCGAGCGCCTGGCGGGTATCGTTAATGTCGTCGCAAAACAATTCAAATTCGTTGCGTCCTAGGGCCTGAGCACCCTCTTCGGTCAGGTATTCGCCGCCGAGTTGTTGCGCACTATCGGCGCGCGCGCGGCTCCAGCCAGCGGCACGGCGCACTTGCTTGGCAATCATGTGGGCGGGCAGGGTGCCAATTATATCGGCCAGGGCCATTTCCCAATCGATATCCAGGCTTTGCAACAGCGCTTTTAATTCGGCCAACAGTTGCGGTGAGCCTTCCAGCTGCACGCCTGTGCCGTAAAGGCTGGTGGAATCGCTGCGCAGTAACTTGGCTAAATCCGCAGCTGTCCCCTCAAGGGAGCAGGTGATCTCGCCATCGAAGTGTTGCTGAATACGAATGGGGTCGCCCAGCAGAATATAGATATCGAGCGCGGGAGCGGTGCAGTGTATTGCCAGAGTTTTGCCGCTTAAGGCGCGCAGGCGCGCCCGGCTACCCGGGTCGTACTCCAGTGCCCGCGCGGCGGCTTTTTCCCCAGCGCTTGCCAGCGCCGCTATGGCCGTGGCATCCAGCATCAGGGCTTGATGCCGCTGTGCAGAGCCACCACGCCGCCGGTCATATTTTGGTACTCGGTGAGCACAAAACCGGCGTTGTCCATCATGCCCCGCAGGGTTTTCTGATCCGGGTGCATGCGAATGGATTCGGCCAGGTAGCGATAGCTGTCAGCATCTCCGGTAACCCACTTGCCCATATTGGGCAAAATTTTAAACGAGTAGGCGTCGTAAGCTTTTTCCAGCAGTGGATTGGTGGGCTTGGAAAATTCCAGCACCAGCAGTTTGCCGCCAGGTTTTAGCACTCGCAGCATGGAGCTTAAGGCCAGGTCTTTATCGGTCACGTTGCGCAGGCCAAAGGCGATGGTAATGCAGTCGAAGGTGTTATCGGCAAAGGGTAAAAACTGCGCGTCTGCCTGGGCTACGCTCAGGTTGCCCGCTACGCCTTTATCCAGCAGCTTATCGCGGCCCACCTTGAGCATAGAGTCGTTAATGTCTGCCAGTACCACCAGGCCATCGGCGCCCACCTGGCGGGCAAACTGGTAGGAAAGGTCTCCGGTGCCGCCGGCGATATCCAGCACTTTTTGCCCCGCCCGCACGGCGGCCTTTTCAATTGTCAGGCGTTTCCACAGGCGGTGCACCCCGCCGGACATTAAATCGTTCATCAGGTCGTATTTGCCCGCTACCGAGTGAAATACACCGGCGACGCGCTCGGCTTTTTTCTCCACGTCAACTTCTTCGAAACCGAAATGGGTGGTTTTTTTGTCGCTCATAGCAGGCCTTTTGTGCAGCGCATAATCATGCGGCGGAAAACGGTGGCAACATTGTACATTGATGCTGCGGGTGCGTCAGCGCTGGCGCTCGATTACCACAGTGCCGGCGAGCTTGTCGTGCCAACCCTGCTTGCGGCTGTCCAGGGCTATCCAGACAAAGCCCAGCAATAAAAAGAAGGCCGAGATGTAGTAGCTCAGGTAGCGAATCAGCAGTTGCCAGGGGGTGGGCTTTTGCAAAGTGGTGGCATCGACGATCACCGCATCCACAATCATTTTGCCCGGCGTGGCCGATTTAAGTAGCCAGAACAGCAAGGTGAAGGCGGCGGGTAGGCCATAATTGACCCAAAAATTTTCCGCGCTCGCCATCAGCATGGCAAGCCAGTCGCCACTATGGCGGTATAGGCCCATAGTGATGGCGATTAAAATCGGCAGGATGACCAGTGAGTCAACTAAAAAGGCGATAAATCGACGCCAGAAACCTACATAGCGAGGTTGCTGTGGGGCCATAGCAGAACTCCTAGTCTTTTAACTGTTCAATCCGAAACTGGGGTGTTGCACTTAATTGCCCGGCCAGCCACGGCAGGGCGGTTTGCATTTGTTCGCGCAGCGTCCAGGGCGCATTGACGGCAATCATACCGCTGGCGGTCATACCGTGGCCATGGTTGTCGGGGCTTATCCCCAATTCAAACAGCTGTATATTGCTCATCTCGCTGCCGCACAACTGCTTTTCCAGGCTGTTGATAGTGCCTCTATCCACCACTGGATACCAGAGCAAAAAGCAGCCGGTGGCCATGCGTTTGTGTGCCTGCACCAGAGCGTCAACCACCAAGCGATAGTCGCTTTTGATTTCATAGCTGGGGTCAATTAACACCAGGGCGCGGCGGGTGGGCGAGGGCAAAAGCCGCTTTAACCCGGCAAAACCATCGGTATTGCTGCTGTGAATACGCTTGCTCTGTCTGAACCTTGTGTTTAGTAAGCGGTAATCACTGCTGTGCAGCTCAAAGAAATAGGCTTCGTCCTGTGGGCGCAGCAAGTTTGCCGCCAGCTGCGGCGAGCCGGGGTAGTACTTTAAAGCGTTGCGATTAAATGCGCGGATGGCGTTCAGGTAGTAATCCACCACCGGCGGTGCGCCACTGATATCGTAAAGACGTGCAATGGCGGCGAGGTACTCGGCATTTTTTTCTTTCTCGCTGGTCAAGGCATAGGCGCCAGCGCCACTGTGGGTGTCAATTACCCGCAAGCCGGTGTCTTTGCGTTGCAAATAGCCTAGGCAGTTGAGATAAACGCAATGTTTGAGAATGTCGGCGTGATTGCCGGCGTGAAAACTGTGGCGGTAACTGAGCATGTTGAAAGGCCTTGTACGAAGCAGGCGATTATAGACCGAAAGCCGTGCCCGCGCGGTAAAAACTGCGGGGTGACTACCTGGGTTTTTGCGTAGGTGATAGCGCTTTGGCGATGGTAGACTGTGAGACTGATTAAGAGAAGTTGGAACGGGAGTGTTATGTCTCAAGGCTGGACAAAGCTGTGGTGGTTGTTTGCGCTATTGGCTGCGCGCGCAACTGCAGCTCCCGAACTGGTGTTGTCCGGTGGCAGCGATCAGCTGCGCGATAACATTCGCGCCTATTTGAACGTCGAGAGTCAGTCCTGCCGGCTGGCTCGCTGGCACGTGCGCGCCCTGGGCGAAGAACTCGATCGACGCATGACCGAAGCCGCCCAGGCGCTGGGGTATTACCAGCTGGAGGCGGAAAAAACTTTTGATCGCACCGAAGACTGCTGGCGCCTGAGCCTGGCGCTTACGCCTGGGCCTGTGGTTACCTACGAGCAGGTAGAAATTTTGCTGGAGGGCGAGGGGCAGAATAACAGCGCCTTGACTAAATTAGTTAACGACACTCGCCTCAAGCCCGGTGCGCCGCTCAATCATGGCACTTACGAATCTTTTAAAACCCGTTTGCTGCAGACCGCCAGTGCGCAGGGTTTTTTTGATGCCAAACTGGTGCGCTCTGAAGTGCTGGTATCGCAAGAGCAAAACAGCGCGCGCCTGCATTTAATCCTCGACACCCGAGCCCGCTACCGAGTCGGTGAAATTACCGTTAATCACGATATTCTGCGCGACAGTTTGATTGATCGCTATATCACTTTAGAGCGCGGCCAGGAGTACCGCTCGGAGGATTTAGTTAAGCTGCGCAGCGAGCTACAGGCGAGCAATTATTTTGGCTCGGTAAGTGTTAAACCGCAGTTAAACGCGCTGGAAAACGGCGAAGTGCCGATTCATATCGAACTGTTAAAAGGCCCCAAGCACAGCTACTCGGTGGGTGTTGGTTACGCCTCGGATATTGGCCCGCGCATTTTGCTGGGCTATGAAAACCGCTATATCAACAGTCGCGGTCACAGCCTGGATGCCACGGTTAACGCCTCGGAAGTGATTACCACCTATCAGGTGGGCTACTCCATCCCTATGGCTCGCCCGGCCTACGAGGTGCTGCGTCTGTATACCGGGTTTAGTCAGGAGGATATCAACGATTCGGTCAGTAACCGCCTAGCCACGGGCTTGAATTACTCCAGCTGGGAGACCAGCCAGTGGTTGAATAATTTTGGCCTGAGCTACGAGGAAGAAGAGTACAAATTTGGCGATGCACCCTCGAATACCTCGGAGCTGATTATCCCCGTGTACTCCACCTCCTATTCCAGCTCTACGGATGTGCAGTACCCGCGTCGGGGCTGGAATATTATGCTGCGCGTAAAAGGGGCCAGCGACGCCTTGGTTTCCAGCACTGACTTTGCGCAGGTTTATTCGCGGGTAAAATTTATTTTGCCGTTAGGGGATGGCCGCCTGCTGTTTCGCGCAGAAGGTGGCGTGACCGAGGTGGACGACTTTAGCAAGTTGCCCATTTCGCAGCGCTTTTTTGCCGGCGGTGATGCCAGCGTGCGCGGTTATGATTACAAAACTTTGGGCCCCGTCAACGACGACGGCATAGTGATTGGCGGCTCGCGGCTGTTAACCGGCAGCGTGGAGTACGACCATCGAATCTATGGGGATTTCTCCCTAGCCACTTTTTACGACGAGGGCACCGCCTTCAATAAGGGTTATCTCGATCCCTACCGCGGCGTCGGTGTAGGCGTGCGCTGGATTTCTCCGGTGGGGCCGGTGCGCGCCGATATTGCCAAAGCGTTGGACGGCGACGAAGGCTGGCGTGTGCACTTAAGCGTGGGGCCGGATTTGTGATTAAACGCTTAGTACTGCGCAGTATTCTGTTTGTGGTGGTACTGGCCATGTCGTTGCTGTGCGCCGTCACCATCCTTATTGCTACCGAGCCTGGCACCCGTTGGTTGCTGACTAAAGTGCGCGAAGCCACAGGCGCCGAGCTGACCCATGTGCAGGGCGCGCTGCTGCGCGGCGTGCAGCTTAAGGACATTCGCTATCACACCGAAGCGCTGCAGCTAGACGTGCAGCAGCTGGATATCGCCTGGCACCCGGTGGGGGTGCTATGGGGAGTTTTGATAGTCGACCAGCTCTATGTGGATGGCGCTAAGGTAAATATTCCTATCAGCGAGTCGGCCCCCGCAAACGATACGGAATTTCAGTGGCCAGATCTGGGCGTTCCTGTGTCCCTGGTGGCATCGGATGTCAGTCTGAATGGCATTCAGGTCAACTATGGTGAGGAAGGCTACTCGCTGGACAATATCAAGGCCGGGCTAACCTACGGACCGCGCTCTCTTACCATCGATAAGCTGGACCTTGCCACCGCTGGGCAGACTTTATCGCTACAGGGGCAGGCCAGTCTCAGTTACCCCTACAGTCTGGAGCTGAGCGCCGCCGCCCACATGCGCGTGTCCGAACAAACCCCCGCAGCCACTGATGTGACCCGTTTTGTTCCCGAGGTTTTGTATCGCAACGAATTGCAGGCGGAGCTTGAAGCACACGGCAATATTGCGCAGCTGGAGTTCACCTTGGCGACGACTCTCCCGGCTGAGATTGAAGCCCAGGGGCAGTGGAAGACCGGGGTGGAAAATGCCCCCGATTTACAGGCTACCCTGACCGCGCCGGTACAGCCGGTGGCCGCCTACTGGGCCGATGTTGCGGCGGTAGAGGACATGCAGGCCGGCGGCGAACTCACCGTAAACGGCTGGCTGGATGATTACCGGGCGCAGTTTAATGGCCAGTACACCTTGGTCGGCTATCCGGCGGTGGATGTGCAGCTGGACGGCGAAGGCAATTTGCAGGGCATCGTGTTGCCAAAAATTGAACTGGCGGCCGACCCCATGCAGTTATCGGGCAGTGGCAATGTGCAGTGGCAGGAGCTGGTCGCCTGGGCTTTGGAGGCTGAGGTCGAACAACTTAACCCGGCGCTGGTGCTGGAAGGCTGGCCGGGGCAAATAAACGGCAGTTTTAGCACCAGCGGCCGCTGGCAAAACAGCGAACTAAGTCTGGATGCCTCGATTAAGCGTTTAAGCGGCAGCTTGCGCGGCCTGGCGGTGCAGGGCTCGGGCGCTGCCAGCCTCGCACAAGAACGCCTGCAGTTAACGTCGGTGCAGTTATCTCTGGGCGGCAATTTACTGCAGGTGAACGGCCATATTGGCGATACCTTTGGCCTGGACTGGAACCTGCGCGCGCCTTTGCTAGAGCAGATTGATCCGCGTATCGGCGGGCAGTTGGATGCCTCCGGGCACTTGGGTGGCAGTCGCCAAAGCCCCCAGCTTGAAGGCGGCGCCACGGCGGTGGATTTACACTGGGGCGATAATCGGATTGAGCAGCTGGCGCTGGAATCTCAAGTGACCGATTTGCAGCGTCAGGCGCTGTCTCTGCAAGCCGAGGCCCAGGGCCTTGAGCTGGCCGGCAGTCGCTATCAGAGCGCCAATGTGTCGTTTACTGGCAGCCCGTCAGAACATCAGTTAACGGCCAGTTTACTGCAGGATCAATTCGCCCATGGTGAAACCCAAATCAGCGGTGGCTGGGATGGGCAGCAATGGCAGGGGCAATTGCGCCAACTATCGATAACCACGCCCTATGTTCGTCCCATGGAGCTGAAAAGCCCTGTCGCAGTTACCGCGGCGGCCGAGCGGGTGACGGTGAGCGATTTCTGCCTGCTGACTCGCAGGCAACAAACCGGGGAGGTGCAGTCGTCGGCCTGCGTCACAGGCAAGTGGCAGCAGGGCCAGGGTGCTGCCGGTGAGCTTGCCGTGGAGCGTTTGCCGCTAAATTTGTTGCGTCGCTGGCTCAAAGAAGAGGTAGATGTTGAAGGCTACCTCCAGGGGCAGGGCAAGTTCAGCTGGGCTGAAGGGGGCGTCCCCAAGCTCAATGCTGACTTTAGCGCGGTGGGCGGCGCGTTTATTTACCGCCTCAACGACACCGAGAGCGATCGCTACCCGCTGGATGAATTTGGTCTGCACATTCAGCAGCAGGATACTCGTTTAACCGCCACCGCCGAGCTGGCGTTTACCGACTATGGCAGTGTCAATGCCGAGCTGCTGGCTCAGATGGACAGCAAGCATCTGCAGGGCGAGGTGTTGGCGCAAATGCAAAGCATCTCGCCACTGGAGGCGCTGTTGCCTGCTGTGCGAGATATAGAGGGGCGGCTGGATGCCCGCGCGCAAATATCCGGCACCTTTTCCGATCCACAGCTAGTGGTGGATGCCAGTGTATCCGGCGCAGCCTTCGAGGCGCCCTCGCTGGGGGTTAGCTTTACCCAGCTCAACGCTACCGTGCAGGGTAATCAAGACGACCTAACCGCTGAGGTCAACACCCGTGCAGGGGAAGATGGCAGTTTGTCACTGCAGGCAAAGGCCGAGCAATTGCTGGAGCCGCAGTGGCAGGTGCAGGCCTCGCTTACTGGCGATTACGCTCATGTGATGGACAGCGAGTTGCTCAACTTATATTTCACTCCAGATTTACAGCTGCAGGCGAGCGCCGAGCGTATTGATGTCAGTGGTCGCGCGTTGGTGCCCGAGGCGCATGCGGTTATCAATACCTTGCCGGTGTCGGCCACCAAGGTGTCCGACGATGTTGTGGTTATCGACGCTGAAGATCCTCAGAATCAGGGTAATATTCCAGTTTACGTAAACGTGGAGTTTGCTCTGGGGGATAAAGTCAGTTTCGATGCCGCTGGTTTTAAGGCCCGCTTGGGCGGTGAGCTGAGTATCGACAAATCACCCGAGCGCGCCCTTTTTGCCCTGGGCAATATCAATATTATCGATGGGCGCTTTCAAGCCTACGGCCAGGATTTAACCATCGAAAAAGGCACCTTGTCTTTTCAGGGGCCCATGGACAATCCGGGGCTGAATGTCACCGCTACCCGCGAGGTGGAAGAGGTTGAGGTAGGGTTGATTATCGGTGGTACCTTGCAAAACCCCACCAGCGAGATCTTTTCCCGCCCACAGCAAACCGAAAGTGATGCCATGAGTATGCTGTTTACCGGCAAACCTATCAGCGGGGCATCATCGGGTGAGGCCTCTATGCTGGTGAATGCCATTGCCAAGCTCGGGATTAAACGCGGTCAGTTTGTCGCCGATGATATTGCCGGGCGTTTCGGTCTGGACGAATTGACCATTAAATCCGACGACGATGTCAAAGACAGCAGCTTATGGCTGGGTAAATATCTTACCGAAGATTTGTACGTGCACTATGCGATCGGGCTGTTCGATAGCATTTCAACTGTGGGCCTGACTTATTTTATTTCCGATAACCTTCGCCTGGAGGCTGAATCCGGCGAAGTACAAAGTGCTGACTTAATTTTCCGTATGCAGAGGTAAGTTTTGGTGCGCGTGCACCGCTATATTTTTGCATTTGCACTGAATTTGCCCTCGATCTGTCCATCCTTTAAAGCGCTAATTTTGGTCGCTTGCTTTAATGTGGTGCGTTTTTGGGGCAGCTCCTGCCACTTGATTTTCAGTGCTTACTTATTTCTCTATTGAAATCAGTTGGTTACTGATTCTTTTACGCTTGGCATAAGGATTGCCAATTAGGGTTTGACTGCAACTTTAATTGGAAGGAAAACCCATGGCTTATATTGAACCCTCCGAGTTCGTCACCAAGATGGTCGACTCCGGCGAGCAGAAAGTGTACATGTCCACCAAGGACACCCTAATCCGCGCATTTATGGCCGGCGCGATTCTCGGCCTGGCGGCAATGTTCGCGATTACCGTGATCGTCAAAACCGGCAGCCCACTGATTGGCTCGTTGCTCTTCCCGGTGGGCTTTATCATGTTGTACCTGATGAAGTTCGACCTTCTAACCGGGGTGTTTACCCTGGTGCCTCTGGCGTTAATTGATAAGCGCCCCGGCGTCACCTTTGGCCAGGTCATGCGCAACTGGGGGCTGGTGTTTTGTGGCAACTTTGCCGGCGCGTTAACCGTCGCCTTTTTTATGTCGTTTATCCTTACCTACGGCTACAACGTAGATGGCGGCGCCCTGGCGGCCAAAGTGGGTGAGATTGGTGAGTCCCGTACCGTGGGTTATCAGGCTCACGGCCTGGATGGCTGGATCACCATTTTTATTCGCGGCATGCTGTGTAACTGGATGGTATCCATGGGTGTTGTCGGTGCCATGGTGTCTACCTCGGCTACCGGTAAAATGGCGGCTATGTGGATGCCGGTAATGCTCTTCTTCTTTATGGGTTTTGAGCACTCTATTGTGAACATGTTTTTGTTCCCCTTCTCTATGATTATGGGCGGTGACTTCACGGTAGCGGATTACCTGCTGTGGAACGAGTTGCCCACTGCTCTGGGTAATTTGGTGGGCGGCTTCCTGTTAGTGGGCTTGCCCTTGTACTACACCCATGTGCGTACCAGCCCCGAGCGCAGCATCGGCCGCTAAAACGCGTACAGTTGAGACTCCGTCCACCATTGGTGGGCGGAGTTTTTTGGTTGATTCATGAACGATAAGTTACAAGTGCGTATTGGCCAATGCACAGACAAAGGCCGCAAAAAAATCAATCAGGATTTTGTCGGCGCTTGTACTCCCAACGAGCCGCTGCTCAGCAGCAAAGGCATTGCGATCGCATTGGCCGATGGGATCAGTAGCAGTCACGTCAGCCAAGTGGCCGCCGAGACGGCGGTATCGAGTTTTCTCGACGATTACTATTGCACCTCGGATGCCTGGTCGGTAAAGAACGCCGCTCGCAAAGTGTTGCAGGCCACCAACTCCTGGCTGTACTCGCAAACTCGCAATAGCCCTTACCGGTTTGAGCGCGACAAGGGTTATATCTGCACTTTTTGCGCACTGATTTTAAAATCCAATACCGCGCATCTTTTTCACTGTGGCGACAGCCGTATTTACCGTATCGCGGGTGATGCGCTGGAACCTCTAACGGAAGATCACCGCCGCCGCATCGACGCCAACACCAGCTACCTGACACGCGCGCTGGGGGTGGAATATACCCTTGAGCTGGATTACCAACAGCTGAACCTGCAAGAGGGCGATCGCTTTTTGCTCGCTACCGATGGCCTTTATGAGTTTGCTTCGGCGGCAGAAATTACGCGTATATGGCAAGAGCATGCCGCGGACTTAAACCGCGCCGCCCGAGCCATGGTGGACTTGGCGCTTACCAATGGCAGTGATGACAACCTGAGCGTCCAGCTGTTACAGGTGGATAGTTTGCCGCTTCGTGGTATGCATGAAGTTCAGCAGCAATTGCATAGCCTGCCGCTGCCGCCGCGCCTGCAGCCGCGCATGGAGTTTGATGGTTACAAGGTACTGCGCGAGATTTATATCTCCAGTCGCAGTCATGTGTTTTTGGCCGAAGATTTAGAAACTGGCGCTAAGGTAGTGGTCAAAACACCCTCGGTGGAAATGCGCAGTCAACCAGAGTACTTAGAGCATTTTTTAATGGAGGACTGGATTGCGCGGCGCATTGATAATGTCCATGTCTTGAAAGCCGCCGAGCGTTCGCGCGCCAAGCGATATTTGTATATCGCCACCGAATACATCGAGGGACAGACATTAGTGCAATGGATGCGCGACAACCCTCAGCCCAAGCTCGAAATTGTGCGCGATATTATCGAACAGGTAGCCCGTGGTCTGCAGGCGTTTCACCGCCAGGAAATGATTCATCAGGATCTGCGTCCTAACAATATAATGATCGACACCGAGGGCACGGTAAAAATTATCGACTTTGGCGCAACACGGGTAGCCGGTGTGGCCGAGACGCAGACACCTACTAACGAGATACCTGGCACCGCACAATTTACCGCCCCTGAATATTTTAATGGCGAGGCCGCCGGCGCTTACTCGGATATTTTTTCGCTCGGGGTAATCACCTACCAAATGCTCAGCGGCGATCTGCCTTACGGCACTTCTGTGGCGCAGGCGGCCAGTGGCCGGGCGCGACAAAACCTGCAGTATCGCTCTATGATCCCTAAGCGCAAAGGTATTCCCCCGTGGGTCGATGCCGCTATTGCCAAGTCGGTGCAGGTTAAACCCGCAAAACGTTACCGCGAGCTAAGCGAATTTATAATGGATTTGCGGCGGCCCAATCGTCAGTTTTTAAATCAAACCAAGCCGCCTTTGATCGAGCGCGATCCGATAAGATTTTGGCAGGGACTATCTTTATTGCTCTTTGTACTATTGATTGTCAGCCTGACAAAAAACCTATAAAAAAGCCGGCGCAATGCCGGCTTTTTCTTTCTCAGTGCGAGTTCTTTGATCAGGGTGTCAGCACCACCTTGACAGAAGCATCCACTTCGCTGGAATCAATATAGCCAATCGCTCCCGGCGTGCTGGCTACTGCCGCTTTTACGGCAGCGGTAGAGTCCAGGGTACGCGGCGGCTGCCCTTTACCGGTAAAAACCTGTTTTGACCAAAACGCGTTTAGCTGGGCCTGTGAGCGCCCCGTGACTTTATTGTGAAACTCTTCGCGCAGTGCCTGGCCCGACTCCAGGTCAATCGGGTCAGCGCTCTGCCCGTTGGGCAGTGACTTGCTGCGGCCGATAAATAAATCTCTCACCTGGTTGGCGTCCATGGCATCGGGGCCAGAAGGGTTGGTTATAACCACCACCTCGGCGCAGGTAAAGGGTGCGAGAAAAGACAGGGCTAATAAAAAGTTACGCATCTTCTTTTCTCCTGTTAGAACGCTGAATCGATTTTAATGGAGTACACGTCGATATCATCATAGGCAATACTGGGAGCAACATTGCCAGGTAAATCGCCGCCGGTATCGCCAAAGTCAGTGGCGCGGGTGACATCGAATTTTACCGCTACATTACTCATGGCATCCCAGCGTAGCCCCAAGCTGTACGCCGTGCGCTCTGAATTTTGCACATCTGAAAGCGCCAGCGCGCTTAGCTGACCAAATAGCGGGCTGCCGGGGGTGTTAATCGCATTAAAAATAAATTCGCGCGAATAAGGGCGCTCATCATCGTCGGTTGATTCTTGCATTGAGTAAGTAAAGTAGGGGGCGAGGCTACCAAAGGTATAGGCGAGGGTAATATACCCCGAGTCTGTATCCGGCGTAGGCCCTTCAATTTCCAAGCGAGTAAACTCGGAGATAACCTGCAAGCTGCCGTTGTTGTAACTGGCGCCCAGGCCGTAAAAATCGGTTTTTAGATCATCTCCGCCAATGGTGATTTCAGAGGTGGCGAGGTTGCCGCGCAGGGTCCAGATAAAATCGGTCCAGGTGGCCGAGCCGCCAAACAAATCGTTTACCTCCAGGCGAACCGCTTGCCCGAGGTTGCTGATGTCTTCTTCTGACTCGCCCATAAATGCCTGGAAAGTGAGGGTGGACATATCAAAGTTGACATCGTAAAGGCCGTCGATACCCGTGTAACTGGTGACAGGTACATTGCCATAAACTTCTTCAGGGGGGCGAATCCAGGGCTGGGCATAGCCTACTTCCAACGAATCGGAATACATAAACAGGGGCAGGCGCATTTTACCGGCGCGCATTTTAAACACCGGGGTAAATTGATGGCTAATGTAGGCCCATTCAATGCTAGGGTCCCAGTCGTCGTTGCCGCGCCCGACCAACTGCATAGTAACTTCGGTTTTGTCGGTCAAAGTGAAAGCGCCCTGTAAACCGAACAAGCTCTCGGGGTTAAAACTGCCCTCTTCGGTGTAGCCGGCATAGCCGCCATCGTTGCTCGCCAGGCCGTAGCCGACACTTAAAAAACCGTTAAAGCGCAGGCGGTTGTCGTCTGGCTTGTTAACTTGTGTTTGCAGGTTTTGTACCTGCTGTTCCAGTTGATCGATACGCTCGTCACTGGTCTGAGCGACACTGGCGTAGCTACAGATCACGCTGCTCAACGCTAATGCCAGCGCTTTTTTGGTGTGTTTAATAGGTTGCATGAATGACTCTCCCTCGAAGTGTTATTTACACTTTAAATTGCGATGCTACCTTGCCCAGCCGTTGCGAAATGTCGTCGATATCCTGACAGATTTCATTCATGGCGCTGGTACTGCTGGTAACGGTTTCGGTGTTTTGATGAATGTTGGTGACATGTTCGAGAACTTGGTTAAAGGTATGGCCTTGCTCTTGAGTGGCGCTGGCGATTTGTTCGTTAAAGGTGCTGATTTCTTTAACGCTGGTAAGAATGCTGCGCAGCGACTGCTCGGATTCGCGGGTGGCTTCCACGCCAGTATTGGCCCGTTCAACACTGGCCTCCATAGCGCTTACGGCGCTCTGAGAAACCTGTTGCAGTTCGCTGATCACGGTGTGAATTTCTTCGGTCGCTTGGCGGGTGCGCACAGCCAGGTCACGAACCTCGTCTGCCACTACCGCAAACCCCCGACCGTGTTCGCCAGCGCGCGCGGCTTCAATGGCAGCGTTGAGTGCCAATAAGTTGGTTTGCTCCGCCACGTTTTGAATGGTGTTGAGCAGTTGGCCAACATCGTTGCTAAAACCGTCAAACTTATTAACCACCTCTGCCGAGTTGCGTACGTCTCCGGCAAGTTCGGTAATAGTTTGTACATTGGTATTTAGTGTCGCCTGGCTCTGAGCGGCCGTCTGGTTAATTTCCCCGGCCTGCGCCGAGGCGTTGCGGGCAAAACCCGCGACTTGCTCAACACTGCTCATCAAGTCTTCAATAGCGTTGCGCGTGGCGGATATGGCTCGCGCCTGAGCGCCAATTTCATCCACATTTTTATCGCTGGTGGCGGTTAATCGGGTGGATACCGAACTTAGCGAACCCACGTCCTGTAACACTTCAGCAAAGGAGTGATGGAGCTTGGCAACAAATATATTGAAGTTTTCGACCAGTTCGAGAATTTCATCGTTGCCCCGATAGTCAATGCGTGAGGTCAAGTCTCCCTCACCCGAGGCCATTTCATGCAGCGAGTGAGATACCTGTTGCAGGTTACGGGTAATGGAACGGCCGATAATAAGGCTGAGTATCACCAGGGCAATGACGGCTGCCAGAGAAATACCCAGGGATATGCGGCTGGCCTGAGCCGAACTGTCAACAGTGGTGCCAATGGATTGGGTAAACGCGCGCTCGTTGGCCAGTTTCATCTGCTCCAGTTGCCCGCGCAGTTTTTCTAGGCGGTCCGCATTGCGACGGGCAGTATCAGCGATTTTGGAAAAATCCACCGTGCCGTCAATAAAACTGCGGGCGATCTCGATGGCGTTGTTGTACCAGGTGGTGAGCAGGTTCTTTGTGTCGCCGATCTGTTGTTCAGTATTGAGCTCGGCCAGTTTGTCCAGATTGGCGCTGATAAGTTGATACTGCTTTTGCGCTGCGGTTAAAGGCTCGGTATCGCCAGTGGTCACTGCCGAGTTAATGTACTGCTCCATCAGCAGCAGACTGCCGAGATTGACTGTGGTGAGCTCAAGGCTGGGATAAAGCTTGCTTTGGACATCGCGCAGACGCGCAGCATTGTCTTTTTCTACCAAAAGCGCGTAGCCCTGACTGACCACGAACGCAATTAGCGCAATGGCAACGATCAGCAAAAGCTTATGAGATATCTTTAATTTCAGCACGGGCAGTCCCTGATGGTGTGGCTTCAGCAATTTGTTATCGGCCGCTTTGGCGCAACGTTAAGGCGAAGCGGCGAATTGTTTTGCTTTTATTGTGTATAGCAACGCGCCGGGCAGGGCGCAAATGAAGGGGTTTATGGGGCGGCGGGGCTAAACCATGCCGCTTGATAGCTTGGGGCTATTTAATGGATTTATCTAATTGCTTTGAGGGGTTAAATGAGAGTGGTTATTATTATCTCAAGGTTGTTAATTCACTCAAACTTTTAACCGGAGGCGGTAATGACTAAGACAATAACCTTCGCAGTATTGCACTTCACCGTCGCGTTCACAGTGACTTACCTGTTAACCGGCGATATTTTGATCGGCAGCGCCGTGGCCTTGGTAGAGCCGGCCATCAACACCGTGGCTTTTTACTTCCACGAGATGGGGTGGAATCGCTGGGGTGGTAATAAAGAGACTGTGACAGAGGTGTTCGCCCAGCGGGCAATGTAGAAAAGGTGCGGACTGCTACTGGTCCGCACCTCCCTGATCATTTTCGGTGGTGCCGTGTTTGCGATACAGCAAGCGGCCGAAGAAAACCCCCGCTTCAAACAGCAGCCACATGGGCAGTGCCAGCAAGGTTTGCGAAATTACATCGGGCGGTGTCAGCAACATGCCTATGACAAAGCAACCCACAATCACATAGGGGCGTTTTTTCGCCAGCCCATCGGGAGTGACCACTCCGGCCAAAATCAGTAGTACCGCCGCAATGGGAATCTCAAAAGCCACACCAAAGGCGAAAAACAGCTTCAGAACAAAATCCAGATAGCGGCTAATGTCGGTCATGATGGCGACATTGGCGGGCCCCACCGAGGTAAAAAAGCCGAACACCAGAGGGAATACCACAAAGTACGCAAAGGCCATCCCGGCGTAAAACAGCAATACCGACGAGGCGAGTATAGGCAGGGCCAATTGTTTTTCATGTTTGTACAAACCCGGGGCAATAAAGGCCCAGGCCTGATACAAAATAAAGGGCACGCTGATCACAAACGCCAGAAACAGCGTGAGTTTAAACGGGGTTAAAAACGGCGAGGCCACTTCGGTGGCGATCATCTGGCTGTTTTCGGGCAAGTAAACCTGCAAAGGCTTGGAGGCAAAGTCGTAAATCTCGGCCGAAAACGGCAGCAGGCAGGCACAGACAATGCCGGTGACCAAAATCGCGCGCAATAAACGGTTGCGCAGCTCTATTAAGTGCTGCACTAAGGGCAGCTCTTGATCGGTAGAGTCACTCATGATTTATCGGCGTCGTCCGCTTTACGGGGTTCAGTCTTATCGCTCGCCTCGCCGTGGGCGTGCATGGGTTCTTCCGGCGGCGGGCCATAGTGGCCGTGCATGCGCTTGGTGCGCTCTGGGTCTACCGCCTCTTCAATATCGCGGCGGGTGGCCTCGAGGTTGCGCATAATTTCTTCGTTGTGCAACTGGCGACGAATATCGTCGGCGCCAATTTGTTTTTCAATTTCGCTGCGGGTTTCGCGCAGGCTGCGCTTGAGCCGGCCAATCCACAGGCTGACGCTGCGCACGGTTTCGGGCAGACGCTCGGGGCCGATAATCACCAGCGAGACAATGGCGATTACCAGCAGCTCAAAAAAGCCGATATCAAACACGTTTCAGGTCTTAGTGGCTTTTGGTTTTATCGTCGCTTTTCGCGGTGTCAGCGCTTTCGGACTCGGCGGCCTCGGCGTCGATTTTTTTCGGATCTTCGTGTTTGTCCTCGTCACTGACGGACTTTTTAAAACCTTTAATGGCTTCGCCCAAGTCTGAGCCCATGCCGCGCAGGCGTTTGGTGCCAAACAGCATAATGACAATGGCGAGTACGATTAACAGCTGCCAGATACTGATATTGCCCATGTGGAATTCCTCAAATACTCAATGATGTCTGCGCTCAGGACTTGCGCGCGGCTTTTTCGTCGTGCCCGGATACGCCGAAGCGGCGGGCCAGTTCGTTTAATACGCTATCGGCGGATTCATCCAAGTGCGACAGCATTACCAGCGAGTGAAACCACAGGTCAGCGGTCTCGGCAATAAGCTCGCGTTTGTCGCCGCTGGTCTGCGCGTCTTTGGCCGCCAGAATAGTTTCTGTGGCTTCCTCGCCGACTTTTTCCAAAATTTTATTGAGCCCTTTTTGATGCAAGCTGGCGACGTAGGATTTTTCGCCGTCGGCGGCATTTTTGCGCGCCTCGAGTATACGGGTCAGTTCGGCCAGAATATCTTGCTTGTCACTCATTAGTAAATCTCGCTGGGGTCTTTTATCACCGGGTCAACCGTGTGCCAGGCGCCATCTTTGTAGGTGCGGTAAAAGCAGCTTTCGCGCCCGGTGTGGCAGGCAATGCCGCCCAGTTGTTCCACCTGCAGTACAATCACATCTGCGTCGCAGTCCAGGCGCATTTCGTGCAGGGTTTGCACGTGCCCGGATGACTCACCCTTGCGCCACAGCTTACCGCGCGAACGCGACCAGTAAACGGCGCGTCCCTCTTTGGCGGTAAGCGCCAAGGCCTCGCGGTTCATCCAGGCCATCATTAAAATGCGGCCGGTTTTGTGGTCCTGGGCGATGGCCGGCACCAGGCCGTCGGCGTCCCATTTTACTGCATCGAGCCAGTCGCTTTCGCTCGCTTGTGTCATGTCAGGGCCTTTTTTGCTTTGGCGATGTTATCACGTAAATGCTGCGGGTTGATGGTGCCAATAATCGCGCTGGTAACGCCGGCGTGGGCGTAGGCAAAGTCCAGGCAGGTTTGCACCGGGTCGGCATCTTCGCTGTTTAAATGGCCGCTGGCCAGTGCTTTTTTTAACAGCACCCCTTTGTTGAGTTTAAGGCACTCGTCAATCACCGCCTGCTCTTCAATATGGCCCGGGTTGTAGGTCACCATTACGCAATCGGATTCGCGCGCGGCCAAGATGCCGCCTGCCACGGTTTTGGTAGACATACCAAAGGCGCGAATACTGCCTTCTTGCTTGAGTTTGCCGAGGGCCTCAAATGCACCTGAGTTTTCAATAATGTCGACATCGTTACCGTCGGAGTGGACCAGTACTAAATCCAGCCAGTCGCGCTGCAGGCGTTTAAGCGAGCGCTCTACACTGGCGCGGGTGTGAGCGGCGCTGAAGTCAAAATGGCTGCTGCCGTTAATATATTCCTCACCAGTTTTACTGCATATCACCCAGTCGTGTGCGCCTGCGCCCAACAGTTTGCCCAAGCGTTCTTCGCTCAGGCCATAGGCCGGGGCCGTATCAATCAGGGTGATGCCGCACTCGCGGGCGGTCTCTAGCAAAGCCTGGGCTGCGGCGTCACTAGGCAGCTCGAAAGCGCTGGGGTATTTCACCCCCTGATTACGGCCGAGCTTTACTGTGCCCAGGCCAATGGCGCTGACGTGTATACCGGTACTGCCCAGGGGGCGGTGGTCAAATTGATTCATGGTGTTGTCTCCCAGGGTAGGGCGGCCAACGCCGGTGGGCTTAACCGTTGGCGCAGTTGCTCCAGCGCGTCACTGTGGTTCGCGCCCGGCGCTGCAAGCTGCGGCATAATTTGCTGCGCCATATTGGGTGTTAGGGTTAGTTTGGTTGGCCAGGCTGCGATCACGTTATCCAACCCGGGTACGGGCTCGGCATAGGCTTGATCGGGCCGCACCAGGCCCGGCTGCTTGGGCTCGGCGCGCTCGATGTACAGCGTGGAAAACTCGGCATGGGAAAATTCCAGCCAGGGAAATAATTGCTGCAGCTCGGCGCGGCCTTTGGCAATCAGCTGGTCATCGCTTAATCTCGCGCCCTCTTCGGCGAGGCTGCCGCCCAGATACCACACCATACGGCCGTCGGCGCCCGGATGGCTGCTAATTGTCAGGCGCGGGGTTTTCTCGGCGCCCAGGCAGTGGCCATAAAACGGGTAGGGGTTATCGTGGCGCACCACCAGTTGGCGCAAGGGGCGCAGTTGCTGCTCGGGTTGCTGCGCGTCCACGGCCTGCAGCAAAGCCTGGTTGCCTTTGCCGGCGGCAAATATAAATTGCCCGGCGTTAATCACGGTGCCGCAACCCAGCCTTTGCTGCGCTCGCGTGCCCTCGCGGTGCCACTGGTAGCCGCTGTCTAGCTGAAAAATATACCCGGCGTTATTGGCGGCCAGGTTGGCCACCAGCGAGGGAACATCCAGCACCATATCCACCAGCTTGTAAAGGCTGCCGCTAAATGCCGGGTTGGCGAACAGGGCGGGGCGCTCGGCTTTGCCTACTTTTTCCACCCGCCCGCGCAGGGCGCGGCTGGCAAAAAAGCTGGTGAGCTTACCCACAGTGGAGGTGGACCACATATAAAAGTGGTCGCTCAGCACTCGGGTTTGGCGCAAATCCACGTCCCCCTTGCCTGCCAGGCAGGCGCGCCAGTGCTCGGGCATATCGGCAATGGCTTCCGAGGCGCCGGAAAGCGTACCCGCCAGGGTGTATTTGACTCCGCCGTGAATCATGCCCTGCGATGCCACCGTTTGCCCGGCACCCAAGGGGCCATCGCTGAACAGCGCGGCCGTGTAACCGGCTCGGCGCAACCTCTCCAGCAGCCACAGCGCAGCAATACCGCCACCGATGATGGCAATATCCAGGTTGATTGTGGGGCTGGCCGAGCTCGCTTGCATAACTACCCGATGGCTGTGTGAATTAGGGCGCGTAGTATATCGGCTATTGGTTTTTTTTGCCGCCGTGGGCGGCTGACAGTGTTGTGCAACTTAGTTACTATTGCCACCCATAAAAATGTAGCTAATTACCAAGCAGGGAAACAACGAGCATGCAGGGAAAGTCTAAAGTCGCCGCCATTATTATTATCGCCAGCGTAATGTGTGCGCTGGGATTGTATGTCTGGGCGGGTGCTAAGCAGGCAGGACTTTACGGTTACGGCTTTATGCGGCTGTACCAGGGTGACCTGGTAGTGAATTTCGACCGCTCACTGGTGTGGTTAGATGAAACTGGCCGCGAGCGCCGGGCCTTGGATTTGCAAATCGAAGGGCTGCGCCCGGTGGGCGACTTTGACTTTTTTGCCAATGGCGATGTGCTGGTGTATCACCGCGCTGCCCCCTTGGGGGTGTGGCAAAACATCAAGGCTTTTTTGCGCTTACGCGAGCCTTCGCGCCTTGGCAGTGCAGTGCAAGCCGGAGCCCGGGCCGATGGCTTCTACCGTTGCCGGCTGGCTCCCTTGGATTGTCAGCCATTACTTAACCCGCAAGTGTTGCCCGCCCGCAGTCTGCGCTTGGCCGTCGACCGCGAACAAAACGTCATTTACCTTGCCGATACTGCCGACCACAGTGTGTATAAACTCAGCGCCAGCGGCGAGGTACTGGCCGCGCGCCGCGAAGGTTTTAAATTCCCCAATCAATTAATCATCCGCGAGGGCTCATTGTGGCTGGCCGATACCAATCATCATCGCCTGGTTGAGCTAAACACCGCCACTGATAAGTTTGCGACCGAGGTAAACAGTTATCGGGTTACTTTGGGCGGTGAGCACCGCTGGCCCCACCAGCTAACGCCCACCCGCGATGGCTTTTGGGTGCTGGTGGGTAACAATGCGATGGCCAATGGGCGCCTCGCGTTGGTGACCGGCGAGGGCGAGGTCAGCCAGCCACTCGCGGCCAATGTATTGTCTGGTGCGGGGCTTACCGACCCGCTGGCCATTCAGCTCTGGCAGGGCGATTTGTGGCTGAGTGATTTTGCCGAGCCCAAACTGGTGCGCATTAACGTGCAAAGCCAAAGGGCCCACAGGGTAGAGTCAGAGAGTCTGGCCGCGCTGGAGCAGCGTTATCTGGCGCGTTACAGCCACTACCAATTGTGGAAAAACACGGCTATCGCGCTGTTTGTACTGGTGCTTGTTGGCGGCTTTATTGCCGCGTGGTTGCTGGAAAAAGAGCAGACCCGAGCAGCAATTCGCTCGGCGGGCAGAGCAAAAACCTTCAGTGTTGATGGCGAGGTAACGCCCACGGGGAGCGACGAAATTGTCTGGCTGCCGTCGGCACTTAAACCCTGGCATCACTGGTTGCCGAAAATCATCTGGGTCATTTGGGGCTTTATGCTACTGGCCTTGGCGCTGCTTTATTTTGGCGCCGAAGAGACGCCCGCGGCTATTATGCAACTGGGGGTGATTATGGTGGTGTTTTTGGCCGTCGTCAGCTGGGGAGTACAGCGTTTATTTGGCTTTTTGTCCGCCTCGCGACTCGGCGTAATTGGCGAATCGCTGGTACTAGTGGATGGCAAAGGTGCACGCACTGTCGCCAGGGGGGCTGAGCTTGCTTACAGTCAGCACTTTATTTTTGCCGATCAAATAGCCCTGGCGCTGGGCAACCCGAATATGCGCTTTTTTAACGAGGCGGAGCTGAAAAAGTGGGTCTACCCGCGTTTAAAGCAGGGCCATAAATTATCCCCCTGGGAGCAAACCAAACATCTCTGGCGCTTGCGCCACCCGCAAATGATTTATTCGGCGGTTATGTTGTTGGCAGTACTAATTTTGTATTTGCTCATCGAATTTGTCTTGGTTAAGCCTTGAGCGGCCTGTTTAATGTCTGTACTATTGCGGCTTGGCTGCTTATTCCATAATCAACAGTAGCTATAACTAAATTCCATATTGGCAATCAGCAATGAAAACCTGCATGCACATTATGACCACCGTTACTTGGGCCGGCGCTCGCCGCTGCACAAGTGGTGTTTGCATGGTTAATTTGCGGAATCTGGAATTTATCTGAAAATAACAGGGGCCGCGTATAGACCGCGGCCTTGTTAGACCTTTCCTGTTTCTAATCTGCTGCCGCGCTATCGGCCCCCACACAAGGAGTGTTGGGGATGTTTGCGTTTATTCAAAAATACCTGCGGCTATTAAAGCCGAAAAAGCCGCCGCCTATTGGCGCGGGCGAACTGGAAGCCTTGCAAAAGGATGCCGGGGTGAGGGTAACCCGTATTCGCCTGCCGTCTGGACGTGAAGTGGTGCTGGTTCATCGGGATGAAAATAATGATTCGCTATAATGCGCGTTTTAGCAAAATCGAGATAATGCCATGAAAGATATGTTTGCTCGCTCTGTCTTGGCGCTGTGTGCTGCGCTAGTGTGTAACTTTGCCGCTGCCGAGCAGCTTGCCGCGCCGAACCAAAAGCACTTTAGCTACCAGGGCCGAATTGATTTTAGCGAGCCCGCCGCGCCGGTGCTGAGCTGGCCTGCCACCCGTATCGATCTGCGCTTTGCCGGCAGCGAAGTAGCGGTAATACTGGACGACGACAGCGGCAATAACTTTTACAGCGCTTTTATCAATCGCGATTGGGATAACCCAATTGTGCTGGATTTGTTGCCCGGCAAACATCGCTATGGCGTGGCCGAGGGGTTGCCCGAGGGCGAGCATCAGCTAACCCTGGTAAAGCGCACCGAAGGCGAAGAGGGGGTGACCCGTTTTCTTGGCGTAGCATTAAATGACGAGGCCAAGCTGTTGGCCCCGCCCGCGTTGCCCGAACGCCGTATTGAAATTTATGGTGACTCCATTACCAGCGGCATGGGCGTTATGGCCCCCCTGCGCGGGGAGGACGGCAAGCTGGCCGATAAAAACGCGTTTATGTCTTATGGTGCGATGACGGCCCGCGCCCTTAACGCCGACTACCGCGCGATCTCGCAAAGCGGGATTGGGGTTATGATCAGCTGGTTTGATTTCACCATGCCGGATTTTTACGATCAGCTCACCGCCGACGGCGACAACGACAGCCAGTGGGATTTCAGCCGCTGGACGCCTCAGGTGGTGGTGGTCAATTTAATGCAAAACGACAGCTGGCTGGTGGAAGACCGGCTGGACCCGGTTCCCTCCGCTGAGCAGCGCATTGCCGCCTACCTGGAGTTTTTGCAATCCATACACAGTAAATACCCAGATGCGTTAATGGTAACCGCGCTTGGCAGTATGGATGCCACCGCCGAGGGCTCGCCCTGGCCGGGCTATATTGAACAAGCTACCGCTCAAATGCGCGAGCTTTATCCCCAGGGTGAGTTTGCCACCGTATTTTTCCCCTTTACCGGCTATGGCCAACACCCGAGGGTGGAGCACAACCGCGCTAACGCCGAGTTGCTGACCGACCTCATTAAACAAAAAATGAACTGGTAAAGTTTTTATAAGCCTGTTGAAATAACAGCCCCAAAGCCTTATATCAGTTTAACGGGCCTAAAAGGCCAATTTTTGCACAAGGTATCTATGTACGCATTGCCAGCCAATCAGGTTAACCAGCGCCGCCGGGTATCCGGCTGGTGGCTGCTGCCTATATTGTTGCTGGTCATGTCTTTGGGCGGCCAACCACAAAAGGTTGAGCCAGCCGCGGTTGCCGATTCGCTGGCGGTCGATTTACTCGCCGTCGATATCAATCACAACCAGAACTCTCTGGATGAACCGGATCACGATCTGATTCGCACCGGCGAGGCCGCTTTAGCCAGCCACGGCGCGGCCAGTCTTTGTTCCGGCCGCGCGTCGCGCTCTGCGGCCGCCAGTATTCTCGCCTTTATTGCCCGGGCACCTCCCGCCTTTAATCACGCTTAAAAACCTTTTCTTTTTTCGTGTTTAAAGCCCGCAGTGCGTCTGCGGCGAGGAGATTACTATGAAACCCGTACCGAGTATTCCTGTGTGTCGGTTAAACCACAAACTGACCCTGAGCAATGTACAAACCCCCGAACTGACCCCCACCAGTCCAGCGGAGAAGGTCTTTATCGACTTCGACAGCCGCCAGCCAATGGTGATTGACCAGACCGTAAGCGTGGACGACGCCGCCTACCTGATGCGCATTACCCACTCCAAAATCAAACTGGTGGTGGGGCGCAACAACCAATTGCTGGGTATTGTCAGCGTGCGCGACATCGAAAGCGTAAAAGTGCTGGCCACCGCCTCGGCCATGGGCGTGGCCCGTGCCGATTTGACCGTTAAAGACATCATGACCCCCACCGTGCGCTTGCAGGGTATATACCGCAAAGTCATGGAGCGCGCCCGCGTCTCCGACCTGGTTGAAGTGCTGGAGTTTGAAGGCGCCAGCTATCTGCTGGTGCTGGAAGACAACGAAGAAATCTGCGGCTTAATCAGCGCCGATGAAATCGCCCATCGCCTGGATCGCTACCTGGATATCGAGCCCGTAGCGCACAGCTTTAACGACGTGTTCAGTGCCCTGAAAGTCAGTAATCATTAGTGAACTTAGCCCGCGCAAGCGGGCTTTTTTGCCTCAAACCTCAGACATCCGACCCTGCGCCACCTTTATATCAGCCCCCTCTCACGCTATGCTGTGCGCTTTTGAATGGCCGCTATGCGATTTCTCTACACCGTCATTTATGCCCTGTTTATTCCCCTGGTGCTATTGCGCCAGTGCTGGCGCGCGCGGCGCGATCGGCGGCATATCGAGCGCTTGGGCGAGCGTTTTGGTTTTGTGGCAGCCGTGCCCAAGCAGAAAAAACGCCTGTGGTTACACACCGTATCGGTGGGGGAGTTTTTGGGCGCACAGCCGTTAATTCGTCAGTTATTGCAGCGCGATGATATTGAGCTGTTAATTACCAGCACCACTATCACCGGCTCCGAGCGGGCGCGCGAGACTTTGGCCAGCCACATCGAGGCAGGCCAGGTACTGCATACCTACATGCCCTACGACCTTCCTTTTGCCATAGCTCGCTTTATAAACAAACTGCAGCCAGACGCACTGGTCATTATGGAAACCGAGCTCTGGCCTAACACCCTCGCCGTAGCACATCGTAAAGGCCTGCCCAGCGTATTGATCAACGCTCGTCTATCCGAGCGCTCGGCCCGCGGCTACGGGCGCTTAGCCAAGTTAACCTCGCGTATGCTGGCTCAGCTGTCAGCGGCGGCCATCCAACAAAAGGCCGATGCCGAACGCCTTTTTCATTTGGGGCTTGCGGCAGATAAAGCGCAGGTTACCGGTAATATTAAGTTCGATATAACCATTGCCCCCGAGCTGCGAGAGCGAAGCGAGGCTTTGGCGCGCGACTGGACCCTAAACGGCCGGCGCCAGGTTTGGCTGGTGGCCAGCACCCACGCCGGAGAAGATGAAATAATCCTCGATGCCTTGGGCACATTAAGGGCAAAAGGAATCGGCGCGGAGCAACTATTAATGGTGTTAGTACCGCGCCACCCAGAAAGGTTTGAACGGGTAGGGCAGCTAATACAAACACGCGGCTTTAACAGCGTTCATCGCTCCAGCCAAAAAGTACCCGATGTGCAAACCGATGTGATGCTCGGCGACACCATGGGCGAGCTAATGCTGCTATACGGCGCCAGCGACATGGTTTTTATGGGCGGCACCTTGGCCGACGTAGGCGGGCACAACTTTATCGAACCCGCCGTTTGGGCCAAACCATTGCTAGGCGGGCCGGTACTGTATAACTTCGCCGAAGTGTCGCGGTTACTCATTGAGGCGAATGCGTTAAAGATTACTCCAGACGCCCAGGCTATCGGGACAGAGGTGGAACGCTTGTTTACCGATCAAACCGCCCGCGAGCAGTCCGGCCAAAATGCACTGCAAGTGGCAGAGCAAAATCGCGGCGCGCTGGCGAAAACATTGGCGGTTATTGATGGGGTCGTTTCGTAAAAGCTATTGACTTCCAGATATTAGGTAGAACTTAGAATGGAAATCTCAGTTTTGACTTAGTTACGACCATACTTATCTTCAAGGCGAACAATATCGTCCTCACCCAGGTAAGGCCCGCTCTGTACCTCAATAAGCTGAAGTGGAATTTGACCCGGGTTTTCTAGTGCGTGCACACTGCCGACCGGAATATAAACCGACTGGTTTTCAGCAATCAGTTTTGTGTCATCGTCAATCGTAACCTTGGCAGTGCCAGAAACAACCACCCAGTGCTCTGCGCGATGATGATGCATTTGTACCGATAATTTTGCACCTGGGTTTACGGTGATACGCTTGACTTGATAGCGGTATCCGGCATCAATCGATTCATACATTCCCCAAGGTCGGTAAACATCCCGGTGCAGCCGGTACTCAGATCGTGCAGAGGCCTTCAGTGATTGCACAATGGTTTTAACATCCTGAACCTGGTCTTTCGCTGCTACTAAGACGGCATCTTTTGTTTGCACAACTACCAGGCCATCCAGGCCAACCGTGCTGACCAGAGAGTTCTCAGCAAAAACATAGGTGTTGCGGCTGTTGTGTTGAATTACATCACCTTTACTGGTGTTGCCATTTTCATCTTTATCTGACACATCTGCCATTGAGGACCAGGAGCCTACGTCACTCCACCCCGCATCTAAAGGGAATACGGTGGCGCGCTTGGTGTTTTCCATCACGGCGTAATCAATCGATTCTGACGGGCATTGTGAGAATATTTCTTTGTTCACCCGGATAAAATCTAAGTCTTCTTCTGGGGCTGAAAATGAGTCCTTACAGGCCTGGTAGATGACAGGCCGGTGCTGTTCAAGCTCTGCTAGATAACGGTCGGCCCGAAACAGGAACATACCGCTGTTCCAGTAGTAATCTCCGCTGGCTAAGTAAGTTTTGGCAGTACGCAAATCCGGCTTTTCTACAAAACTTTGAACCTTATAGCCAAGCGTTTGGCTGGTACCGGCTTGAATATAGCCATAACCAGTTTCCGGGTAGGTCGGGACTATGCCAAAAGTGACTAAGTCGCCGCCTTGCGCTGCCGCGGTGGCTTTTTCTACCTCAGCACGAAAAGCCTCGGCGTTCTGAATAACATGGTCTGCAGGTAATACCAGCAAAAGGGCATTTGGATCTGTCTTTAAAGCGGTAAACGCAGCTAAAGCAATGGCAGGGGCCGTATTTTTACCCACGGGCTCAAGAATAATGTTGTGATCCAGCTGGTTAATCTGGCGCAATTGTTCGGCAGCCAGGAATCGGTGCTCTTCGTTACAGACCAGTATTGGAGCGTGGGGTTTGAGTCCGGCTAGTCTTTGCAACGTTTCTTGCAAAAGCGTGCTTTCACCGACCAGTGGAAGAAACTGCTTAGGGTAAAGCTCTCGAGACATAGGCCAAAGGCGACTGCCAGAGCCTCCGGAAAGAATAACGGGGAAAATCATTAAAGCCGTTCCTTAATAGTTTTTATTTCAGTCGCGTGTAAGAAATTTTAGTATTCGTTATTAGCCTGGGCTTTTAGCAGTCGGGGGATCAGGGCTAATGCGTCCAGGTACAGCTGCCGGGTGCACAGTCTATCAAATTGAAACAATAACGCGGCCAAAATCACGGCTTGTACGTCTACCGACTTTAAGGCTGGCCGCTGTTTAGATGCTTGTTGCAAAGCGTGCGAGATGTTCTGCAAACTCTTCGGTGCAATTGGCCAGCTGCTGCCAAGCGGTTCCAGAGCCCAGCGGCCCCAGGCGGAAATCCAAAGCTTTCCCTCGCCGTCCTGTAGCAGGGTGTTGGCATTAACTTCAGGGTTAACCATCGCTAAAGGTAAATTGCGGAGCCTCGCTAGCATATCGGGTAGCAGCTCTTCCAGTTGGTGCACTAGTGGTCTTTGTTGATCGCTAGCCGCCATGTATAAGCGTTCAAAAACATCAGCATCCAGGCGTTGCCAAAGTATAGGGTGTGAGCGGGCATAGCGGTCGGTCAGGTCTTCTGGTGGGTCAAAAGACCACAGAGCAGCGAGGTAAGCTTCTGAGTGTTTTCCAGGCGCGACAGGTGTGCAGTTATCGGGCAGTGCGAACAAGTGGCAATGCCACTTTTCCACCGGCCCTGCCGCTAACAACGGCAGGGCCGGTAAATCCTTGCTGGATTCTTCAAATAACAGAGTGGCCTCGTGGCTTGCAAGTAGGGAAGGGGTGCGCCCATACAGCCTGAGCAAATAACGGCCAATCCGCTCTTCTTTGTCATCCAGTGCGTCAACTTCCAGGGCGACGACTTCATTTACTCCGGTTTGGTGCCAATAAATACTCAGTCGCTGTGGGTTAATTGCTAAGTGCTCAAGTAAAAAGGAGCGCAGCCAGTGTTCGCGGGACTCTAGAACGAACAAAGACCAAAACTGAAACTGCTTTTCATCTTTTTGCGAAAGGGTATGGTGAGCAAAAAATAAAGCGTTTAATTTGCGCCGATTATTATGCAAATTTACAATGGCGGATACCAACTGGTTTGTTCGCGTAAACGCTTGGCGCGTAAGTAGCAGGGAGATAATGGCAAATAAAAAGCCCTGGGCGGCACCGGATAAAAACTGCACGACCAATAATAAGAAGGCGAGTAAGAAACCTATTGCCGTTAGCACTTGAGTTAGAGGAACTAAGTTTTCGTCAATACGTTCCCGTAAAGGTTTGCTGCATTTGTGTACTAGCGCAATGCTCATAGTGCATATGGCCGTATAGCCAATCAGAAACAAACACAATGGAGGGAAAAAAACAGCTACAGCCAGCCAGACGCAAGCAATAAACACCGCGTTGGATAACGCCTCGGCATAACGGCGATAGCTAGAGGCTGCAATGTCGTCTTGGTTCTCAAATAGCACAACTTTGCGGCTTTGGGTAAGTAAGCGCTTTGCGCCACTATCTGAAATAAGGCGCAGCAGTCGCTCCGCAATCAGGTGAAGAACAAAGAAGCCCGGTGTCGCTATGCTTAAGCACAGAATCAAGGTGTCACGCTCTAACGGAATTAAATTCTTGGGAAGGTAATGAGGAAGACCTTCAGACCCTATCAGAATTAGCACTTTCAGGGGGAGCAGAAACGCTAGCAGCATTGAAACTTGTGACACAAGTGTAACGGGAATAGCTAGTAGCGTTGGCCCAGGGGCCACCCGAAAGAACTTGCCACCAAGAGACAAGAGCCAACGAAAGCTGCCAGAAGCGGCATCGGACAAGGTTTTTCTCCTTATGTATTTGACGATTAAAGGGTTAATAGAGATTGTAATTGGTCGCAGGCTATTGATGAAGAGAAGGCTTAAGGTCTCAGGCCGTGTTATCGCAATTGGTTACTTATAAAAGGTAATTGCTACGTGAAGTATGCACGGCTGTAATCATGAACCTGTGGGTTTGCTAGAATCTCCGGAACCGTCATCCACTGGTATTCAGCGTGCTGCACTTTAGGCAGGTCTTTTAGCATTTGTTTTAGTGCGACTTCGAAAGCAAGCACAACATAATGCGTAGAAACCGTTTGCGTTGAATTGTCAGCAAAAACAAAATCATCGTAAAAGTGCTCATATAGGCCTTTCCACCTTGCTTTGGGCATAGGTATTTCTAACCCCAGCTCGGCTTTGGTGAGCCTTAAAAAAGCACTTTCTAGGCGCTCTTCTTTCTGAATGCGCCCGCCCGGTACAAACCAGTGGTTCTTAGCCGGTCGGTTAGTGCGCCACCCTAAAAGAAACTGACCTTGTGGGTTTCTTACCACAAGGTCAATAGATACTAAAGGTGTATGGGCAATGACTTGGGTAAAGTCTTTAGTGCTTAAATACAAGTTTAGCCCCTGAAATTACTCTGGTTGTTTAAAAACCATTGGTAAGCATTGCGCAGGCCGTCCTCCAGTTCTATAGAATAAGTCCAGCCCAGATTGCGGAGGCGCGATACGTCCATCAATTTGCGTGGTGTACCGTCCGGCTTGGATGTATCCCATTCAATACTTCCTGTAAATCCCACCACTTTGGCAACGGTTTCGGTTAACTCTTTAATGGTGCAGTCTACGCCTGTGCCTACGTTAATGTGGCTTAACATTGGCTGAGTGTGCTCTTGGTAGGTTGCGTTTTCCAGGTTCATAACAAATACACACGCCGCTGCCATATCGTCAACATGCAAGAATTCACGCATCGGGGAGCCAGAACCCCAGGCCGTTACAGAGTTATCACCGCGCTCTTTGGCTTCGTGGAATCGGCGGAGTAAGGCGGGAATAACGTGGCTGTTCTCCGGGTGAAAATTGTCGTTCGGGCCGTATAAATTGGTTGGCATCACTGAGCGGTAATCGCGACCGTACTGTCGGTTATAGCTCTCACACAACTTAATGCCCGCAATCTTGGCAATGGCATAAGGCTCGTTAGTAGGCTCCAGCGTACCGGTCAGTAGTGCATCTTCCCGCATAGGCTGCTCTGCCAGTTTCGGATAAATACATGATGAACCTAAAAATAACAGTTGTTGCACGCCTACTTTATGGGCCGAGTGAATAATATTCGACTCAATCATCAGGTTTTCGTAAATAAACTCGGCGGGGTAGGTATTGTTGGCGATAATGCCGCCGACTTTAGCGGCAGCTAAGTACACTTGATTTACTGATTCAGATTCGAAGAAGGCCTGAACCGATTGTTGGTCAAGTAGATTGAGCTCTTTACGAGTGCGGGTAATGACATTTACATCGCTCTTCGCTTGAAGTTGACGGACGATTGCCGATCCAACCATGCCGTTATGGCCGGCTACAAAAATATTTTTCATGCTGGCGTTCCTTTAATCGGTATCCAATTGGAAGAGGTGGTCATGGTAAGACAGCCTGTCGATTTTTTTGTAGCCATGAGTAGCTAGGTATTCGGAAAGTGTTTCAACATCTTCGCTTTCAATAAGCATATATTTTATGGTGTGCTTGTTGAAATCTAACCCTTTCAAGACTTCCAGTTCAACACCTTCAACATCGAGGGATAAAAAGTCAATATCTCTTGGTGCCTTGGCGTCTTCGAGTATATCGGTGAGCGTTCTGGCAAGAGCAAAATAAGGAACTACCTCTTCATGACTTTGTAGGAAACGTTTTCCACGTTGAGCGTGTTCTTGAACATTGCTTAGTGTTGAAAACTCACTTTCTTGGCTTGTCATTAAGTTGGAATAGAGAAGTTTTACAGTCTCTTGTGGGTAATTGAAAGGTACGCAGGCTGCATTGCAAAAATAATTAGACTCAGACCGGTTCTTTTTACACTCAAGAAAGTTATGCAATATAGGCTCGATAAGAACGCCCTTCCAGCCTCTTTCTTTCTCAAAGTAGGCTGTATTGGATTGGCTTAAGCCGTTGTTCGCTCCAAGTTCAATATAATAACCGTTGTCATAGTTTAGGTAGTGTTCGAGCTGACGGTCTATATTGTCGAGACCTTGGTATAGCGTATTTTCAGTAGAAAGCTTTGATGCAGCAGGTTTTGCACTGCTTATTATCTCTAGGTTAGTGATTAGTTTAGTTTGTGCTGACAGTCTTAAAAGTTCAAGTCTTAGGCAATCTAGTTTGGGTTCGTTGAGAGCTTTTGCTTGATCAAGGTCTCGCTTAACCTTTAATAAGTCATCAAGTAGTTTACAGATGTGTGATTTATCATCGATAGAGAAAGAATTGTAGTTGTCCGGAAGGGACAGCTCTAATTGCTTAACAACTTCTATTAGTTCGGTGCTGTCTATCACTTTCAGTCTCTTATATTCTGAATTCCGCCAGCTATAAATCCAGGGTTTGGTGAAGCGTGGCGTGGGATTGTAATGTTTCCAAGTGAGAAAATAGATGTCACCCAAGGGTACTTGTTGGATGGGCCAAACCCAGCATAATCAGCTTGGTTGAAGCCGCGATCGCGAAAAAATGCGCAAGTGTCGGGTAGCCAGTCAGAATTGTCCAGTACAATGAAGCCTCCGTGTGCCAGGGCATGGACAGCTCGTTCGGCGCAATGATAGCGTAAGGAGCCGTGAATGTATCCGTCTATGACTATAACGTCATACTTCTTGCTAGATGTATTCGCAATGTCGATTTGACCCGAGTATTCCGCTAGGCTTGACAATATATATCTGGTATTTGGCCGTTTTAATCTTTTTGCGAAATCGTGCCAGGTTGCATCATGGTCTACGGTGGTGACGGAGGCACTTCTTTTTGACCAAAACTCAGTAGAGTAACCAGACCCCCACTCAAAAATATGTGAACTTGAATAGTCATAACGCTCTATTTGGAATAAGGCGCTATACGTTATCCAGGGTATGGGGTTTCCTTTTGCATCAATACTCTTCCATTTCTCCCTAGTCTCTTTATGGTTGTAGTGTTCCTCATAGTGGCGTTGGATAAAGCTTTCATCTGTCGAGCGGTCGATCCTTTTCCTGTTAGGGGAGGGACTTGTCCACAAGTCGAGTAGTTTTTTGTACTCGGCTTCAGATTCAACGCGCTTTATGTGTGCGCTCTGACGTGCAGCATCATCTTTGTCGATGCCTTTAGGGTGAATGGCAGAAGGAAAGCGAGCGAAGCTCTTATTAAAAGATAACTCTGTTGCAATAAGCGGCTCAACAGTTGCTGCATCGATGTCAGGGCTGCTTGCTATGGTCGAGTGGACCCATACATCTGATGTTGTATCAATCACTTCAAACTGACTGAGCAAGTACTTTGCCATTGCTTGGTTGATTAAGTAGGCGGGATTGCTCATCACCCTTTTCTGGCTTTCTTGAAGATCAATTACTTCCGATAGTGTTTGGTGAGTATCCTGCCCCGACTGAGAAAGTCTGATTAGTTGTGGCTTATTGGAGTTATCACGCTTTTGCATAAGCTTGTTAAGCAGCGAGATTCCGTTTTCATAGAAAAGCACGTCGTCTTCGCATATAAGTGTCCAGCCAATATTTTGGGCAGCCTTTTTCCACACGTCTGCAAAGGATAGCCAGTTCGCTACCTGTTGCGGAATCAGTACATTGTTACTGCAATGGCAGGGTGTTTTGTTGCATCGAAAGCAATTGGGGTACGGTTTTACGCATGAATTTCGGTATAGCTCTTTAACCCTGTCGCTCTCTGGCGTTGTTGCCTTTACAAACTCGTAATCAATAATCCCTTGAGTTGAGAAATGCTCGCGAATATGCCGTCGACGCTCCGCTGCTCCCGGTAGTGACACGACAAATACCTTGCTTATGTTTTCACTAAGCATTATTCCACCGATACCGGAATTTCATAACCGTGCTCTTTGAGCAGGGCGTGGCGTTTGGCAACCTGAAGGTCTTCAGCAACCATTTCGGCGCACATTTCTTGAGTGGTGATCTCGGGCGTCCAGCCGAGTTTCTCTTTCGCTTTACTTGGATCTCCGAGTAGTGTTTCTACCTCTGCTGGACGGAAGTAGCGTGGGTCTACTTTAACGATGGCGTCGCCAACCTTAATATTGGGTGCGTTACTGCCTTCTATTGCTTCTACAATACCTTGCTCCTCTACCCCTTTGCCTTCAAAACGTAGGGTAATGCCAAGCTCCTTAGCAGACCAGCTTATAAATTCACGAACCGAGTATTGAACGCCGGTGGCAATTACGAAGTCTTCAGGTCGGTCTTGCTGCAGCATCATCCATTGCATGCGTACGTAGTCTTTAGCATGGCCCCAGTCACGCAAGGCGTCCATATTGCCCATATACAAACAGTCTTCTAAGCCTTGTGCGATATTAGCTAAGCCGCGGGTGATTTTACGGGTAACAAAGGTTTCACCGCGCCGAGGGGATTCGTGGTTAAACAAAATGCCGTTGCAGGCATACATGCCGTAAGATTCGCGATAGTTAATAGTAATCCAATAGGCGTAAAGCTTGGCCACCGCATAGGGTGAGCGGGGGTACATGGGTGTAGTTTCTTTTTGCGGCGTTTCTTGCACCAAGCCATAAAGTTCAGAGGTGGAGGCTTGGTAGAACCTGGTTTTTTTCTCCAAGCCCAACAGGCGAATAGCCTCCAAAATCCGAAGGGTACCCATTGCGTCTACATCGGCTGTATATTCTGGAGATTCAAACGATACTGCTACGTGCGATTGCGCGCCCAGATTGTAAACTTCATCCGGTTGAACTTCCTGCAAAATACGTGTCAAGTTAGATGAATCGGTCAAGTCGCCGTAGTGCAAAACAAAGTTTTGATTTTCTACGTGTGGATCTTGATAGATATGGTCCACTCTTTGAGTGTTGAATAAAGACGCGCGGCGTTTAATGCCGTGAACCTCGTAGCCTTTCTCTAATAGGAATTCCGCTAAATAGGAGCCGTCTTGACCGGTAACGCCGGTGATTAGTGCTTTTTTCATGGGGTTCTCGTAAGAAGTTTGACTAAGTGCATTTCTACGCTAGTGTTCCTTTACCTTTCTAAGGGGCGCTCGTTTTTTCCTGGCCTTCTAAAAATCTTCTTCTTATTTCTTCGTACAGTAACAGGTCTAGAGAGTTGTACCTTAAAATTGATTCTGCTTCGTCTTTGTCTAGAGTTGTAGTGTACTTAGATTTGCTAATGTTCTTTGACTCTATTTCTAGGCTCTCCCAGTTATTTGATTTACAAATGAGCTTAACACTGTCTTCGAAGTGCTCTTGAATTCCTACATTTACGAATCGCTTCTCTACTCTATCAAGAGCAATTTCAATCATTTCCCTGTGGCAGCCGTCGAATGGTATTTTATTATGATCTCTTCCGAGAAAAAACCTAAGCATCCCATTGTTTAACTCTTTTGATTTTAGGCGTTCTACATAGTCACCTACTGTTGGTGCTTCATTTTTCAATCGTTCGTGTAGATAATGGTTTGAGTTCTCTTTAACAAAATTATAATGAGATAATATTCTGCTGATAGGGTGGCGAAGTACGGTTATGTACTGGGCATCGGAGTCAAATGCTTCGTGTAGTCCATAGGGCATGTGCCCAATAACTGCCTTGAGCCCTGAAAGTTTAGATTTACCTAAAGAGTACAGGTTTTCTATTGATGCTTTATGTCGGTCACTAAATTTCCCATTTGTCGGGGCTCCTGTTATTCCGAGTGTATAAATTTCGTTCCTTTTGAAATTGAGGTGGAATAGTTGATGCAGTGTTGATCCTGCCGTTTTGGGTATGTGCATGAATATTATAGGCTTTGCCGGGTCTCGCTTAATCAAGATTCTCACCTTTAGGTAATTTAACTCACTAATTAGTGTTGCGGGAGTTGCTTAAATGTTGTTGGCTTCTAGATAATCTCGGAAAACCCTTTTAAGGTGTTGTCGTTTGTCTTCATATAGTGGGAGCTGCTCTAGAAACTCGGTATACATTAGCTCCGGTAAGTCTAAAAGGTCTGTCTTTAAGAAAATCGATAGAGGAATTCTAGGAAATGCCATGGAGTCACTCAGGCCTAGTGTTCTCGAGTCATGTGCTATCAAAACTGAGGGAACACCGGCTTGCAGTGGGATCATGTTTCCGTGAATTCGCATTCCGAAACTAAGGTCGCAAGTCCTTGAGAAGTCTAGCCAAGAATCGATAGATGAGAATCCTAATACCTGCTGCTTCAGGAGGCCGGCTAAACGCTCATGGGATATGCCGTCCGGTTTGTTTGCTCTGTAAGGTGCAGGAATCTCATCCGATTCTCTTAGAAAAAAAGGATATAAAACAGGGCTTTGAATTAAATAGTTAGAGTTTGTGACATTCATAAAGCCCAGTGTCTTTCGAAGGACCGCGCCCGAGTGTTCGTTCCCGCCACTAAACTCACCTAATACAAATTTTTGGAAGTTTAAGCTTTTTTCTCGGCTTTTTTTCGCCTGGGTAGACAGGTTTTTTATAAAATCATCGGATTGGTTGATTAAGTTAGAAGGACACCCAGTTACGATAGCATTTTGAATTCCGGCTTTTTGTAAAAGCGTTAAGGTAAAATGGTCGCGAACGCTTACTTGTTCGGAGTGGTTTGATATGGCCCTTGCTAGCCGTGCTGTGTTGGGCCCAAGCTCTAAATCTTGGCTAACACTAGATGCTTGCGCGCCCAAGCCGAACGCTACCACTGGGGCGCCAAAGTCCTCAATTACCTTGGCTCTCACGAGATTTGAGCGTTCATCTGCTTCGGAAAACCCCAACCAATTCGCGCAAGAGATTAATAGTTTTTCAGCTTTTACTTTCTGTTCAATTAATTTGCGAGCGTTTCCCCAGTTAACTAACTTGTAGGAGTCAAGGTCTGATACTAGGTGACGTAGAGCATGACGGAAAGCAAAGTTTCCGGTGTTTAGCCCTGTGATCCTCATAATGTCAGTTGCGCTTTTCTGATAGGCTTCGGGTATGTTGTCGATTTCGTCCAAATCTAGATATAACTTCATTTGATAACCTGTGTACTAAATATTGTCTCTGGCAAATAGGTTGATATAGCTGCTCGAAATGATCAAGGGATTGTGCATCGATATCGATCTGGCTTTTCCTTTAAATAGGCGTTTGCTTAGTGATGAGATGGCTTCTGCAACTGCAATATCAGAATAATCTTGAAGAACGGTGCCCGCTCCTAATTCTACTGTAAACTCTTCGCATCCGTGTCCTGGCCCTACAATAGGCGTCACACCGTAGGCACTGCTCTCAACTAAAATATTTGGCCAGTTATCGTCAAGTGACGGTGTTAGTAGGTAGTCTACTTGACAGTAAATATCTACAATGTCTTCGTGATTACTCTTGTGGCCATGGTTGATGACCTTATAGCCATGGGGTGTTAGTTGATTCAATACTTCTTTGTCTAGCCTGCCTACCAAGTGAATGACGAAGTTCTCTATTTTCTCTGGTGCCAGTTTCGCTAGTTTTATGAAGCCATCTATTGCGAGTTGCAGTTGTTTTCGTATTTCATAAAAGGAGTCGGCTATTACAAGAATGTGAACTCTTCCATCTAGGTTCGCTGCACGTTTCTTATGTGTGATTGGTTCATACGCGTTGCGAATTGTTATTCCGCGGCTTTGAGGTACAATCTTAGCTTCTATCGCTTTTCTGACAATGTATTCACTTGGGGCGGTTAGAGTTACGTTCTTGAAAGAAAATATCATGCGTTTAAGGTTGTGTGCCGCCTCTACATCTTTTTGTGGCATTAGCGTCGTATTTACTTGAGGGCACAGTTTGCAGGATGTTAAATACTGCCTGCATGTTGAGGGGTAATGGCAGCCGCCAGTAAAATAGTAAAAGTCGTGTAGGGTAAAGACGATTCTCTTGCCAGTTTTAGCTAGTTCAAATATTTCGGCAATTGTAAGTAGGTAGCTCGCCCAATGTATATTCAGAACGTCATACTTCATGAGCATTTTTATGATGTGGGGGCGGACCTCTGATGCAAAGTCTACTGTATAGTGCGTGTTGCCGATCGTGCCATTCGTTGCATTGACGGGAGGCGAAACACGATCAGATACAGAGCATAGTGCTTGCATATCAATAAATTCGACATCACATCGATCGGAATGGTGTTTCTGTATTGCTTCAAAAATTCGATATGCTGCTATTCCGGCGCCGCCGCCTGAAGCGCTTGATAGTATGGCTATTTTCATGACTCCGCCTCAAGGTCCGCCTGAAGCAGCGTTTGCTTCTTCTTGTCTACTAGTTTTTTGAGGTCATTAAGTTCAGCTGTTGTCAATTCAAGCTGTGATGCCAACGTTTCGTGCTGCGATAAGCTATCTACTTTTTTCTGTAGTTCGTTGTAAAGGTCCGTCAGGATGCTTAGGGTGTTCTTAGCTTGTTGGGTTCCACCGTGCTTGGCTTGAACTAGTGCCAAGGCGGAAATGGATTCGGCGCGTGCACCTCGGGTTTTGCATTCCTCATGGTATACGCTATAGGCGATGTCCAGCGGAATGTGGTGGAATTTATATTTTCTAGCCATGCCGATGAAGAGATCAGCATCCATAGCATAATGATCGTCTATATTAAGGGGGCCGATAGAATTCCATGCTTCTTGTGTAAAAAATACACTTGGCTGGATCAAGTGGTTTTTTGCATAGTCGAGTAGATAATCAAATTGAAGTTTTGTTTCGTTAAACTTAAAGTGGTTGATCGGCTTGAAATCGATTTCCGTCATATAGGCATCGCCAACCAGTACATTGCATTCGGGATGTTCAGCAAAGTATTCTCTGACTTTTATAATGGTGTTTGGCAGAATTATGTCATCGCCATTTAGCCAGTAAAGAATGTCTCCATTGGATTTTTGGTAGCCTTTATTAATTGCGTCGGACTGTCCTTCATCTTTCTCTGAGTAGATTTGCGCAAACATGTCTTTGTAGTGATGAATAATACTATGAGAGTTGTCGTTACTTCCCCCATCCTGCATGATAATTTCTACGCCAGACAGATCATTGCAAAGAAGACTTCTCAAAGTCTTTTCTAGAAAGGCGCCACTATTGAAAACCGGTATTACGATAGACATTGATGGTAGTGATTTATCGGTCGTTACAATTCTTTCTTTTTCCCATGGCAGTTGGCATTTTTCGTTCAGTGGGACGATGTCTAGGTACATGTTATGCGCCTCCTAGGCAGAGCTTTATACGCGCGAGTATATCTACTTGAGTTGAAGTGGTGCTTGACCACACTAAATAATCGAATAAGCGTTTGTTGAAGATTTTATGGTTCACTAATTCTGAGGCGAAAACACTAAAAATTGCATCGTCGCGCTGAGCCCCGGGAAGGATTTCACAGTTTTTTATTTCGGCTTTATGCAGACTGCCTTCCGGGTAGCGGTTTGAAAGTGTTTGGTGGCTTTGCGGTTGCGCTTGAAGAAAATTCCACAAGGTAAATAGTTTTGCTGTCATGGGGGCGGTTCTAACAAAGCAGCCGGGGATGAATTGATTGGCAACCCCCCAATCCCCTTCCTCGCTAACTCTTTTAATTATTGCCCTAAGTCGCTTAAGGTTTGCATTGGTCAGAATTCCATTGATATCTGTAAGCTTTATGCTTGAGGAGGTTGGTGCGTCCGAGCTTCTGTTTGATCCGTTAGGATGAAAAAAGGTTTGTAGTCTCGAGCGAATGGGTAAATTGGTTTTGCAGTGTGAGCTGATGCGCTTTGCATATTCGTTGGCAACCCAGTAAGGCTCTGACTTTTCTAGGTGCAGAAGTCTTGCGATGTCTCGAGCGTAGGGTGCAAACTCGTTCAGAGTTGAGTATGTGTTCTTGTGATATTTATGAGCGGCAATCGGGGCATCACAAATCCTTCCGTATAACTTCTGCTCAATGATTGCTCCGGCTAAGTAGTCCCATCCGGGCGCACCAAATGCCATGACATTCGCTGCTTCACATACCCTTAACTCATCACTAAAAGGTTCTACGGCTTCCGACGACAGGAAGAATAGGTCTAGTCCGCCGCGATAGAACTCATTGTCTCGCGGGTCTATTTCCGACAGGGAAAGAACTTCCCGGCGAGCAAGTGCAAGGCATGGTGCCAGTGACTTCAATACGCGTGTCAGGGGGGTTGAGTGTAATGCGAATATGTCAGAATTAGTGATTATGACATCTTGATGGACACGCGAAATATGCTCGACAATAGGTAGAATCTTTGGGAGGTACTTTTGATTCTGTGAGTAAGTAGTATCACCCTCGTCTATTTCGATAATTTCTTGCTCTACCAAACCGTGCTTCAATAGCAGTTCAGCTTCCTTGGGGGCGTTAAATGTTTTTATTGCGTATCCTGCCTGCTTCCAGGAGTTGAAACAGGTTAATTGATGTTCAATATCGCCAAACGGGTTGACGGTTGTCGCTACTAAACCTCTATTTTTCATTGCGCCCTGGTCTCATAGTGTTATTCCGTATCTTTTGGTTATTCGCTTAAAGGCTGGACTTTGTAATATTGGCAAAGCTCTTTGAAAGACTCTGATTCAAGTATTTCTTGTTTATAGCTTTCGTTGAGAGGCTTTCGCTTTCTTGGTTCTATTAGGCTTCCCGATCGTCCGCTGTCACCGCTTACGTTCATTATGTCCATGTAATCAATCGCTTCCGGAGTTACGGAAATGCTAAGTAGCTCTGCATATTTGCGAAGCTGCAGCTCGGGCTCCAAAACAAAATCTTCGTAATACGCGATTTGGGGTTTATCGAAAGCATTTAGAAATCTAAGCAGTCGCTGGCAATATTCATCGAAGGTATTTGGATGGAAGTGTACCCAGCCGTTTACACGCAAAGATAAAAACGAATCGATAGGGTTTCGCACTGTTACTAGCTGTTTTATGTCGAAATGCGGCTGCAGTAGTCTGGTTACTGTGTCCAGATTAGGAGGGGGCGTTTTCATGCAATAGTCCGCATGACTGTGCGCTCTTATAACGAGAGTTCCTCCTAGGTTGCGCGTGTGCTTCTCCGTCTTAATTATGGAGTCTACAAAAATTTCTTCTGCAAGCTTCTCTGCTTGGGGGATTGCACCATAGTAGGCCTGAGTTACGATATCTCTAGGGGAGTAAACGGCTTTTGACCAATCATTGCCGTGTCGGGTAGTGGGATGTATTTCACTTAGCAAGAAAACGTTAGATTGCGCCGCTAGGCATTTGGATATTAGACTGCCGCCGCTACAAGCAAAATGGTGAATAATACGTAGTGTGGGTTTTACATCATTCTTTTCATTGTTAACCACTGAAGCACAGCGCTCCAGTAGGCTTTGTGTGTTGTCAAACCTGCTGAATTCTTGTGGGGCTGGGCTTTTATCACCGCGCTCAGCACCGTAGTCATTGATAAGACTAAGTGCTTGCTGTAACTCTTGTTGGAGTGTTTTTAGGTCAGTAGATTTGGACATTGTTTTTGCAGCCCTTACTACCATTTCTCGAGCAGCTCAGGGTGCTCTTGCTCAACTTTGCGGTAAAAGTGGGACGCTGCCTGCAGTTTGCCATGTAGCTCTTTAATCAGGTCTTTAAGTTCTTGCTCGCTTTCTACTTTTTCGGCGTAGCGTTTGCGTAAGTCGGATGTGTCTGCCTGTGCTTTAGCCAGTAGCTTGGTGCTAAGCTGTGCAGAGCGCATTTGTTCTTTTAATTCCACCTGCGCTTGTTCTAGCTGTTCTCTTAGGTCTGATTCTTGATTGCTCTGGTTTTCTAGCTTGTTTTGAATATCGTTCTCTTGCTGTAGCAAGGCTTCTTTTTTCGCTTTCAGTTCAGTGCATTGTGATGCCAAAATATAGTTCTGATTCTCTAGCTCGCTAATATCCTGCCGAGCTTTTTGAAGCTCCGCTTTCAGTTTGAATTTTTGATTTTCTAGCGAGGCATACTTTCTTTGTTGTTCGCAGGCTAGGGCCTTAAAATTGCGCCCGTACAGTACTCGACCGATAAGTGGGTTGGTTGATTCTTCAACTGCTAAGCGCGAGAACCCTAACGGCTGTATGAAGGCGTCACTTTCTTCTAAGGTGGCGCCAGATTCGGCTGCTATTGCTTCATTTAAGGCCACGCGCACTTCAATCATGTCCACCGATTCCAGAGAACCGTTCAACCCTTGTAGCAAGCGAGTTGCGGGTAGGCAGTCAATGGTCAGCCAGTTGTAGCTTTCCGGGCTTTCCCCTTTTTCTTCCAGTAATTGGCTAAGGGTAATGGTGGGATGTTGGGTTTGCTCTAGCGTTTGTATGTTGGGCCACAGTTGGCTTAGAGCTAGCGCTGATAGCAGTCCGTTGTCTTCTTCGCGGGTTAGGTGGTGCCAGGTAGCTTGCCCGTTTGATTCGCTGATTAAAGCTTGTGCTGCTTGCCAGTTTCTGTGGGCCGAGGTGGCGTGGGCAAGCAGTTGCGTGGCGTGTTCATTTGCCTCTATGGCCAGTAGCTTGGGTACTTTTTTAAATCGTTCTTCGCCTAGCATGTCGCCGCGGCCTGCGCCAACGTATAGCCAACCCTGTACTGGGTTAAGCGCTTGCAGTAATAGTTGCCACTCGGCAATGCTTGTTGAGTTTTGCATAAATGGTTACTTCAGCCTTTCTGCGGCGCAACAAGTGCCCGAACAAGAATTGTCTTTAACCGTATAGCCAGTTGGCGATGGTCATCGCTGCCCTTCTCGGCAGGAGACTGGGTTTTGGGAAAACGAAACTCTAAGTGCCATGTGGCTTGTTGCGAGCTTTGAGCAGAATCTATTTGCGCGCTAATTTGGCAAGGGAAGCGTTTAATGGGCAGTTTGCCGAATTTGTGCTTAAGGTTTAATGGTTCGCCATTAAGCAATATTTGCATTTGCTTTACGATACTGGTGTCCAGGGCGTGCACAATGTCGAATACGAGCTCAAAGGGGCCTTGACCCGCCGCAGGCAAGTTGAGCGTGCTGGTTGTGCCGGGGCCCGCCCAGCGGCCGTCATTCTCGGCGTCGTACCAGTTGTTTCCTATAATTTGCTCTTCACGCAGGTCAAACAGCGTTGCTAGTGCTAGCCCGGCGCTCGGGGCGGTAAATTGCGCGGCGGTGCCGGCTTGGCGGCTGGTCGGGTCAGTCAGCTTTTGGTATTCGCAGAAGTAGTGTTCCAGCTCTTCTTGCACCTGATGCAGTTGTAATAAAAGCAGCTCGTTCTCTTCTTCCAGCTCCTGCAGTTTTTCGGCGTTGGGCTCGGCGGCCTTATTTTGTGCGTTGGCTGCTTCAGAAAGCTTGCTGTGCTCATTCTGGAGCTCTTGCAACTTTTTGTTGCTTTCGCGGTATTTGTCGGCTGTGGCTGAAAGTTGGGTGTAGTCGGTGGCTATCCGCTGCAGGGCTTTGCGCAGGCTGGCTTGATGTTGCTGCAGGGCTTGCTCTCCGTTTACGTCTGCCACGGTTTCCAGGTCGCGGTATAAGCTGCTGCTGTTCGTGTCTGTGTATGCCAAGCAGCTGCCCAGCGCCTCTGTTAACGGCTTCGCGTTTAACTCGAACTCTGGCTCGCGGGTAGTATTGATTGGGTAGTCGGTCTTGCCGGCTAGCGCTGTTAATACCTTTTGGGGGGTATAAGTAAGGGCCAGCTCGTTCACCAAGGTGCAATGCTCCCGGTTGAGCATAAAATGGCGCAGTATGGCTTTTGTACTGTCGCTCCAGCGCTGTAGCGCTTGGTCACAAGCGATTTCGCTATCCTGCTCCAGCGCGCGGGCGAGGGCTAGGCCCGGGGGAGTGTATAGAATTAACGTATGGCCATTGTTGGCTATGGCCGATGACAGTGATTGCTCGTTATCTAGCTCCTTTATTTGCGCCTGAGCAAATAGGCGCTGCACGCTGGAATGATCCCCTTCGGGATGTCCGATGATAACTGACAGAGGTTGCATTCTTGCTGATCCTTGTGAACTTTCGGGGGCTTTCCTTACGTTAAGGACAATACCGCGCTTTTAATTTCAGCGCGGTATTGTAGCAGCATGGGCGATTAAATATGTAGTGCCGTAGTGCGGCAGGTTGCCGGTTTGGCGCCGCAATTAATCTAGCCCGTGTCTGAGTGTAAAAATTTGCCGTCAGGCTATTTGCAGTGGGGAGTAGCGGGGCGAGCTTTTCAATGTTTGCCGGAGATTGCTGGCTTCGGCTGCCCCCAAATAGGGCAGGGCTGCCTGCAATGTGTTATGGGCGTGCTCGGAGAGCGTTTCGCCTGCCGGTGGTTTTCCCCCGCTCTCTAATAATTCTGAAAAATAGGTTAACAACCAATGCCCTGGGGCGTTACCCAGGTGCCGGTGAAGCACCTGTAAACCTTCGAGGGCGACCCAGTAACGCATGTTTAGAGTGATGCAGCCATCGTGAAGCCTTGAGCAGGCCTGGACTTCGTCTACAAAACCGATGCGCCCAGAAAAGGCCTTAAAAGCCCTTAACCAGTACTCAAAGTCAAACGCGGTTTTGATGCTTTCGTCCAGCGGGCCTAGCAGCTGGTGCGCTGTACGGGTAAAAAACATGGTGGGTTGGCAAATATAGCAGCCCTGGGCAAAGCGGTTATAGGGGGTGCTAGGTGGCAGGGTGGGGTAACGGCTAAGTTCTTTGCCATTTTCATCGACATGAATGCCCTGGCCATAGGCCATAACGTAGTTTTCGGGGCCGGTTAAGGCGCTCACCGCCCGCCCTACTGCGCCGGGTGTGTAAAGGTCGTCGGAATTCAGCCAGCCAATCAGTGTGCCGCGAACGCGGGCCAGGGCTTTGTTGATGGCATTGGCAGGGCCTTTATCTGGCTCGGAAAACCAGCGCAGGCGGCCGTCTTGTGCTTGGATGCGTGTGAGTACATCAACTGTGGCGTCGGTCGAGCCGCCGTCGGCCACTATCAGCTCCAGGCGGGGGTAGTCTTGCTCCAGCACGCTGGCTATAGATGCCTCAATGAACTCCGCTTGGTTAAAAGAAGGCATGACGATGGAAACAAGGGGCCGCATGAATTTATTCCGCAAATAGATGGTCGCTGTAGACTATGGCGATCATTGTACTTTGTTTGTTCCGAGATTGTTTGAACCCCGAGATTAGGGGGGTGATGTCAGCTCGTTTCTGGCTTCCGGCGGGCGGAGGGCGGCTAAGGCTCCGAGAGTAAGAATCGCAGGTAATTTTGTAGCAACTCATTACGCCATTTCTTTCAGGCCTATAACTCTAGCGTGCTAGAATTGACCAAGATGCTTACTGACTCCACGAGGTGCCTCAACTATGAACCTGGAACAAGTCATTCAAGAGACAAAAGGGCTGTCGGCCAGTGATCGAGCGCTGCTGGCCCATTGTTTGATTTCCAGCCTTGAAACTCAACATGATGAGGGGGTAGATGCTGCTTGGGCCAAACTTGCCGAGCGGCGAATTGATGAGCTTGAAACCGGCGCGGTGAGGTTTTTGTCATGGGAGGAAGTTAAAAGCCAGCTTAAGCGCCCCGGGTAATGGCGGATTTAAGCTTTCACCCAGCAATTTCTGGTGAGCTCCAAGAAGTTTACTCGTGGTACGAGCGGCAGGCCTTGGTGATGATTTCATTCACGAGCTTGAGTCTGCCTACGAATCAATAAAATCTTGGCCGGAAACATGGCCGAAATTCAGTAGGCGTACCCGTAGATTTATATTGAAGAAGTTTCCATTCGCTGTCGTTTATAAGCCCTCCGGCTCTATTTGCCATGTAGTTGCCATAATGCACCAAAGCCGCAAACCAGGATATTGGCTCCACCGACTATAGCTAATTGCTATTGGTGGGTAGTTTTAGTCCGCTCGTCCCCCAAAAACCTAAAAGCTTCTTGTCAGACTTCTGCAATTGATTTATTCCGCTAAGGCTGGCGAGCTTGATGTAGATAATAGCCCTGATCCTACAGATGATGATTGACGGTGAGTGCCGTATAATCGCGGGCCTTTGAGTGGCAGATTGAGGCATTTGCATGGGGAGTGATGCAGCACCGGTACGTGTTGACAGGATTGTATTACATATAGGGACCGAGAAAACCGGAACCAGCTCAATCCAGCGGTTTATGGCAAAAAACCGGGCCGCCTTTGCCTCGGAGGGCGTGGTTTACCCGCGTTTTACCGGGTTTCATGGCGGTACGCAGTGGGGGGTGGTTGCCGCCGTGCAGCCGCGTCCGTGGGAGTCGGAAATAGGCGCCCGCCTGGATATTCGCGACAAGGCTGGAGCCCAGGCCTATCGGCAGCAGTTGGTGACATCTATAGACGAGGAGCTATTGGCTTGTCGCAACCGCCACACCCTTGTTTTTTCTTCTGAGCACTTTCATAGCCGATTATCAACTCCTGCCTTGTTGGCTGAGCTAAAAGAGCTGCTGAGTCGCTGGAGTGATAACGTTGAGGTGGTGGTGTACTTCCGCCGCCAGGATCGTGTTGCTGTCAGCCTGTATTCCACCAAGCTCAAAACCGGCCAGTTGAACCCACCTGTTTTCCCTCCCTTTAAGGCGGGCTCGTTACCTTACTATTTCGACTACGCGCGCATTTACGCCAATTGGAGCCAGACGTTTGGTGAAGATGCGGTAAAGGCGGGCATATTCGAGCCGCAACGCCTTGATGACGGTGACCTGCTGACAGATTTTTGTCATTTGGCGGATATCTCGATGAGTGGGAAAAAGCGGCCTGCAAAGGTTAATGAGTCGCTCAGTGAAACGGGGGTACAGCTGCTGTCGGAGCTGAACCGGCAGTGGCCCAAGGGGCCAGGCCAGGGGCTTAATCTGTCGCGTGAGCTTCTCGTGCTCAGCATTTCCCGAAAACATAAAGGGCGTAGCTTTCCTGCCACCCGAGCTCAGGCGGAGGCTTTTTATGGGCACTTTGCCGCCGGTAATGCCCAGGTCGCCAAGCAAGCGTTTCCGGCTCACGAGGGGCCCTTGTTTGACGAGAACTTTAACGATTACCCCGAAGTGTTGGTTCCGCCAGGCGCGGACTTTAGTGATGAAGTGAGTGATCGCATAAAAGCTTGGCGAGCCGCTGCTGCTGCCGAGCAAAAAGTTGGGGTGGGGCGCTGGTTGCTGCCCGCAAGGAGATTGCTGGGCGGTGCGGTAGTCGGAGTAATATCATGTGTGGCTCGGGTTAGGCGTTGGCGTGCTAAGCCGCAGGCAGGCTCGGCGGTTGATTTGCCTCCGGTTTTTTTGCATATGGGCTTGCCTAAAACCGCCACGACAACATTGCAGGAAACCCTGTTCAGCCAGCACCCTGGTATTTGCTACCTGGGTAAGAGCAATAGCTGGAGAACAGGCAAGCATTGCGCCTCTGAAGATATATACCGCGCTCTGCAGCCTATTCTTTGGCAGTGCTGGAAGCCCACAGATGTAGCCCAGGTGCGATCAGTGCTGCGAAGCTACTCCCAGATGCGGGGGCCGGAAAAGCCAATACTTGGCTCTTGGGAGGGGTTGTTGATTAAGCCAGCTGTAGAATTTCAAGCGATTTTACGGGGGGCAAAAGATGCGTTGGGGGATATACGCTTAGTCGTGACTATGCGCAATCCTCTCAAGCGGTTGCCGTCAGCTTATTTGCACGCTCTGAAAACCTGCGCGCTAAACGGTAAGCATCACACGATACCCAACGGCAGGGCTTTTATTACTTTTGCCGAATGGCTGGAGTGGGGCGGGCGATTGCGCCTGATAAACGACACTCGGTTTGATTTCGAAAAAAACCTTCGTTTTGCAGTGAAGTTTTTGGGCGCAGATAAGGTCGGCGTGTTTTTGATGGAGGATATGATTGAAAACCGAGAGGCTTTCTTTGGCCGCGTTATGGATTTTGTAGGCGTAGAGCGTCTAGGTGCTGAGCTGGTTGATGACAAACATTTGAGCCCAGCGCTTACGGCTGCTGAATTTGATTTTCTTAAATCCCTCGACGCTTCTCCAGAGCAGCGTAATAAGTGGTTTGCGCTAGGCAATCGCGACCGCCGATTGCGCTTGGCGAGTATCGCGGAGAAAGCTAATGGCGATAAATACACCGCTGTTTTAAGTGATGCGGAGCGCACCTTGATAGCCAACCGCAGCCGCAGTCTGCATCATTGGTTGCTCAATACCTTCGACCTTGAGCTGGAACGCCATGGGTATCCTCTGTGAGTAATACCGGTTCAGCACAGCGTCGAATTTTTATCGAGTGTAGCCACACTTATTTGGTGGGTGGCAGCAGCGGTATTCGCCGGGTGGCGCGCAATTTGGCGAATGAACATCAGAGCGCGTCGAGCGACGCTGTGCAGTTGGTGCCGTTGGTGTGGGCGGGGCGTGGTTTTTTGAGTCCTAAACGGCCGCTTACCGAGAAGGCGCATCCAATCACGATTTTTGGGCGCTTGGCGCTAGGTTGCATTGGGGCCGCAAGCCGTGTGGTTAGGGCGGTACTGCGCTTGCCTCTATTGAGGTGGCTGGGCAAACTTGTTGAGGACTCGCTTGATAAATCTCGCGGCGGCATTGACCGTGAGGATATCGTTGACGGTCAATCTGCACAGGAAGCGGAGCCTGCGCCAAGTAACTCCGATGGCTTTTACCGTGTGTTTGGTTTGTTGGTGTGGCCTTTGGGCTTTTTGTTTCTCAAACAAGTTCGCTTCCGCCGCGGGGATATTGTCGTGTTAGTGGATTCGACTTGGGATTCGCCTGCAATGCTGCACGCCCTGTTTGAGGCGCAAGAACGCGACGGTATTCATGTTGGCGCTATGTTGCACGATTTATTTCCACTCACCATCCCGCATATGTGCCAAGCCAGCACAGTCGCCGGTTATACCGGTTGGTTTAAGCAAGTGTCGGAGGGGGTGGATTTTTTTATCACTAATTCAGCCGCTACTAGTCGTGCGCTGGATATGCAGTTGAAAGATAGTGGATCGGAAAGAGCTCGCAGCCTGCCCGCCGGGCATTTCCGGCTTGGGGCAGAGGTGCATCAAGCTGTGGCGCCACTTTCGGGCTCTGATCCGCTCCATTCTGTACGCGGATTCGTTGTGTTGGCCGTGGGTACTATTGAGCCGCGCAAGAATTATCAGGTTATTCTCGACGCGCTGGATGAGCTGTGGGAAAAATATGATGTAACGCTAGTCGTTGTCGGCCGGCCGGGTTGGTCCAGTGATGATGTTTTACATCGCCTGCGTGAGCATCCGCAGGCCGGTGTGCGCTTGCTGCATCTTGATAACGCAGACGATGCGGCCCTGAGCGCTTGCTACGAGCGCGCCGATGCTTTGGTGTGTGCCTCCTGGGCGGAGGGTTTTGGTTTACCGATTGTCGAGGGTATGCGTTATGGCGCCCCGGTACTGGCGTCGGCGATTGATGTGTTTCGGGAGGTCGGCGGCGACGCCTGCCGTTACTTTGCCCCTGATCAACCAGCGGAGTTGGCCAGTGAGTTGGAGCAGTTGATTCAGCAGTGGCAGCTAGGTAAGCCGGTGCGGCAGCCGCAATGTGATTATGCTGTTAGTTGGCACCAAAGCGCGGTTCAGTTTCGTGACGAGGTGCTGCGTTTGGCTTGCGCTGCTTCAAGCAGGACGGCCAGTGTTGACTCTGCTGCACGATCCCAGCTATAGAGAGGGGCTAGATCGGCGGCGGCTTTGATCAGGTTTTCGCGTAGCGCCTTATCTAGTGCGACACGCTGAAGGCCGTTGGCGATAGAGTCGGGCTCCAGAGGGTCGACCAGCAATCCGGCTGCCCCGGCTACTTCTGGCATGCTGGAGAGGTTGGCCGTTAGTATCGGCAGGCCGTGCTGCAGGGCCTCGACAATGGGCAGGCCAAAGCCTTCATACAGGGATGGCATAACCAGACACAGGGCGTTGGCGTAGAGTGTGGCCAGCATTGTGTCTGACACCTGCCCGAGCAGGTGCACCCGCCCGGAAATTTTCAAATCCGTTATCTGTGCTTCGAGGTTCTCACCTCCCCATCCTTGCCCCCCGGCTATTGCCAGTGAGGGAAAATCCGGCTGTGCGTGGCACGCTTTGGCGTAAGCCTCGAGAAGCCTCGGCAGATTTTTACGTGGCTCCGGTGTACCGACAAATAAAAAGTAATGCTGCTTTTCAAGGGCGGGGGCGTAGTCTTGCAGCCTGCCCGGTGGTGGCAGCGCCTCGGCGGCTGCGTGGATTACCTGGGTTCGCGGTTGTGTTTCGGGCCAGTGTTTGGCCACGTCTTGAGCCGTCGCATTGGATACCGTTATTACTCGTTCGGCTTGTCTAGCAGAGCGGCTCATTAAAGTGCGATCCAGTACGCGGGTGCTGGATCGCAGGGTCTCTGGCACCTTGGCCCAGGCGAGGTCGTGAATAGTGACTACGCCCGCTGTTTCTTTTGGCAGCCAGAGTGGTAAACGGTGTGCGGGGGCCCAGAACACATCGGGTTTGTCCTGTCGACACCAGTAAGGCAGTGATAGGGCGGGGGCTAAAATTCGACCTGCGTGTTCGGGTAAATGATCTTGGCGCAGAGCCGCGGGGCTTGGCAGCTGGGTGCAAGAATCAGCCGAGCGAGCGTAAAGATACCATTCGACGTTGTCGCGCGAGTTGGCCATCATGCGTGGCAGAATGGCCTGCAAGTAGCGCACCAGACCACCGTTGCTGCCGGATAGCAGGCTGCAATCTACCGCGATACGTACAGAGGTTTTAGCGGGCTCAATCATTATCGCTAGCCGGTGCGTTTGTCGTACGTGTTCTTTGTTGGACCCTTATTCGGCGTGTTGCGCTTGTTTGCATAACACACCTAGCGGGGTGATGAGGCTTGGTTTTACTTTTTGCAGTGGTTTCGGGCAGTTCGCCTGAGAGCTGCTTTGGCCATCCGTGAGCCAAATGACAGCACCCGCTGCAGCTGCGCGTTTGCGTGGCAGGCGGCCATTATTAACGTACACCGCGTGGGGCAAAAGGGCATACTTAAGCCGCCGCGAAACGAATTTATGATGATCGCCCGCTTCCACCACAATGACGCGTTGCGGCTCTGGCCCGAGTTGCTCGCGTAATTGCTGTGCAAATTCCATGTTTGCTGCGTCATTGGCCGATTCCAGCGCCTCGTGATTGTTGGTATTAGCGTAGTGAGCCTGGGTAGCCAGTGCTTGGTGGTAGCTGTTGTGCAGCCAGCGCGCGTCTACAGCTAGCCAGGCAATAAGTGCTACACCAAGCATCGGATACATTGGCGCGGCGGCGCGCTTGTTAGTCACAAGCAAAGCAACCCAGCAGAACAGCACCCAGAACCCGGCCAGAACGGGTAGCGATGGCAGGCTAGTGGTTGCGCTCAGCTCGGTGCGGTTGACCGAAGTTTGATCCCAGTATTCGGGGGTGGCCCAGTCACTTGCGATGAAATCCAGCAAGGCCTGGGGGGTGGCCGCTTCAAGCTCTAGGCCGTGGAGGACCAAGGGCTGTTTCGAGTTGGCGTAGAGAACGATTCCAATCTCAATAATTTCACCCCGCCAGTTACTGTCGTCACTTAGCATGATTGGCCCGGCGCCAAAGATCAATTCTCGGCTAAAAGGTTCTGTGGGTCGGGTTTTAGTGCGCCAAAATAAGGTTTGTTTACTATGGCCTGTCCCTTCTATATCTACATTAAGGATTTCAAGGTTCTCAGCGTTAAATCGCACCGGGCCAGTGCTTAGCACGGCATGCCTGTCGCTGCCCGGCGGCAGCAGTAGTCCTGCGCGGGTTTTGCGCATTGAGCCATACACAACCTGTAACTGCTGTGCTTCGAGGTCCAGATTAGCTTCGGGTTCGTACTCGCCATTTGAAGTATCGATGAGCAGCCAAACAACAAATAAAAGTAGGAAGCACGCGGTTCCTGCTAAAACTGCGAGAAAGCTGCGCCATTTATGCCCTGAAGGTGCCGTTATTGGAATTGAGCCTGCAAGGTATACCAGTGCAAAAATAAAAACGGGTGAAACCTGCAAGAGTAATCGACTTGAGGCGGTGCCGACCCAGCTGCCTGCGTTTGTCGTACAGAATAGTACTAATTGGCTAGCGAAAAGGGTGGCAAATATTAGGCTAATGATTTTCGCGGTAGCTCTTGCTGGCGTGCGAGGCAGTAGTGCTAACAATAGGGCTGCCGGTAGCAGGTACCAAAGCAGATGCCAGCTATCGGCAATCCACAGCAGTTGCCCGTAGCTGACAAAGTCAGTGTGCAGCTGTAATTCGAAGCGCGAAAAGCCAAATGCCAAAATCGATAACAGCAGTGCGCCGGCCAGCGCCAGAATTACCGCTGATGTGCGTAGTCGCAGCTTGAGTAGGCAGATAACAATCAGGCCGCAGGTCAGCCAGATGATGGCATCGTGTTTGACTAATAACCCCAGTGCCAGGGCTACAACCCCCAGCAGTAGTTGCCCCCGGTGTGACTCCAGCAGCCCTCGGGCTATGGCTATTAACCCTAAGCCGCTAAACCCTGCGAGCCATAAATCGGCATAGCCTGCCAAGCTTATATGGGTGTTAAGTAGTGGCAGGGACAGTAGCAGTAATGCAGCCAAGGGGCCCAGCAGGCGTTTGCTGCTAGCCGCTACCGCTTGGCCCCACAAAGCCAGGCCCAGGGCGATAGCGGCCGACATTGTGGGCCAGCCAGCGAGGTTGTCTTGCCAGCTGCCCACCAGGCTTGCCAGCCACCAGGATTGTGCGGGTAGCAGCCAGGGATAGTGGTGCCCCTGAGCTGTGTAGTTGTCCGTATCGGTTTGGCTAAACCACTGCCCGGGCGAGACTATGTCCGCCGGAGCGCCGTTGAAATACCAGGCCTTCGCGGTGTACATCCAGGTTTGCCAGGCATCCCAGGGGTAGACCGGGCGCAGGTACAGCTCCCACGCGGCGATACCCAGATGCAGGGCAATGATTGCCACAAGCAGAAAGGTCAGCCAGCGCTGGCCTGAAGAGGCGGCCGATAAAATTAAAGGCTCTGGAATCGGTAACCGGCGAGCTAGCCATCTGGCGCCGCAGTAGAAACCCAGGGCCAGCATCGCAGGGCAAAAGAGTAACCCCTTTGCTGTGGCCAGCCAGGGAAGTTGCCACGCGAGAAAGGCGCTTGCGGTTATCAGGGTAGCGCCGAGAAAGTAGCCGTAGCCAAGCCATCCCGTAGGGGTAAGGCTTAGTCTTTGACGTAGCGGGTGCAAAGCCAAAGCACCTGCAACCCACGGCAGCAGCAGGGATATGGATAGCAACAAAGGGTTCATGATGCGGAGGCGTCGTCGTTCCTTTTGGCCTTCTGCCGTAAGCTGCCTTCCAGCATGGCAACCCGTTGAATCAGGCGTTGTAGCTGTACTTCTTGATGGGCCTGGTCAATGTCCATCAGTAAAATCTTGATAACCAGCACGGCGATGGCGGCTACCAGAGCGAGTATGGGCGGGTAGCCAATTCCCACAGTTTTGGCCAGCCAGTCCACCATGGGCGGGGCAAAGCCCAGACCTGCGAATACTAAGGCTACCAGCACCCAGAAAACGCCGTGGCGCACGTGCAATTTATCGCGGCGAATCAGAACCAGAATAGTGGTTGCCACTATCAAGCCAAGGGTAGCGCTAATCCATAAAATCATGTCTTACTCTCCATTCGTGCGCTCAATCGGCGTTTGGATAGGCCCAACACCAGGGTCTGCAGCATGTAGCGGCTGACAACAAGCCAGGAGTGAAAAACCCGCGATGACCCTTCGCAGCGATCGCCCATTTGCACCGGTACATCCAGCAGCTTGAGTCCGGCGGCCTGCAAACGCAGCAACACTCCTACATCTTGGTAATCCAATAAAGTGGCGCGCGCATCGGCTAACACTTCCATGGCGCGGCGGTTGTACACTCTGAAACCCGAGGTGATGTCCTCCATGCGCAGGCCAGAGGTGGTTTTCATCATCATCCAGGCGAGCAGGCGCAGGCGCGAAACCCGGCCCGGGCAGGTGCCTATGGCGACGTCGGCGCTACCTTTGATAACAGACTCTAACAGGGTAGGGAGTGCGTCCGGCTCATGCTGGCCGTCGGCATCTAGGGTGACTACTATGTCGAAGCCTTGTTGCAAAAGGTAGCGAATTCCCGTTTGCGTTGCGCCCCAGGCGCCCAGCCGGGTGGCCAACGGCAATACCAAGGCGCCCGCTTGGGAGGCGACATCGCCGGTATCATCGCTGCTGTAGTCGTCGACAACCACTATCGGGTAGTCGCACTGAGCCCGCAGGGTGGAAATCACCTTGCCGATTGAGGCTGCTTCATTTAGCGCGGGAATGATGACGCCAACTCTGGGCGAAACACTGGCTCGTGTTGTCACAAAATATCCTATTTTTCAGAGCGCGTTTTGAAAACGGGGCAGTATAGGCGAGGCGACAAGGATATTCTATGGTAATACTGTAATATTCTTGCGAGGAGTGAGCCGTTACACCAATTCGCGGTAGATTTTTGCCATCGCTGCGGCCGAAACGTCAATGGTAAAGTCGTCTTTGAAACGAGCCAAACCAGCCTCACCCATAGTTTTGCACAGAAGCGGGTCGCCCGTCAGCTGATTTAACGCCTCTGCTAGTGCACTTTCATCGCTAGGCGGTACCACTAAGCCGGTTTTATTGTGCTGCACAATCCACGACATGCCTGTGCCGGGCACTGAAGTGACTACGCAAGCTTTGCCCTGGGCCATTGCCTCCAGTAGCACTATGCCGAATGCTTCTGTGCGCTCAATAGACGGCAAACACAGGCAGTCACTGGCTCGCAGTCGCTGATCGAGTTCGTCGTCCGAAAGGTTGCCGAGTAAATTTACTCGCTTTTCCAAGTGCAGTTGCTCGATAAGCGCTTCGAGCTCTTGGCGTCGCTCGCCCTCACCGACTATTTCTAGCTCTACGTCGGGGCACTGGGTTAGCGCTCGAAGCAGTACATCAAAACCTTTGTAATAGGTAAGCCTGCCCACGGCAATGACGCCTAGTTTAGGTTTTGACCTCGCGGCGGCGGGTAAGGCGCCCAACTGCGGTTCGGGAATGCCGAGTGGTACTACCCGGCAGCTTGTGCGGTAGGCGGCAAGTGCCGGGCTGCTTTGCATATAAGGCGGCGAGCTCGCCACAATGACCGAAGCGCGGCGCAGTACCCATTGCTCAAACGGTCGGTACAGGCGGTAAAACCAGCGCACCCCACGGTTAAGCGCCTTCACTGGAACATCCGCATGCCAATGCACCACCCAGGGAATTTTGCGGGCTCGGGGTAAGAGCAGTGCCCAAAATGCCGAGACATTGGGCATATGCAGGTGCAACACAGACGGGGCTTCGTTTTTTATCAGGCGGTTGAGGTGCCAGGGAAAGCTGGGGCTGATGGGGGTAAAAAGCAGGTTGGCCCACACCGGTACGCGAAAGACTTTGGTGGCGCTTCGCGCGGGCTCATCTTGGTTGCCCTGAGGGGAGGCATGCACCAGAGCAATAGAATGAATGTCTTGTTGCTCAAGTGCGGTGGTTAAATCGCGCAGATAGGTTTCCATACCGCCACGGTGTGGTGGATGGAATTTGCCAATATGTAAAACAGTAGTGGCTGGTATTGATTCTGAGCTCAATGGCTAGCGTCCGTAAAAGTTTGGGCAAGTCTGCTTTTGGGGGCTGGTGTTAACTCACCTATTTGCGCAACCGCAGAAAGCTCAGCAGCTGATTGCGGTTGTTAGCGTCGGGGGCCTTGAGTGCCATTTCCAGGGTGTTCGCTTCGCCGATTTGACGGCAATGTTCCCACGCCAGGCGCCAGCTATTGAGGGCTTGGCTGTAGTGGCCGGCGCGGTCTCGTACTTGATTAAGAACCTGCTGTTGATTCTGTTGGTCACTGGCCAGGCCCTGGCGGCAGTTTGCCAGCAGTTGTTGCATGTCTGCGGCTAAATAGGGCGGCGGCTGCAGTGTCCGCAAGTTGTTCATCACCTCGCTCGACATATTGGCGCGGTTACTGGTCAGATGGCATTGGTAGTCAGTCGCCAGGGTTTCGTTCGGTGCCTCCGCCAGAGCTTGCAAAGATTGCCCCAGCCACTGTAGCCGGGTGTTGGTCGTGGCGCTGGGTATGGTGTCGCGCAGCTTGTGTAGATATTCGGCCAGCACCTGACAGGCTGAGACGCTTCTAGGGGTTAATAAGTCTTCCTGGTCAAACTTTCGTTTCTGCTCTGGTTCGTGTTTCAGCATCCACGGAAGCTGGGCAAACAAGCTTTCTGGGTATACGCAACAAACCAGGTCGGCAAAAAGCAGGTCTTCACCGCGGCCATTGGGAAAGGTGGGGGGCATTAGTTGGCGGTTATCGACCCCCACTAGTGGGCTTAGCAGGGTGTGGTGTGGTAATACCTTTTGCCCTTCAGATTGGCGCGCCATAAGGCGTTGAGATGTTAGGCGGCGATAGGATTCTTCGCTTTCTAGCCAGGGGGCCAGCTGCTCTGTTGGTAGTGTGTAGAGCCAGCTGGCACTGCCGGTGCCGGGGTCGCCCAAAATGCCGTTGACACTTATTTTTACCTGCGCGTTGGGTTTCAGCCAGTGCAGGTCGGCGCTCGTAATAGATTGCCAAAAGCTCTCTCGCTGAGGCGTTTGTTCTGCCAATGTGGATAGCGATTGACCCAGCCAGCGGCTGTGGGCCGCCAGCGGGTCGAGATCCAATGTTGACCAGGCGCTTTCCATGGACTCGTCGCTAGGGTACATAGTCCATTTCGCATTTTCGTCCGAGGCGACTTTTATTGCTGCGGTGTCTTCGGGGGCGCCAATGGGGGTGAGCTGGGCGTCGTCATCTATGAGTGCGGTGGTTGTCCCAGCGCTCAGCAACAGGGCCGTATTAAACGTTGCTCCGGCACTCATTTCGGGATCATTTGGATCGCCGTTTAGCCACCACTGCAAGTGGTCAGCATTTGCGCCCGAGGCAGTTGCTAAGGTGTCCGCCATGCGCTCCCTATCTGCACGTGTTATGTGAATCAGGTTCGCCGATAATTTATCGCGATAGGAGTCCAGCAGGTTTCGGCTGTGCTCCAGGTCCGACTCTTCGCGGGCGTCATCGATAACCACAAGGGTGTTTATCGAGGCGCCACTGCGGCCGTTTTGCACACTCTTTAATAGTCGTTCTAATGCCTGCGGGCAGCGAAAGGTTCGCACATAAAGGGTCTTGATGCTTTCGTGTTCGGTGCTGGCTGTGGCCGAGTTTGCGTAGTTTTGTGCAAGTTGTTCAGCGCTTACCAACAGCCCCTGCTTGACCATGTGTTCTAAGCCCTGGTGGATCTGCTGGGCGTGAGGTTGCAAGGCCGGCATTTCTTTAATCGCAATAGCTGTATGCTCATCGAGACTGCGCCATTGGTTGCATAACAGCAGTACGTTCGCCAGAGTCTCGTGTAAAGGCTGTGCCTGCTCGCCGTTTTGAGGCAGCACCAGGCGCTCGGCTTCATGGAGCGGCCAGCTGACAAAAGGGGGAGCAATATATAGGTGCCCAGCACCGGCGAGAGGTTCTTGCATAGCCGTAAATATCCTTAGCGATGGTTCTGAAAGCGTGGCCGCAGTCCAATTGGGGCTGGCTATGCTAGCGCGACAACCGTTGATCAGCAAGTCGAACGCCAGCGGTCGCCGCTGGGTTTGTGGCGCAAGTTCGAGCGGTAAAAATGCCGACCAGGTGGTGCGTGCGCTTTATCATCGGCGTGTGGCACGGCTGGTAGGAGGTTACGCGGGGTTCGTTCGCCTGGGCCGTTTGCAGGCTTAGCGCAAGCTGCGGTATTCACCCATTGCTTCTGGCTTGCTGAATACCAACTGCCAGAGCTGCCCGCGCCTGGCGCGAAAGTACCCCGCACAACTGCAAAGGTAGTAGCGCCACATGCGGTAAAAGCTGGGAGAGTATTGTTCGGCAATTTCGCTCCAGCTGGCTTCAAAGTTTTGCTTCCACGCCATTAAGGTTTTGTCGTAATCCGGGCCGAAATTGTGCCAGTCTTCCAGGCGTAATATGTCTAGGCTGGCGTGGGTAATTTGCTCGCGCGATGGGACTTTGCCGTTGGGGAAAATATATTTGTGAATAAAGGCATCGGGGGTGACTGAGGTGTGTTCTTCGCCAATGGTGTGGAGTAAAAACAAACCCTCGGGCGCGAGTAAGCGGGCGGCGGTGGTGAAATAGGTGCGATAGTTTTTGGGGCCAACGTGCTCGAACATGCCCACCGAGACAATGCGATCAAACTGGCCGTCGAGCTCGCGGTAGTCGATCAGTTTTATTTCAACTGGCAAGTCCGCTACGCGCTGCTCGGCGAGTTTTTTCTGTTCTTTGGATATGGTTATCCCCGTTACCTTAACCCCGTAATGGCGCGCGGCGTGTTCGGCCAGGCCGCCCCAGCCGCAGCCAATGTCCAAAAGGCTCATGCCGGGTTCGAGTTTCAGCTTACGGCAAATTAAATCCAGCTTATTAAATTGTGCCTGCTCAAGGTTTTCGGCTTCGGCCCAGTAGCCACAGCTGTAACTCATGGTGGAGTCCAGCATGCGGGTGTAAAGTTCGTTGCCGATATCGTAATGGGCTTCGCCCACTTCAAAGGCGCGAGCGCGGCTTTGAAAGTTAAACAGGCCGTGTTGCGCTGCTGACAGAACAAGCCGTACCTTGGCCATGCCTTTAAGCTTGGTGGGTAGCCGTGCGTGCAGTAAGCGGGTGAACATTTCATCCAGTGCGTCGCAGTCCCACCATCCTTCGATATAAGACTCGCCAAAACCCAGTGAGCCACGGCTCAAGATGCGGGCGTAGGTGTCCGGGTTATGAATCTGAATATCCCAGGGGCGCTGGCCGTTGACTTGTATGTCTGCCAACGCCAACAGAGCGCTAATTTTGTCTTCGGCGGAGCCGCTTAAATCGGGCTCAGTGTTAAAAGATTCACTTACCCGGGGGGCGGGCTCGGGAGTTTGGGCGGTGTTTTCAGCGGTGTTCTGCATCGGAGTCCTCGCTTACTTGCGCGGTGGGTGATGGAACGGCTCGCCAACTAGATTAGGAAAGATTATTCAGGGTGACCAATAAATGCCTTTAATAGTGCTTATTTGAGTAATTTATAAGAGCCGCAGTGCAGCCCCTATAAATAGTGCGGCTCTTATAAATTCTGCAGAGGTTATTGCTTTGCCTTTAGCAGGGGTTTTAAAAAATGCCCGGTGTAGGAGGCTTTGTTTTGCGCTACGTCTTCTGGCGTGCCGGTGGCAATTATCTGCCCGCCGCCGCTGCCGCCCTCGGGGCCCAGGTCGATCAGGTAGTCGGCCGTTTTAATGACATCCAGGTTGTGTTCAATCACCACGATGGTGTTGCCGTGATCGCGCAGTCGATGCAGTACGTCCAGCAGCAGCTGAATATCGCCAAAATGCAAACCGGTGGTGGGTTCGTCGAGAATATAAAGTGTCTTGCCTGTGTCGCGCTTTGACAGCTCTTTGGCCAGCTTAACGCGCTGCGCCTCACCGCCAGATAACGTGGTTGCCGCCTGGCCCAGGCGAATGTAAGAAAGGCCCACATCCATCAGGGTTTGCAGTTTGTTGGCTACCGATGGAATGGCATCGAAAAATTCGCGGCCTTCTTCTACGGTCAGCTCCAACACTTCGTGAATGTTTTTGCCTTTGTATTTTATTTCCAGGGTTTCGCGATTGTAGCGCTTGCCCTTGCAGATATCGCAGGGCACGTACACGTCGGCGAGAAAATGCATTTCAACTTTGGTAACACCGTCGCCCTGGCAGGCCTCGCAGCGCCCGCCTTTGACATTAAAACTAAAACGCCCGGCTTTGTAGCCGCGCGAGCGCGCTTCGGGGGTGCCTGCAAAAAGCTCGCGTACCGGAGTAAAAATACCCGTGTAGGTGGCGGGGTTAGAGCGGGGTGTGCGGCCAATGGGGCTCTGGTCGATATCCACGCACTTATCCAGTTGGTCCATGCCGGTAATACTTTTAAAGGGCGCTGGTTTTAGGGTGCTGGCGCCATTCAGTTCGGTGGCGGCAATGGGGTAAAGGGTGGAATTAATCAGGGTGGATTTACCCGAGCCAGAAACGCCGGTCACACAGGTCATTAGGCCCAGTGGCAGCTCCAGGGTGACGTTTTGCAGGTTGTTGCCGGTGGCGCCAGTGAGGGTGAGTATTTTATCCGCGTTAACGGGCGTGCGTTTAGCGGGTACGGCAATTTGCTTGCGCCCCGACAAATACTGCCCGGTAAGGGAGTCGGCGTTGGCCATAATGTCGTCTACCGTGCCCTCGGCAATGACCTGGCCGCCGTGCACTCCCGCGCCCGGGCCTATGTCAATGACATGGTCGGCGAGGCGAATGGCGTCTTCATCGTGCTCTACCACAATCACGGTGTTGCCCAGGTTGCGCAGGTGGGTGAGGGTGCTCAGCAGTCGTTCGTTGTCGCGCTGGTGCAGGCCGATGGACGGTTCATCCAGAATGTACATAACGCCCACCAGCCCCGCGCCTATCTGGCTGGCTAGGCGAATGCGCTGCGCCTCGCCGCCAGACAGGGTGTCGGCGCTGCGGTTCAGGGTCAGGTAGTTAAGGCCCACGTCCACCAAAAAGCGAAAGCGGTCGCGCAGCTCTTTTAATATTTTGTCGGCAATGCCGGCGCGGGCGCCTTCGAATTCCAGCGCCTCAAAGTAGCTGTGTGCTTCGCCCACGGGCAGCTCAACCATTTGCGGCAGTGTTTTTTCATCCACAAATACGTGGCGTGCCTCTTGGCGCAGGCGGGTTCCTTTGCACGAGGGGCAGGGCTGGGTGGACAGAAACTTGGCCAGATCTTCGCGCACGCTGGCTGATTCGGTATCGCGGTAGCGGCGCTCCAGGTTGGGAATGACACCTTCAAAGGTGTGGTTGCGCTTGATGACATCGCCGCGCTCGTTGACGTAATTAAACTGAATAGAGTCTTTGCCCGAGCCATTTAAAATGGCGCTCTGTTGTTGGGGGGTAAGTGCCTCCCAGGGGGTGTCCACATCAAAGCCGTAGTGCTCAGCCAGCGAGGTGAGCATATGAAAATAGTAGATATTGCGTTTGTCCCAGCCGCGAATCGCCCCCTGCGACAGCGACGCTTCGGGGTAGAGCACAACTTTGCTCTGATCGAAAAACTGTTTTACGCCCAGGCCGTCGCAGGTGGGGCAGGCGCCTGCGGGGTTGTTGAAAGAAAACAGGCGCGGTTCCAGTTCGCTTAGACTGTAGTCACACACCGGGCAGGCGTGCTTGGCGGAGAACAGTCGATCCTCCTGCTCACCATCCATAAAGCTGATGCCGGCCAAGCCTTCGCTGAGGTTTAGGGCGGTTTCGAAAGATTCCGCGAGGCGAATTTGCAGGTCATCGCGCACTTTAAAGCGGTCCACCACCACATCGATGCTGTGTTTCTTCTTTTTATCCAGCTTGGGGGCATCGTCTAAATCTACCAGCAGGCCGTCAATGCGGGCGCGAATAAAGCCTTCGCGTTTCAGGCTCTCTAAGGTATGTAAGTGCTCACCTTTGCGGTCGCGCACCACAGGTGCCAGCAGCATTAGCTTAGTGCCCTCGGGCAGCGCCAATACGGTATCGACCATTTCACTCACGGTTTGCGCCGCCAGCGGAATGTCGTGCTCGGGGCAGCGCGGTTCGCCCACCCGGGCAAACAGTAGGCGCAGATAGTCGTAAATTTCGGTAATGGTGCCCACGGTGGAGCGCGGGTTGTGCGAGGTGGACTTTTGTTCGATGGAGATGGCGGGGCTCAGACCCTCTACATGGTCGACATCCGGCTTTTCCATCATCGACAGAAACTGGCGCGCGTAGGTAGAAAGCGACTCGACGTAACGGCGCTGGCCCTCGGCATAGAGGGTGTCGAACGCCAGCGAGGATTTGCCCGAGCCGGACAGGCCGGTAATCACTACCAGCTTGTCCCGGGGAATATCCAGGTCAATGTTCTTCAGGTTGTGCGTGCGCGCGCCGCGAACGTAGATGGTATCCAAAAGCTCACCTGTGATTCGTTCAAAAACCGCCCATTATACGGTAATTACAAGACAGGGGCGGCTCCGATACGGGGGAATCTCTGGTAGAATTCCGCTCTTTTCGACCACTGGTTTAGGTTTATTCGTGACGCCCCGTCCCGCCCAATTTGAACGCCGCGCCGTGATGGCTCTGTCTTCGCTCTATGCGTTTCGCATGTTGGGGCTGTTTATGGTGCTGCCGGTGTTGAGTGTTTATGGCGCCAGCTACACAGGGGCCAGTGCGGCGCTGTTGGGTTTGGCGCTGGGCGCTTACGGCGCTTCGCAGGCATTATTGCAAATTCCCTTTGGCGTGCTGTCCGACAAAATTGGTCGCAAGCCGGTCATTATTGCGGGCTTGCTGATTTTTATTGCCGGCTCGGTAATCGCCGCCATCGCCGACTCCATCTGGGGGCTGATTCTCGGGCGGCTACTGCAGGGTGGCGGCGCTATAGCCAGCACGGTGATGGCACTGGTGACTGACTTAACCTCGGACGAAAACCGCACCAAGGCGATGGCCAGTATCGGCGCATCCATCGGCGTGTCATTCGCCCTGGCTTTAGTGTTAGGCCCGGCGCTAGCGGGCTGGGGCGGCCTGAGCCTGATTTTTTGGGTGACCGCGGCGCTGGGAGCACTGGGTATCGCCATTACCTTGTTTGTAGTACCAAAAGTGGCGCTGAGCCGCACCCGGCGGCGCGAATCCGGCGCGGTGCCGCAGCTGCTGTGGCAAACCCTGCGCAACCGCGAGCTACTGCGCCTGGACGCCGGTATTTTTGCCTTGCACTTTGTGCTGATGGCTACGTTTGTGGTGGTACCTCTGATGCTTAGCGGGCCTCTGGGGGTGGCGCGGGCGCATCAGTGGCTGGTGTATTTGCCGGTGTTGGCGGGCTCTTTTGTGGCCATGCTGCCGTTTATTATCGTGGCGGAAAAGCGGCGCAAAATGAAACCGGTGTTTTTACTGGCGGTGGCGCTGCTGGCGCTGTCGCTGCTGTGGCTGGCGATTGTGCCTCAGGGACTCGTGTGGTGGTTGATTGGTTTGTTCGCCTTTTTTATGGCCTTTAACCTTCTCGAGGCCACCTTGCCGTCGCTGGTGAGCAAGCTTGCGCCGGCAGGCTCGAAGGGCACAGCCACCGGCATTTATTCCACCGCGCAGTTTCTGGGCGCTTTTTGCGGCGGCGCTGCGGGCGGCATTTTTTACCAGTTAGGTGGTGTGACACTGGTGCTGGGAGTGTGCACGCTGGTGGTTGGGCTATGGTGGTGCCTGGCCCGGGGAATGGCGCCGCCACGTTACTTGGCGAGTTTGTTGTTGCCACTTAATGGTCGCGACCCGGCGGCGATAGAGCCGCTGCTGGCCGCGCAAGAAGGCGTGGCCGAGGTGCTGATCGTACCCGGTGAAGATATGGTTTATTTAAAGGTCGATTCGCGCCGGGTTGATCGGGCGGCAATCGCAAAGCTATTGGAATCTGAATAATTCGGCCACTGTGTTAAAGTGGCCCGCTAACGAATGAAGACGCAATTCTCAGGAGAAGATTATGGCATCGCGTGGCGTTAACAAAGTCATCTTGGTGGGTAATCTGGGGCAAGACCCGGATACCAAATACATGCCCTCAGGCGGCGCCGTAACGAATATCAGTGTGGCGACGTCAGATCAGTGGAAAGACAAAAACACTGGCCAGCCACAAGAGCGCACCGAGTGGCATCGCGTGGTCTTTTTTAATCGCCTGGCGGAAATTGCCGGTGAATATCTGCGCAAGGGCTCCAAGGTGTACATTGAAGGTTCACTGCGTACCCGCAAGTGGCAGGGCCAGGACGGACAGGACCGCTACACCACTGAAATTGTCGCCAGCGAAATGCAAATGCTGGACTCTCGCGGCGGCGAAGGCGGCGGCAACTTCGGCCAGGGTAATTACGGCGGCGGCCAGGATAACTATGGTGGTGGCCAAAATTACGGCGGTGGCCAGCAAAACTACGGCGCACCGGCGGCAGCCGCTGGTGCGGCAGCGGGCGGTTTTAACCAGCCCCAGGGGCAGCCTAATCAGCAGCAGGCGCCCCAGCAACCACCCGCACAGCCTCAACCACCGGCCGGTGGGTTTGACAGCTTTGATGACGATATTCCGTTCTGATTTCGTCACGGTGAAGTGGTAAAAAGGCTGCGCAGGGCGCGGCCTTTTTTGTGCGTAAAAGAAAAATAGCGCGCCAATTACGTTATCATTGCCGAAGAGTGAACAGCACAGCGGATGAGCTATGGGAATTCTCGACGAATTAAAACAACAGGCCGCCAGTATGCGCGCCGCCGAGGCCGAAGAGGCCCAGCGCAAGGCGGCGCAGCAGGCATTTTACGAGCAATCTTTACAGCCGGTTATGCTTCAGGTGCTGAGCTATCTGGATGAGCTGGTTAAGCAAATTAATTATGTGCAGCCAGAGCGTCATATCGCCTACCCTTTAGCGCCCGATCGCCAGAGCAAAATCGAGTTAGTGCAAAGCGCTTATAAATTGGTTATTGATAGCTCCGCTAACCCCAGGCAGTTGGATGTTCGGCTCAGTGCCAAGCTCACTGAGTCTGTCGAGTACGACATTCGCGACCGCGCCGCTATCGACAGTTACTGCACCTACCTAAACAGCTACAACTTTAAGTACCATCGGCGCGATCAGCTTAACAGCAGGCACAGGTTGCAAAGCGCGCTGTTTACGCTGGAGGGGCCGCTGCAGCTTGCCATGCGAGTACAGGCCGACTCTGAGCAGCAGTGCATTGTGGTGTTGTTAAAAAACTTTAGTGCACCCGGAGTGCAGCGCTACCGGTATCAGCCAGGGCAAGTTGATGACGCTCTGCTCGATCGCATGGGGCGGTTGATTCTGCACGAGGTGGATACGTTAAACGCACCGGTAGAGGTGCCTACCGAAGTGCGCGAAAAGCTTCGTCAGCAATTGTTGCAGAAACAGCGTGAAGAGACGCAGCTTGAGCTTGATAACTCTGAAGAGGGAGCAAAGCTGTGGCAGAGATCGGCGTCGCGATTGCGGCAAATCAGTCGCGCAAACGATGACGAGCGCTAATACAGTGCTGCTTACGGTCATTATAGTTTGAGCTTTTTTTCAGGGCGCCCCCAGCCGATACACACCATGCATTAGCTTTGACTTACCCGCGCTGTTGATGTCGCTGACAGAAAAAATATAAAGGTTGGGCGCCAGGTTGGTGAGGGCGGACTTTTCCCCTACCAGTGAAGCGCCGGCAAGGTCCAGTTCACTCTGGCTGGCCACTATGGCGCGCTCTGCGTTTATTTTCAGGTTGGTGGCTGAAACCTTGCTCTGCTCTACCTGCAAACCCGTGCCCGGGTTTGTGATGCTGACATCCAGCATGCTCACCTGACTTTGACTGATGTAAACCGACTGTGCTTGCACCTGATAAAGCTGAATATTATCGCAGCGGTCAATGTGAATGCTGCTGTAGCGCCCGCTTAATGTTTGATTATTCTGGCCGCTGCAATGGAAGTCACCTTTTTGCTTGAGGTCGCTTAATGGTTTGTTAGCGGCGGTGTTTTGCGACGTAAAAAATTCTTCGATTACCGGGTAAATCAGCTCCGGGTAGTGGATGGGCATATGACCCATGTTGGCAAAGGTTTTTAAGCGCGAGTTGGGCAGTTGGCCATTGAGTAATTGACCGGTGCGCAGCGGTGTGAGCGGATCGTCCTCTCCCCATAAAATTAAACTGGGTAGGGTCAGCTTGTTCAGCTCGCCGGAGTAATTTTCTTGCACCAGTGCCAGCGCTGCGTTGAGGTTGGGCCGGCCCTGCAGGGCGGTTGCCCAATTGTTATCGCTGGTGTTTAGTAGCAAGTCAGGGTCGGGTAGGGCGTCCCAGCGCAACAGGTCGCCGCCCAATGTGCGTGCCATTAGACTTAGGTTGTCGCGCAGTGGCTCTGGCAATTGCTGCAGTGCTGGCAGCAGATCGCTTTGCAAGGGCATGGCGGCGGAGTACTGGGCGAAGCTGCTGCGCTCGAGAATGCCCGCGGCGCTAATCAGCACCAGGTGAGTTAAATAATTTGGGTTGCGGGTGGAAAAACGCAAGGCGACATTGGCGCCCATAGAGTGGCCGATTAACGCAAAGCGTTGAATACCGGCTTTGTCTACCAGCGCTTTAATCATGCGCGCGTAGTTTTCTGGCGAATATTTACCCGCCGGGGCGCTTGAGCGGCCAAAGCCGGGCAGGTCGATCGCCAGCACCCGATAGTCGCGCGCCAGCAGGGGTATTAACTCTTGCCAGTCACGCCAACCGTTTTGCCCCAAACCGTGTACCAGCAGTATGGTGTCGGGGTTTTCTTTGCCCGCTTCTACCCAGAACACCTTGCCGTTAAATACGGGTTCGGCGGCGTAGCCAGAGTGCCAGTTCGCCGGTAGGGGCGAAGCGCCCACAGAGGCGGCACAGATGAGTAGAGCAAGGATGAGTAAACAGGCGCGGCGCAAGATATTTTCCTTTAGTTGCCAGGGCGCTATTGTGGCAGATGCGACGCACCGCTCGCCAGATAGCGCCGGGCGAATTGAGCACTGGCGCACCGGTAGCCTTGTGCAGTCGCTACTGCGATAATGCAGGCCACATTTAACAATGAGAAATTGCTTTGAAACTGTTGTTAGCCGATTCACATCACTCGCTCGGCGTCGCCCTGGAGCACGAGCTGGAACGCGAGCCGTTTAACCTGTTGCAACCGCCCAGCAACGAGCTGGACTGGAGCGATCGCGATGCAGTGGCCGAATATATCGCCCGCCAGCGGCCCAACATTGTGTTGAATAACCTGGGGTGGGGCGACAGCCCCGCGTCGGCCAATATTGCCCTATTGCCCCAGGCTGCGGAAAATATTGCCAGTGCTTGCGCCGAGCAGCAGATTCCGGTGCTGCAATTGTCCAGCTATCGCGTTTTTGGCGATGACAATAAAAGCAAACACTCTGAAAAAGACGAGCCCACACCCAATAGCGATTTGGGGCGTGCTTTTTATCTCGCCGAGCAGAAAGTGCTGGAAGCTGATGCCAGGGCGCTGGTGTTGCGCGCCAGTTGGATTGTGGGCAGCTATGGCGATAACCTACTGACACGCCTGTTGAGCGCCCTGCAGGAGAACCAGCCCTGGCGACTCAACGCTCGGTTGCGCGGTGCCCCAACCGCCTTGTCTGATCTGGCCCGAGTGACGGTGGCGATTATTAAGCAAATCAATAGCGGAGCCGAATGCTGGGGGGTATACCACTACTGCTCAGGGGATGCCTGCAGTGAGGTGGAGTTTGCCGAGCAATTGTGGGAGGTGCTGTGCCAGCAGGACTATAAAGGCCCTGAGCCTGTGTGGGAGCGCATTGACGAGCCAGCGGTAGAGGTGCCGGTCAGTGCGGTGCTAAGCGGTTTGCGGGTGCGCAACGATTTTGGTGTGCAAACGCGCACCTGGCGCACTTACCTGTTGCCCATGGTGCGGCAGTGGTTGCATACCCAGCAGGGATAAAGAAAAATTTAAAAGATAAAAAGAGGGGCTGCGGCCGTCCTTGGCCGCAGTTAGCGCCGGCGAGCGTTATTGCTCGAGGTAGCGCTGGAATACCAGACAGGCGTTGGTGCCACCAAAGCCAAAGCTGTTGGACAGAATGCGATTGAGCTGCACATTGTCCTGGCGCTTGCGCACGATGTTCATGCCATCGGCTTCGGCGTCCAGCTCATCAATATTGGCGGAGGCGCAGATAAAGTTGTGCTCCATCATCAACAGCGAGTAAATCGCCTCTTGCACCCCGGTGGCGCCCAGCGAGTGGCCGGTGAGTGATTTGGTCGAGCTGATGGCGGGTACTTTGTCGAAAGTAGCGCGAATGGCTTTCAGCTCTGCCAGATCACCCACAGGGGTGCTGGTGCCGTGGGAATTGATGTAGTCGATATCGCCGTCTACGGTTGCCATGGCCTGACGCATGCAACGCTGGGCACCTTCGCCCGAGGGGGCCACCATGTCGTAGCCGTCGGAGGTGGCGCCGTAGCCCACCAGCTCGCCGTATATTTTTGCGCCGCGAGCCTTGGCGTGTTCTAACTCTTCCAGCACCAGGCAGCCGCCGCCACCGGCAATCACAAAACCGTCACGGGCCGAATCATAGGCGCGCGAGGCTTTGTCTGGGGTGTCGTTGTATTTGGTAGACAGGGCGCCCATGGCGTCGAACAAGCAAGACAGCGCCCAGTGTTCCTCTTCGCCGCCACCGGCAAACATAACGTCTTGCTTACCCAGCTGAATCAGCTCCATGGCGTTGCCAATGCAATGGGCACTGGTGGCGCACGCTGAAGAGATGGTGTAGTTAACGCCTTTAATTTTAAACGGTGTTGCCAGACAGGCCGAGGTGGTGCTGCCCATGGTTTGTGTGACGCGATAGGGCCCAATACGCTTGAGGCCGCGCTCGCGCAGCACATCGGCGGCTTCTACCAGATTTTCTGACGAGGCGCCGCCAGAACCCATGATAATCCCGGTGCGCTCGTTAGAAACTTGCTCCTCGCTCAGGCCCGCATCGCGAATGGCCTGATCCATAGAGATGTAGGCATAACCTGCGGCATCGCCCATAAAGCGCAGCACCTTGCGGTCGATGTGCTCTTTTAGGTCGATATCCACAGAGCCCGCGACTTTAGAGCGGAACCCCATTTCTTCATAGGTGGAATTGTAAGTAATGCCGGATTTGCCCTCGCGCAAGGCGTCGAGAACAGTGGCTTTATCATTACCGAGGCAGGAGACAATGCCCATACCGGTAACTACAACGCGTTTCATAGGCTACCTCTTTGTATTGCTCAGCCCGCCACAGGCGGCAGTTAACCTGTGCCATTATGGCACAGCCTGCCGCATTTCTGTGGCAGGGCTGTTTCGACCCGCGGGGGAGAGCTTAGTGCCCTAGTCAGGCAAGTTTGCCGTTATTATTAAAAGGAGTCGGTGTTAGAAAACAGGCCTACCCGCAAATCCTTGGCAAAGTAGATGTCTTTGCCGTCCACGGATACGCGACCATCGGCAATACCCATAATCAGTTTGCGCTCGATCACCCGCTTCAGGTTAATGTGATAACTGACCTTTTTCGCGGTGGGCAGGATTTGGCCAGTGAATTTTACCTCGCCACAGCCCAGGGCGCGACCGCGACCCGGGTTGCCTTTCCAGGCTAAAAAGAAGCCCACCAGCTGCCACATAGCGTCCAGCCCCAGGCAGCCGGGCATTACCGGGTCGCCAGGGAAGTGGCAGTCAAAGAACCACAGGTCGGGGCTGATATCCAGCTCGGCGACAATTTCGCCCTTGTTGAACTCGCCGCCGGTTTCGCTGATATGCGCGATGCGATTGAGCATCAGCATATTGGGAACCGGCAACTGGGCATTGCCCGGGCCAAACATACGGCCGTGGCCACACTCGAGCAACTCTTCCAAATTGTACGAGCTCTTTTGGACGAATGAAGTCATATAGTTTTAACTCTGGATCAAATTCATGGCGGCCAGAGCGTACACTGGCTCTGGCGGCAAAGGGGCACATTCTACCTTTTGCCCGGCACTTGTCCAGTAGTGAACGCGCCGGGGCGGCGGGGTTGGAGGGTTAGTGGTTGCGGCCCAAGGAAAATTGGGCAATTTCCACCAGTGCCTGGCGGTAGCGCGATTCGGGCACAGATTTCAGGCTGGCCAGGGCGGCTTCAACCGCGCGCTCGGCAGCTTGCAGGGTGTAGTCCATAGCGCCTGTGGCCTCGACAATGGCCACAACTTGCTGCAGTTTGCTGGCGTCGCTATTGCTAATGGCCGCGCGAATCAGCTCGCGATCGGCATCGGCGGCCCGGCTCATGGCGTAAATTAACGGCAAGGTGGGCTTGCCCTCGGCCAGATCGTCGCCCACATTTTTGCCCAGCGTGTCGGCGTCGCCTTTGTAATCCAGCGCATCGTCTACCAGCTGAAAGGCAATGCCCACCTGCAGGCCGTATTCTTTAAGTGCCTGGCGGATTGTTTGATCTGCGCCGGCTATTACCGCACCGACCTCGCAAGCCGCTGCAAACAATACAGCGGTTTTCTTGTGGATGACCTCGATATAACCGTCTTCGGACAAATCCGGGTCTTTGGCGTTGATCAGCTGCTGAACTTCGCCCTCGGCAATGACATTGGTGGTATCGGATAAAATGGACATTACGTCCATATCGCCGATGGCGACCATCATTTGAAATGAGCGCGAATAGAGAAAGTCGCCCACCAGCACACTGGGGGCATTGCCCCACTCGGCGTTGGCGGTGGGGCGGCCGCGGCGCAGGGTAGAGGTGTCGACAACATCGTCGTGCAATAGCGTGGCCGAGTGAATAAACTCGATAATCGCCGCTAAATCCAAATGCTGCTTGCCTGAATAATTCAGGGCGCGGGCGGCCAGTAAAACCATCAGCGGGCGCAGCCGCTTACCGCCTGCTTCGATCAAATAGTGGCCGATGTTTTCTACCAGCCCCACATCCGAGTGCAGTTGGCGAATAATCAGTTCGTTAACTTCTTGAAAGTCATCGGCGACAACATTGTGGAAGGGCAGCATGCAGACGTCCTGTAGGTTTGGCAGAGCGCATCCTAGGCAGAGGGGGGTAGGCTGTCAAGCCGATATACCCGGCGACATGGGTGCAGCACAAGGCGTGGTGACTAAAGCGCCCCCGAATGCGGGGGCGAATCTTTTAATGCAGTTTAAGCTTGGGCTTGAGCCAGCGGTTGATACTGCCCGATAACATTAACAGCCCGGTTTTGATATAGCCGTGTACCGCCAGCTGGTGCATACGGTACAAAGAGATGTACACCACGCGCGCCAGGCGGCCTTCAATAAATAAAGTGCCGCGGCTGAGGTTGCCCATCAAGCTACCGACGGTGGAGTAGTTGGCAAGCGACACCAGCGAGCCGTGATCCTTGTACTGAAAGACTTTTTTCTTGCCGCCGTCGAGCTGAGCGCGAATATTGTGGTAACAGATATCCGCCATTTGGTGGGCGGCCTGGGCGCGTGGGGGCACACGATTGCCATCGGTTTGGACAAATTCGGCGCAATCGCCAATGGCGAAAATATTGGCCTCGCCTTTGACTTGCAAATAGGCGTTTACCGGCAGCTGGTTAATGCGATTGGTCTCAATGCCGCCAATGTTCTTTAATACATCCGGCACCTTTACGCCCGCCGCCCAGACCATTAAGTCCGCTTCGATTTTCTCGCCCTCGCCGGTTTCCAGGCCATCTTGCTGGGCGGCGGTAATGCGGGTGTTCAATTTAATGTTTACCCCCAGCTTCGCCAGCTCGCGACTGGCCGAGGCCGAGATGCGCTCGGGCAGGGCGGGCAGAATGCGCCCGCCCGCTTCAATCAACGTCACGTTAAGGTGTTCATTGTCGACGGCATCAAAACCGTAGGTGTGGAACTTGTGTACCGCGTGATGCAGTTCGGCGGAAAGTTCTACGCCGGTAGCGCCGGCGCCCACAATGGCGATATTGACCGAGTCGCGCACCCCGGGAACGCGTTGAATGCGCAAAAACTTACCCAGTAATTTATTGCGAAACCGGTGCGCTTGCCCCGGGCCGTCGAGAAAAATACAGTGGTCTTTAACGCCGGGGGTGTTGAAGTCATTGGACGATGAGCCCATCGCCAGCACTAGCATGTCGTAATCAATGCGGGTTTCGGGCAGCAGCTCCTGGCCGTCTTCATCGAACATAGGGGCCAACACCACCTGGTGGTTGGTGCGGTCGATGTCGGTCATGGTGCCGATGCGAAAGTGAAAGTGATTGGCAAACGCATGGGCGCGATAGCTGACGGCGTCTACCCCTTCGTCCATGGTGCCCACAGCAATTTCGTGCAGCAGTGGTTTCCAGACGTGGGTGGTGTTTTTATCAATCAGGGTAATGTGTGCTTTTTCTTTGCGGCCCAGCTTTTTACCGAGCTTGGTAACTAGCTCCAACCCGCCGGCACCGCCGCCGACTACAACAATCTTTTTCACGTGTGACTTTCTCCTTTGCGGCAGAGGGTTGCCCCGCCTCGACTAATAAAGGGCTTTTGGCCCAGTTGTTACGATTGTAAGTGTGTTCGTTGTTGTAATAATAATCCGTTCGCCGTTCGCCGTTCGCCGTTCGCCGTTCGCCGTTCGCCGTTCGCCGTTCGCCGTCAAACCTCCAGCCATTGCCCAGCGTTTGCACTGGCAATAATCTTATCCAGCACCTGCATATTGCTGACCCCATCGCGCAGCGGTGTCGGTACCGGCTTGTTGTGCAGTATGGCATCGCAAAAGTGATCTGCCATGGCGCGGTATTGGTTGGCCGGGGCCAGGGTAATGGTTTCACTGTTGCCGTTTTGCTGCACAATAATTTGCGCTTCGATGTCGGCGGTGGGGTTAAATGGCAGGGGGATATAAATAAATCCTGCTTCGCCACACAGCTTGGCCCACTGGCCGGGCTCGGTTTTGGTCGAGCAGCTGAAGCTGGCGGTGCCGGCGTCGAACTCCATTATCGCCGAGGTGATGGCATCTACTTCGTAGTCCATAAAATTCATTTGGCCGCAAACGCGCTTGGGCTCGGCGTTGTAAATAAAACGCGCCAGAGAAATCCCGTAGCAGCCGATATCCATCAACGCGCCGCCGCCCATATCGGCGTTATTGCGAATATTAGTGGCGTCGCGGTTGTTGTAGGAGAACTCGCACTGGATATTGCGCACCGGGCCAATCACTTTGTCGCACAATTCGCGCACCTGTTGCCACTGGGGGTGAAAGCGGTACATAAACGCTTCCATGACTTTTACATCGGGGTAGTCTTTGCTGGCATCCAGCAGTGTTTGCGCGTCGGCGGTATCCATGCCCAGGGGTTTTTCCACCAGCACGTGTTTGCCGGCGGCCATGGCCTTGACAGACCAGGGCACATGTAGGTGATTAGGCAAAGGGTTGTAGATGGCGTCTACATTTGGGTCGGCTAGCAGTGCTTCGTAGCTGCCGTGAGCGCGTTCAATACCGAGCTTTGCGGCAAAACTTTGTGCTTGCTCCTCGCGGCGCGACGCAACAGCGACGACCTCGCCGAGCGACGAGCTTTGCATGGCGGGAATAACGTGTTCGCGGGCAATTTTGGCGGTGCTGAGCACACCCCAGCGGATTTTGGCCATAGTCTCCTCGGGCGCTGCGGGGTAAGTGAGTGGCGGCATTATACGCTCTTAGACGAGTCCGCACTATGTGGATAACTTCAGACTGACTTTAAAGAATAGTCAATTTTAAGCGGCGGTTAAAGGCCGTTTGCTGTGTGCGCTGTGCGTAAATTGGCGGCGAACTTAGAGCGAGGCGCTCAGGGCGCTGGGGAGTACGCCGGTCCAGCGTTTAAAGGCGCGGCGCAGGTTGCGGCTGTCGTGAAAGTGCAGGCGTGCCGCGATATCCTCGATATCCAGTCGCTGCCGGGTAAGCCACTCAATGGCTAATTCTTTGCGCACACTGTCGTAGCGTTGCTGAAAGTGGGTGCGGTGTTTTTTAAGCTTGCGCTTTAACGTGGCGGGGCTGATTTGCAGTGTCTCGGCAACTGATTCAAGGCTGACGTGCCCCGGAATGCCGGCGCGAATCAGCCCGTCAATATGGGCAATAAACCCGGCGTTCGGGGCGTCTGCATACTGCGCCTGACACTGGCGTTTGGCAATAATGACGGCGCTATTGGTGCCCACGGCGCTGGCTGCAGTGGCCCAGGTGCGGGGCAATCTCATGGCGCTGATGTGCTGGCGCCCGCGCACACGGCAACCCCAGTTAACTTGGTAGTGCTCGAGGTTGCTGAGCTCGCCCGGTAAAAAATAATCCCACGGCAAGGTCTTTTGATGCAGCTGGCGGCCCAGGGCGGTCACGGCGGTCATCATCATGTCGGTTAAAAAGCCGCTGTGTTCGTTCACTTCGCAGCTGTCGTGCCAGTATAGATAAAGAAACTCGGCATCCAGTGATAGCCGGGGGTGCAGTAGGGGGCTCAGGCGCGCGCTGTAGGTTTCCAAGGTTTGCAGGGCGTCCAGTAAATGTGGCGCCTGGGTCAGGGCGGTGCCGGCGGGACCGAAGTTGCCCGGAAACAGGCGATGGCCGGCGAGAAAGGCCGCGTCTTTGCCGGGCAGTTGCTGGCGAACATTGCGAATTAACGCGAAGCCTTGGCTGGGTTTAATGTGGAGATTGCCGGAGAGAAAGTCGTCCATAAAAATGCCGGTGCCGCGCAACAGGCGGTCCGGGTCTAGCCCGCGACTGCAGGCCAAATCGATCAGCACCGCGGGAAACTCGTGGGCGGCGATTACCGCTGTGTCATTTTCGTACCAGGACACTAAGCAGCCCTCGGCGCGCGTTTATCTTTCGCCGCTAACAGCCGTTGCGTGGCCTGCTCAATGAGTGCCTGCGCGCTATGGCCTGAGTCTGTGGCGCAGCCGGCACTGGCGCTGTGGTAAACGCTTTCACCTTGCGCAGTTTTGTAGGCGAAGTGGCTGACGGCATCTTGCAGCTGAGCACACAATTGGGTTGCCAGCTGTTCCCCCGCCCCCGGCAGCACCACCGCAAAGCGATCGCCGGCGTAGCGACACAATAAATCGCAGCGCCGCAAGTTTAACAGCAGAACTTCGGTTAGTTCTTTTAACAGGCGGTCGCCTTCGGCGTGACCAAAGCGCCGGTTGATGACATCGAACTGATCCAAATCCAACAACACCAATGTCAGCGGTTGTTGCAGCTCGCGGCAGTGTTGCATTTGTTCTTCGAGTTGCTGGTTCAGAAAGCGTGCATCACCTAATCCGGTTAACTGATCTTGCAGGCGGTAGTCGCGCATATTTTGCTCTTTGCGGCGACGTTCCTGGCTGAACACTAATTGCTCTTTGTGCCAGTGATAGAGCGCCAGGGTCAGCACAATCAGGCCGATTGGCATAAGCACGGATTCAATGCTGCCACGCCAGGGCGAGGCGTCGGGAATGGCGACCACCTCGTCCATCAAATCCTGGAACGAGCCGATAAAAATTAACCCTAGCCCGAGTGCCAGTAGGCTGGTTACGGAGCCCTTGGGGCGGCTGTTAAGGGTAAAAGCCAGCCATAAGGCTGTGAGTAGACAAACACCCGATTCGCCCACAATGTCGAGCCAGTCAATCTCTTGCCATAGCTTAATCTCACCCACGGCAAGGGTGAGTAATATCGTCAGGTTGGTGGCCAGAGCTATGGCCAGCAGTTTCCATTTGTGCAAGCGAATCATGGGGTGTCCGAAATTAACAATAAACGCCCCTGTAACTATCAGCCTTATGTAACAGTTGTGTGACATAGGGCGGGGGCAAATTGGCTCAGGGAGTTTTTGTTTGCACGGCGTTTTCACCACGGTTGTTGGGCCGAGGCCCCGTAATGCCGTGTTTTTTGGGGGCTTATTAGCTCAAAACCCGTAACCGCGGGGGTAAATTGAAACGGTTTGCCCAAGGCTGTCACAGAACTGTCACGCGCACTTTTTACTGTCTGCTCCACTTTCTAAAAGCCAGCCAATTGCTGGCACTGTTGTTAGACCTCTTGGGGGAGATTCTGTGAATACACTTGCCAAAATCCGCGCGCCTAAAGTGCGCCGCCAGTTACTTGCCGCTGCCATTGCTATGGTGGGTGCGGCGCATTCTTATGCCGATGGCCAGATCAGCGGTCAGTTAACCACCGAAATCAGTGGTGTACCCCTGCAGGGTAGCCGGGTAAAAATTGAAGAGTTGAACGTGAGCGCCGTTACTGGTCGCGACGGTCGCTACAACCTTTCGGGCATAGAGCCTGGCACCTACACCTTGAGCGTCAGTTACCTGGGTGTACAAACCATGCAGCGCACGGTCGAGGTTGTGGATAACGAAACGCTGGTCAGCGATTTCAAAATTCAGCCCTCTCGCCCCGAGCAGGAATATGTAATTGTTATGGGCCAGGCGGGTAGCTTGAATAAAGCGCTGAACGTGCAGCGTTCATCCGACAATTTAGTCAGCGCCGTGGCTGCGGATGCCATTGGCCAATTCCCCGACACCAATGTGTCGGAAGCGCTGCAGCGTCTGCCTGGTTTATCCATTGAGCGAGATCAGGGTGAAGGCCGCTATGTGCGTATTCGTGGCTTGGGGCCAGATTACAACTCGGTCACTGTAAACGGTGTAAACCTGCCTTCGCCGGATTCCGGTCGCCGTGCGGTGGCTTTGGATGTCATCCCTTCTGATTTACTTGAAGGCTTGGTGGTAAGCAAAACTCTGACGGCCGATATGGATGCCAACTCGCTGGGCGGCAGCATTGATATTCAAAGCCTGTCGGCGTTTGATCGCGACGACATGTTCTACTCTTTTACTGCCGAGGGCAGCTATAACGAGTTGACTGAAAGCACCAGTCCCAAGCTGGCGCTGACGGCCTCTGATCAGTTCAGCATTGGCAGTGGCACCAATAACCTTGGCATTGCCGGTGGTATCAGCTGGTATGACCGTGAATTCGGTTCGGACAATGTTGAAACCGGCGGCGGTTGGGATTTTGACGATGACGGCGCACTGTTAGAAGAAGTCGAGCAGCGCGACTACCTGATTACCCGCGAGCGCTCAGGCGCTACCTTAAACTTTGACTATAAACTGAGTGAAAACACCGAGCTTTACTGGCGCAACCTGTACAGTAAATACACCGACTCGGAAATTCGCCAAGCCAATATTTTTGAATTTGAAGAGGGTGTTCTGCCGGGGGCTGCTGGTGTGGCCGAAGTGGCGCGCGAGCTAAAAGATCGTGAAGAAACGCAAGAGATTCTTTCTACCTCTCTGGGTGGTACCACTCGTATTGACAGCTGGACCATTGACTATCGCGCGGCGGTATCCGAGTCCAGCGAAGACGAGCCGCAACATGTAAGCGGCGCCGTGTTTGCCGGTAGCGATGCGTTTGAAAATGTTTCTTTCACCGACACTCGCCAGCCTTACTTAAGCGTGCCCGACGCTTTCTTTTCCGCCGATAGCTATGAAATGGACGAAGTGGAAAAAGCGTCTTCCGGTACCGACGATACCGAGCAATCTTTTCAGCTGGACTTTACCCGCGATTTCTTTATTGCCAAGCACTCAGCGCAGTTAAAGTTTGGTGGTAAGTACCGCAATCGTGAAAAAGACAATGACGTTGAAATTTGGGTGTTTGAGGACCTGGACGAAAACGGCTTTAGCGATGACGAGCTGTTGATGAGCGGTTACGCCGCCGGCGCCCCGGATTACACATTGGGCGATTTTGGTCCTGGCATCAACACCGATGCCGTTGCCGCTTCACTGACCGGGTTGGATGAAAGCGAATTTTACTCCGACGAAGATTCCACCATTGAAGACTTTGACGTGGAAGAAACCGTATCGGCTGCCTACTTGATGGGGCGTATCGATTTAAGCGACTTGCGTTTGATTGCCGGTGTGCGCTACGAGGACACAGAGTTCGACTCCCAGGGTACTCGCTTCGATGGCGATGAGTTTACGCCAATTGAAGTGGATAACCAGTACGACAACTTTTTCCCCTCGGTACACGCGCGCTACGCTATCGGTGAAAATACTCAGTTGCGCGGCTCCTGGACCAACTCGCTGGTGCGTCCTAACTTTGAACAGTTAGCGCCCAACTTTGTTATCGATGACGAAGAGGCCGAATTTGGTAACCCATTGCTAAAGCCCATGGAGTCAGAAAACTTTGACTTTGGCTTTGAGCATTACATGGGTGTGGCCGGTGTAGTTTCGGCCTATGTGTACTACAAAGATATTGAAAACTTTATCTACCAGACCGATTTGGCGGGCACTGATCAATACGGCGATTACGACGAGGCTATCACCTTCGCCAATGGCGATGCCGCTGAAGTATCAGGTATCGAACTGGCGTTCTCTAAGCAGATGGACTTTTTACCCGGCGCATTCAGTGGCTTACTGCTGTCAGCTAACGCGACTTTCTCAGATTCTGAAGCAAGCTTGAGCTACTACGATGAAGACGAAGGTGGCTGGTTGAGCCGCGACAGCAAATTACCCAGTCAGTCGGATACCACCGGTAACCTGAGCATTGGCTACGAGGCCTCGAGCTTTAATATGCGCCTCGCCGCCAATTACAAATCAGAGTATTTGTTGGAAGTGCAAGACGTCACCGATGCGGCAGAAGATATCTATGTGGATGAACAAACCCAATTGGATTTTTCGGCCCGCTATTACCTGAGCGAAGGCATGCAGCTTTATTTTGAAGCGCTGAACTTAACCGACGAGCCCTACTACGCCTATGTAAACGATTCCTCTTACAATGCGCAGTATGAGAGCTACGGTTTAACCTTCAAGCTGGGTTTAACAATTACCAATTTCTAAAACACCAATAACAAAAACTCACAGCGGCGCGATGCGCCGCTTACGGGATAAAGTGATATGACGTTAAAGCATTTATCGGCAACTATTGCGCTGTGTGCCAGTCTCGGTGCATGTGCAGCGCCCAACAGTGATCAGGGCAATGCCAAAATTGAATCCATACCCGCCATCAGCCAGGGTAAAACTGCCTTTTGGTTAACGCTAAATGAAAGCAGCCAGCTGCAATCTGGTGCAGGTAACACTATTGTCGACGCTGTGCAGGCAGTTGACTTAGTACCCATCAAAAATGGATTTTTACTGGCAGTGATTGAAGGGGTAGAGTCAACGCCCAAGCTGTATCAGTTGAGTGAGAATGGTAAAAAAGTAAAACCTCTAGCCGCTCTGGCTTCACCCGAATTTTTGGTAGAAGGCCTATGCCTGGCGCCAGAGGCGGACGGCAGTGTCTCTCTGTTTATGCTGGATGAGCGCGGCAGCGCCGAGCAATGGGTTGTTTACGCTGAAGGTGAGACCCTTACGCCCGCTAAGCTGCGCACCTTACCAATCGCGCCCAATGCCACCGCTTGCGCCGCTGATGGCAACGGCGGTTTGTTTATCGCCGAAGAGGAAATGGGTCTGTGGCGTTATTCATCCAATGCCGAAAAACCTGTCAGCCGCGAGGTGGTTGATTTGGCGAGCCCTTACGGCGAGCTGGGCGAAGGTACTGAAGCAATCGCCTATCTAGGCGGCAATATCATAGCCGTTACTGTAGATAGCGCAGAGGTTCGCTTGTATCAAAAAGCTGGCGATAGCTGGAGTGCGACCGAGCTGGGGCAGTGGGCAGGTATCGCCGAGCCTGAGCAGTTGCGCGCCTGGCACGATGCCAAAACCAATGAGTTACAGCTGCAAGTGCGCGACGATGCCAGTGGTGAGTTTGCTCGCACAAGCTTTTCACTGGATGAAGGGCTGTTGAGTTTTGCCAGCGCCGAAGCCTCCGCTGCTGCGGATGTTAAAGTTGTGCAGCCCCAGGTGCAGACCGAACCGGTGGCCCGCTTTGGCGACGCGGCGGATGATCCGGCAATTTGGGTTCACCCTACTAGCCCCGAGCAAAGCTTAATTTACGGCACCGATAAAAAGTACGGTCTGGGGGTTTATCGCTTGGACGGCTCTCAAGCGCAAATGCTGCCTACGGGGCGTCTGAATAATGTCGACCTTCGCTATGGTTTTGATTTTGGCGATGGCGTTGATGATATTGCCGTCGCTACCCAGCGCGATGATAATTCCTTATCCATTTATAGAGTGGATGCCAACAATGGTACGGCAACGCACCTGGCGGAGTTGCCCACCGGGCTTGAAGAAATTTACGGTTTTTGCATGTATCAGGATGGTGCTAAAACCTACGCCATTGCCAACGGCAAAAGCGGCACCTTCGAGCAGTACCTGCTGAGTGCGAATGCGGGCAAGGTAACCGCAACGCTTGCGCGTACCTTTGCGGTTGACACTCAGCCCGAAGGTTGTGTGGCTGACGATGCTACAGGAAGACTGTTTGTGGGCGAAGAGGCCGTGGGTGTTTATACACTGTCGGCTAAGCCTGACAGCGACGAGGCTTTGTCTTTGATTGCCGCTACCGATGATGTATTAGTAGCGGACGTAGAAGGCATGGCCCTTTACCCGGCAGTCAATAGTCGCTACCTGATTGTGTCCAGCCAGGGCGATGACAGTTATGTGGTGTTTGAGTCCAGCGCGCCATACAAGCGTTTAGGAAAATTTCGGGTGGGTGCCAACTATGGTGCCGGGGTGGATGCCATTTCTGAAACCGATGGCCTGGAAGTCACCCACCGGTCCCTGGGTAAAGGCTATGAGCAAGGTGCATTTGTGGCTCAGGACGGTCACAATATTATGCCGGAGCAACCGCAAAACTTTAAACTGGTCCCTTGGTCGGATATCGCCCGGGAGTTGGATTTGAATGACTGAGAAAAACATACAGGGGCGCGATTTCGATATTGACGATATCGCGGTTAACCCCACCCAAAGAACTTCCCTTGGGGAGCTCGCCTGTTCGCGACGTCGCTTCGTGACAGGTTCCATGGCTGCTTGCCTGGCGCCCGGCGCCGGGCCTTTTTTATTATCGGGGTGTGCCACCCAGAGCTCTTCGTCCATTTTTAACGATGCGCCGCGTCCGGATATTGGTTTTACTCCTGTGCCAGTGGCGCTCGGCGATCAGGTTGACGTTGTGACTGTGCCCAATGGCTACACGGCACGGCCGTTTTTTTCCTGGGGCGATAAAGTGGTTAACGGGGCGGTTGATTGGCGTTCTGATGCCAGTAACTCCGCCGCCGAGCAAGAGCTGCAAGCCGGGCAAAACAACGACGGCATGCATTTTTTTCCCTTTCCCGATGCGCCCAACGAGCACGGCTTGCTGGTGGTAAACCACGAATACATTAATGACACTTTGCACAGCAACGGCCCCACCGTAAGCGAAAACGAGCAAGGGCAAAAGCAGCGCCCCATGGAAGAGGTGCTCAAAGAGCAAGCCGCTCACGGCGTAAGTGTGATTGAAATTAAAAAGGACGCCGCCGGGCAGTGGCAAAAGGTTTACCCCTCGCGCTTCAACCGCCGTTTGACTGCCAATACGGTAATGGATATCAGCGGTCCGGCTGCCGGTAATGCTGCAATGAAAACCCTGCAGGATGATACCGGGCGCCGTGTGTTAGGTACGTTAAATAATTGCTCAATGGGTGTTACCCCCTGGGGCACCTATTTAATTTGCGAAGAAAACTGGAAAAATTATTTCGTTAACCGCGACGAGCAGGACTGGAATAGTCGTCCGGCCCACAAGCGCTATGGCATATCCGCAGGAGCCAACAGCTACTACAATTACTGGGAGTCGGCCGACGAGCGCTTTGATGCCACACCTAAAGCGGGGCAAAAGCACGGCGGTTATGTGAACGAGCCCAATCGCTTCGGTTGGGTGGTGGAGTTTGACCCGTTCGACCCTGAATCCCGTCCGGTTAAACGCACAGCCCTTGGCCGTTTGGTGCGCGAGGGCTGCACCTGTGTGTTGGCTGACGATGGCACCATGGCGTTTTATTCCGGCGACGATACTCGCGGCGAGTATGTGTATAAATTTGTTCCCGAGGGTAAGTTTCGCGCCGATGCGCCCGCTGCAAATCGAGACTTGCTGGATAAAGGCACCGCCTATGTGGCTGTTTATCATGCGGACGGCACCGGCGAATGGCGCGCTCTGGTGCAGGGCGAAAATGGTCTGACCCCCGAGAACGGTTTTGCCACCCAAGCCGATGTGCTGATTAATCTGCGCGGCGCTGCCGATGTCGTGGGGGCAACCCCCATGGATCGGCCCGAGTGGGTCGCGGTGCATCCGCAAACTACCGACGGTTATGTAACCCTTACCAACAACTACAAACGCGGGGTCGACCCCGACCAGCCGTTGAACGCGGCTAACCCGCGCGCCGACAACGACCATGGGCAGATTCTGCGCTGGCGCGAGTTCGATCAAAACCCGGCCGCTGAAAAGTTTCACTGGGAGCTGTTTCTTCTCGCCGGTCCCGTGCTGCAGACCCAGCCTAAACCCGGCGAGTTTGCCGCGCTTGAGGGGGATCGCTTTTCCTGCCCCGATGGCTTGTGGTTTGACGGCGACGGCCGCCTGTGGATTGCCACCGACTACGACGAGCTGGAGCCTGAATACGCCGGGCAGGGCACCAATCAGCTGCTGTGCGCCGACCCGGTGACCCGCGAAGTGAAGCGCTTTATGACCGGACCCGTAGGGGCCGAAATTACCGGCTTAACCGGCACGCCCGATGGCAAAACCCTGTGGTTTAACGTGCAGCATCCCGGGTTAAGTTACCCGGCCAGCGATGGCGTGACCCGGCCGCGCTCCACCACCGTGGTGGTCACCAAGGATGATGGCGGTGTGATTGGAACCTGACAGATAGCAGCCTGACAGATAACAACCTGAGAGTTGCTTAAAACTACTGCGCCTGGGTGGGAATAAAATTGGTTTCCAGCCTGGCGCTTTCACCTATTAATCTGGCAATTAAGAGGCTCGTCCTGAGCCTCTTAATTGTCGCCCTGTAAAATCGGCGGAATTTGCGAAATTCCTTGATTTTACAGGGCTCTCGCTCGCCTTCGGCGACGTTATTAACCCGACAATCATAGTTGCCGGGTTAATATGCAAGTCCTGATTCATTCTCGACAGCCTCTGCCTTGCCGGGTAAAAACTTTTTCAGCAAAACAGGCAGCAAGGTTAAATCGGCCAGCAGCGCAACGCTCATGGCCAGGCCCGAGAGTAAGCCAAACTGAATGCTGGGCACAAAATCCGAAAACAGCAGCATCGAAAACCCGATCACGATAATCAAAGTGGTGTACAACAGGGCATAGCCCACGCTGTGATGGGTTCGGTACAGGGCGTCCGTGTGTGAGGTCTCTTCACGGTAGCGGTGCATATAGTGAATGGTGTCGTCCACGGCTATCCCCATGGCGATGGAGGCGATGGTCATGGTCATTAAGTCCAGCGCAATACCCAACCAGCCCATGGTGCCCAGTACGGCGATGGTGGTGAGTATGTTTGGCACGATGCCGATCAATGCCAGGCGCAAAGAGCGAAAGATCACCCAGAACGCCAAGGTTAAGACGACATAGACCAAGCCTAAAGAGAGTATCTGCGAGCGGAAAAGCTTTTGCAGAATATTTTGGTACAGCATAAACAGGCCCGTCATTTGATACTCACCCTCCGGTATCTCTAACGCCCGCATATCCGCTCTAATTTGCTCGATGTAGTCGCTGCGATTTAGCCCTTCAGTTGTGTCCTGTACCCGGGTGCTGACGCGAAACTGGTGCTCGTCCTGGTTGTAGTATGAGCCCAAAAGGCTCTCGCGCAGGTCTTTGTCCAAGGTCCAGTAAACGGCGTTAATCTCATACTCCGTTAGCGGTTTGCCGTCGTTAATCTGTTTGGCAAGCTCGGTAAAGTTAACCACCGAGAGCGTATCGCCGCTGGCTTGGTAGTCCGTTAGCGCGGCTTGGATAAGCTGCAATCTTTGCAGCTGCTGCGCGGTAAAGTCCAGGTCGGTGTTTTCGGGCTTCGCCGGTGAGTAAGTAATATCCAGCGCGGTGGTGCCGCCAAATTGTTTATCAATAAAGCTGAGTTCCCGGTGAACCTGGGTGGACTCTTTAAAATAATTAATAAAACTGTTTTCGACGCTCAGGCGGAACAACCCGGCAGCGCTTGCACCCAGTAGGACAACACTGATTAACACTACCAGCTTGCCGTGCTGGTTTGCCAAGCGGTAAAAACCGTTGAGTAAAAGTTTGGCGAATTTATGGGGTGTTGGCTTTTCCTCGCGTTTTAAAAACGACAGTAACGCCGGGAATAGCAGCAAACTGGTGGTAATGGACACCAGCATGGCAATCATCATCATCCAACCAAAAGCGATCACTGGCTGAATGTCGGTAAGCAGTAATGAGGCGAAGCCCACCGAGGTTGTAATGCCGGCGTAAAGACAAGGTTTAAACTTTTTCCGCAGCGCTTCGCTAAGAAGCTGCTTTTGCGTCCACTCGCGGTGTTTTTCGCAGGTTTCGCGGTATTGCACAATCAAGTGCACCACAATTGCCAAGGTTAAAATAAGCTGCAAAGCGACAAAGTTGGCTGAAATAACCGTGGCTTTAAACCCTAGGGCACCAAATAACCCTAAGGTCATCACTACACTGCTGACGCAACAGGTGGCGGTGAGTGCGACCCAGCGCAACCGGCGAAACAGAGCCAGCAATAGCAGGCAGATGATAATCGCGATGGCGCTGCCAAACACCACCAGATCGTTTTTCACGATATTAATCAGCTGATACCCGAGGGCGTGGGCTCCGCCGATATAAAGATTGGCTGACTTTTCGTAGGGTTTGATGATTTCCCGAATCCGGTCAATCTCGCGGTTGCGGGTTGCCGTTAAACGTTTCTCTATGGGCTCGGCTCTGGTTTGTAAATTGGCCAGCCTCTGGGTTTCGCTATCGGTAAGCTCCCCCTGCAGCATTTTCTCTTGCAGCTTGGTGATTTCAGCCTCAATTTCGGAAAGTTGTGGGTCGGCCTTAAACAGCAACTGGATAGCGGTGGCGGTTTGTTCGCGGTTTATCACCAAGTCTTCAAAGATTGGGTGGTCAGCGAAGGTTTCTTTAAGCTGGGCGGGCGAAAAGTTTTTGTTCTCGATGGTCCACTGGTCGGCCGCACCGGCACTTAGGCCGCCGTCGGCCAAACCGATTAACGGTACATTTAAAATAGAGCGCACCGATTCGACTCGCTCTATGCTTGCAAACTCTGCGCTCAGCGCGGCTATATCGTCAAAGCTTTGTTGCGATAGTACATCGTGGTTTTTGGGCTCATAGGCCACCAGTAGAAATTCCTGCGGCGCAAAGCGTGAGTCGGTTACCCGGGTTTTCAGGTACAGCTGGTTGTCCTTGGTTAACAGGGTATCGGCCGAAGCATCGATGGTGAACTTGCTGGCCTGCCAGGCCAGGGTCAAGGTAAGCGCGATAAATACCAGCAGTATGGCTTTGTGATGGCGAACCGCCGCGGCAATTTTATGGTCCATCGGCTGCCTCGTTTTGTTCACTTAAACCCTGGTAGTCTTCATCGCGCATAATGCTTTGCAGATACAGGTTGCGAAACAGAATATAAGGGTCGTCGCTCTTTTCTCTTAGCGCCTCGTAGCGTTCGGCATCGCTGGCATAATCTTGCAAGTAATCGAAGGCTTTTACGCCGAATTTTTCCGGGTTGTCCATCAAGTAGGTGATCGGGTTAAGCAGGTAGTCGGTAATAGCCGAGGTGCCATCGCGTAAATCCGATGGGCCAAAAAATGGCAACACCAAATATACACCGTAGCCCGCGCCGTATTTCATCAGGGTATCGTCGAAGTGGGCTTCGGCGCGTTCCAGGCCAAACCAATCGGCCGCCGGGTCAAATAGCCCGGCGAGCCCTAATGTGGAGTTAATTAAAAAGCGCGCCAGGTTGCGACAGGCGAGTGTGCCTTCAAGCTGCAACAGGTTATTCACTAAATAAATAGGCGTTTTGATGTTGTAAAACAGATTGGTCACGCTGTTGCGTACGGGTAGTGGCACCACTTTGACGTAGCCACTGGCCAGCGGGATCAGCGCATAGCGATAGGCGACATCGTTAAAGGCAAACATGGCGCGGTTAAAGCCTTCCAGGGGGTCGTTATAATCCGTGTAGGACACCACTGTCGGTTCCACATCGGGAATGCCCTCGGGCGCATCGATTACTTTAACTCCGCCTTCAACATCGCTGGCGGGTGTTTCTAGGGGTACGTAGCGGCGGCCCACGTCTTGTTCGGGTTGGTTAAGGCTGGCGCAGCCACTGCCGGCAACGGCCAGTAAGGTGATAAAAAGCCAACGGCAAAACGTTTGCGTACCAAGGCGGGTGCCGATCATGGTGGAGTCCTGTATCGCGCTATCGTGTTGTGATTTTTAGGCGTATCCATCGGCATTTAGCAAGCGCTGTGCCAAGCGCTTTTTTTACTCTGAGCCTGCGGTGAGTGCGCGGCGCGCGGGCGAGGTGAGTCAAAAACTACAGAAGGGGGCTGAGGAGTTTGTAATATCTACCAAAAAAGGGGCGGCCAGGCCGCCCAAGTTGGGGGTGAGCTAGAAAGGTTCGGTTGTCAGTGGGCGTGAACCAACGTCGGCGATTGGCTTTGGTTGATAATTTGAATGTCCACCCGGCGCTCCAGGGCGTAGGTTTCTAAATCTCGCCCATTGCTGCGACCAGAGGATGCGCCGTGGGCGGTGATGCTGATGCGTGCGGCATCGACGCCCGCCGCGACCAAGGCATCTTTGACCGAGTGAGCGCGATATTGCGACAGCACGTTGTTGTATTCATCGGTACCGCGCGGATCGGCGTAGCCGTCCAGCTGCACGCTAAGCTCGGCGTTATCCACCAAAAATTTTGCCAGGCTGTCCAGCGCTTGCTGGTTTTGCGGGCTTAAGGTGTCCTCGCCCGTTTTAAACATCACTTGCAGTTCAAGTTGATCCAGAGTGATGCTTTCAAAATCGTTGATGGTGGAGTGGGCTAGGTGCAGCTGTTCGGTGACATCACGCAGCTGACTTTGCGAGAGTTGGTATTCTTTCTCCAGTTGCTTGGCCTCCTCGTTATTTTCCATTTGTTCAGTCACATAAATGGTGCCGATAAAAGCCGCCAGCATGCCTACCGGGCCACCCACTAAGGCGCCGGTAATAACTCCGGCTGTGGCAACCCCGGCTTGCTTGGTTTCCAGGCTGGCGGCTTGGGTGCTGGGCATTTGCGTGGCGCTGGCGGCAATGATGGCGCTGGCAAGTAGTGCTTTTTTCATGGTGTTGCTCCTGTTGTTGCGCTAAAAAGTGGATGTTTTCTGTGTCTACAGGAGCTATTTAACCGTCGCAAAAGGGCAGGGCGGTGGCGCAAATCGGGCAAGTTGCGTAGCAATTGTGCTGAATAATGGCGCCGTGCGCCGGAGTGTTTGAGTGAGTTTTAAGTTTTGCAATTCTGTGTGTTTTGACAACGTTGTCTCTGGCGCTGACGGTAATCCGCTGTTAAGCTTGGTCAGTTCATAATATCGGCCCAGCCCCGCCGACGGCGGGCGGCACAATAACAGACAAATCAGCGCGGAGATTATGTATGACCGAGCAGCACATTTACCCGGTACCCGAGGCAATCAAACAGAGCGCCGCTATCGATGCCGAGACCTATCAAAGCCTCTACCGTCAGTCGGTAGAATCACCCGACGCCTTCTGGGCCGCCCAGGCCGAGACCTTTTTAGATTGGAAAGAAAAGTGGCATACCGTCAGTGAAAGTGACCTGAAAAAAGGTGAAGTGGCCTGGTTTGTAGGCGGTAAGCTGAATGTCAGTGTTAACTGTATCGACCGTCACCTTGAAGCGCGCGGCGACCAAACTGCGATTATCTGGGAAGGTGACGACCCGTCTGAAGATCAGCTGATTACTTACCGCGAATTACACGAAGAAGTTTGCCGCTTGGCGAATGTGCTGCGCGATCGCGGTGTTAAAAAAGGTGATCGGGTTTGTCTGTATATGCCCATGATTCCCGAGGCCTGCTACGCCATGCTGGCCTGCGCCCGTATTGGCGCGGTGCACTCGGTCGTGTTTGGTGGTTTCTCGCCCGACGCGCTGAAAGATCGCATTCAAGATGCCGACTGCCAAGTGGTGATTACCGCCGATGAAGGTGTACGCGGCGGCCGCAAAATTCCCCTCAAAGCCAACACTGATAAAGCGCTGGCTGCATGTCCCGGGGTGCATACTTGCCTAGTGGTAAAACGCACGGCGGGTGATATCGAGTGGCACGAGTCGCGCGATGTCTGGTATCGCGACGCCGTAGAGGCGACCAACCCCGAGTGCGAGCCCGAGTGGATGGATTCGGAAGATCCGCTGTTTATTCTCTACACCTCAGGCTCAACCGGTAAACCCAAGGGCGTGTTGCATACCACCGGCGGTTATTTGCTGCAGGCGGCGATGACCCACAAGTATGTGTTTGACCTGCAAGAGGGCGATGTTTACTGGTGCACCGCCGATGTCGGTTGGGTTACGGGCCACAGCTATATTGTTTACGGCCCCCTGGCCAATGGCGCTACCAGCTTAATGTTTGAAGGCGTGCCTACCTATCCGGATGCGGCGCGCTGCTGGGAGGTGGTCGACAAACACGGGGTGAACAGCTTTTACACCGCGCCAACAGCCGTACGAGCCTTGATGGGCGCGGGCGATGATTTTGTCAAACGCACTTCGCGCAAATCTTTGCGCATTCTGGGCAGTGTGGGCGAGCCCATCAACCCCGAAGCCTGGGAGTGGTACTACAAAGTTGTGGGCGATGAGCGCTGCCCGATTATGGATACCTGGTGGCAGACCGAAACCGGCGCTCATATGATGACCCCGTTACCGGGCGCTACCGACCTTAAGCCGGGCTCGTGCACCAAGCCATTTTTTGGTGTACAGCCGGTGCTGCTGGATGCCGAAGGTAATGAAATTGAAGGCGCGGGCGAAGGCAGCCTGGCGATTAAGGCCAGCTGGCCCAGCCAGATTCGCACAGTGTATGGCGACCACCAGCGCTGCATTGATACGTACTACTCAACCTACCCCGGCTATTACTTTACCGGTGACGGCGCGCGCCGCGACCAAGATGGCTACTTCTGGATTACCGGCCGTGTCGACGATGTGCTGAACGTCTCTGGGCACCGTATGGGGACCGCCGAGGTTGAAAGCGCGTTAGTGCTGCACGAACAGGTGGCCGAAGCGGCTGTGGTGGGTTACCCCCATGATATTAAGGGCCAGGGCATCTACGCCTATGTCACGCCAATGAGCGGTGTGGAGCCCAGTGATGAGCTGAAAAAAGAGCTAATTTCACTGTGTGTACAAGAGATTGGCGCTATTGCCAAGCCGGATATTATTCAGTGGGCACCGGGTTTACCGAAAACCCGATCGGGTAAGATTATGCGGCGTATTTTGCGTAAAATTGCCGCTAATGAGTTGGATACTCTGGGTGATACTTCAACCCTGGCGGACCCTGCGGTGGTGGATGATTTAATCGATAACCGAGAAAATCGTTAAGCCTTTTCGCTATCACTAAAAATCAGGCGGCTCTGCTCAGGGCCGCCTCGTTACCATTCACCAAATCATCCAGTGACGTTGTTTCCGATGACTGCTGAATGTCCCACTTAACCCGAACCGATAGTTGTTTTTCTTCCGGATGCGATAGCGTCACCGTTGCCATCATGCTCTGTAAGCGTTTGGCAATCGGCTCGGCGTCGCTGGCCTGCATATTAGGTACAAACAGCGCCAATTTACGCCCGCCGATGCGGCAGGCAATATCTTGCTCGCGAGTATTGTTCAGTAGCACGCGGCCTAGCTCGCTGAGCACCGCATCGCCGTGTTGCAGGCTATAGCGTGTGTTTATCTCCGGTAAATCAGTAATGGCGAAGGTAATCAGTGCGCAAGTCTCGCCGTTCGCCTGGCAGGTGCTCAGCAGCTCAGAACAGCTGGAGTAAAAATAGCGCCGGTTAAACAGTTGGGTCGTCTGGTCGCGGGTAGACAAACTGTGTTCAATTTTTCGGTAGCTACCCAACAGCAACCGACTCAGCCGGTAGGCTTTAATAATTCGGTAGGCGCCTAATACCAGCAGTATCAGGCCTGTGGGCCTTAACACTTTAATTGCGCTTTCCATTGGCGGCGGCATAGTAAACAACAGGTTGCGAAGCAGATCGTGCCAGCTGCTCAGAAATAACAGCGCGCTGGCTAATACCAACACCACCGCCAGGGATCTTTTTATGGGAGCAAAGCAGAAAATAGCGAGTAATAAGAAGCTGGCGGCGGTTAAAGCCAAATCGCACACCATGAAAAATACGTTAAGTTGGGTTACGGGCCTGATATCGCCACTGGCAAAACCGGCAGCCGTCCAAACCAGGCAAGCCAGCAGGGCACTGAGTAAGGTGAGCATCGCCTGAGAGAAGTGACTCATGGTATTCCCTTGCTCTGATTGTTGTTTACACGGGTTCTGACAGCATAGTCCAAAACCGGCGTGATGCTAGTTCCAAAATCCGGCATAATACATCGTCAAATGTAGTGTATAGATGTAGAGCCATGAGTGACAAAGACCAGGACATTTTCCTGCAGGAAATGAGCGATGTGCGTCCCATACGCGCCGACAAAAAAGTCGCCCTGGAAAAAACCAAACCCAGCACCCAGACTTTGGCTAAGCGCCGTCAAGCCGCTACTGCCACCACGGCCAAAGACACCAATTTTCTTAGTGCCGAGCATATCGACCCGGTAAAGCCGCTGGATATTCTGGAGTTTAAGCGCGATGGTGTGCAGCACGGGGTGTATAAAAACCTGCGCCTGGGCAAATACAGCATCGACGCCCGGTTGGACTTGCACCGCATGACCGTCGAGCAAGCCCGCACTTCGCTTTATCAGTTTGTGCAAGACTGCATGAACCACGATATTCGCTGCGCCCTTATTACCCACGGTAAAGGTGAAGGCCGCGAACATCCCGCCCTGTTAAAAAGCTGCGTCGCCAACTGGTTGCCACAGTTTGACGATGTGCTGGCCTTTCATTCCGCGCAAAAACATCACGGCGCCAGTGGTGCCACTTACATATTGCTAAAAAAGAGCGAGCAAAAGCGGCAAGAGAATTGGGAGAAGCACTCGCGGCGGAAATAGTCGCGTAGCGGTAAAGCGCGCGTCGGGGCTGATAATACTGAACGCTGAACGTCTGAGTCCTAAGGGGGCGAGGGTGGTGCGCTGGTGCGGTGGCCCTTAAGCTGATATTGTATGATAAATAAGGGTTGCCTATTCGCAAACCCATAATAATGGTAAGAATACCTTAAGCGAGCGTGTCGCTTACACCTCGCTAATCCACATCAATGAGATCATGCCTATCCCTGCCACTGTGTTGGGGTTGCGCACTGACATGTCTTATTGTCATCGGTATGCCTTGGGGCGCCGTATCATTCGCTGAAAAACAATATTGAACCGATCAGCCGGAGACTTTGCATGAATCACAATAACGAGACTCAGCCCGCCATGCCATTAAAGAAAATGCTGTGGGGGTGCGCGGTGGTTATCGCGATCGCGTTGGGAGCCTCTTATTTAATTCACAATAGCGAACCTGTTGCCCAGCGCGAGGGCGCCACTAAGCGCACCGCCATGTTGGTGGATGTTATGCCAGTTGAGCGCGGTACTTACCGCCCCGTGATTGTCACTATGGGTTCCGTATCGCCCTCGCAAGAGGTCACCCTACAGCCTCAGGTGAGCGGCCGAATAGCTTCGCGGGCGGATAACTTCCGCCCGGGCGCCTTTGTGGAAAAAGATCAGCTGCTGCTCACCATTGATCCGGCGGACTATGAAATTGAATTGGCCGCGCGCCAAAGCGCCCTGGCCCAGGCCGAAGCCGCCTTGAATATCGAGCAGGGCGAACAGGTAGTCGCCGAGCAGGAATATCGCCAGCTGGGGCGCGATTTGCCCGCGATGCAAGAGGCCCTAATGCTGCGCCAGCCCCAGCTGGCGGCGGCCGAGGCCGAGCGGCAATCGGCAAAAGCCCAGGTGGATAGAGCGGCGTTGGATTTACAGCGCACCCGACTGATGGCGCCCTTTGATGCGCAGATAGTCTCGCGCGCGGTTAACGTGGGCTCGCAGGTGGCGCCGGGCAATGCCCTGGCGCGGCTGGTCGGCACGGAAAGTTATTGGGTGATCGCCACCATCCCCCTGTCTAAAATGCCTCACATTGATTCGGTAAAAGATTTAAGTGTTGAGCTGCGCGATCGTTCCGCCTGGCCCGAGGGTGAGACCCGCGAGGGCAAGGTTCTCTCGCTGGTGGGCGAGCTGGACGAGCAATCGCGTATGTTGCGGTTATTGATTGAGGTGGACGACCCGCTGGCGCGCACCGAGGCTCACGCCGACAAAATGCCGCTGGTGCTGGGTAGCTATGTGGAGAGCCGCATAACCGCCGAGCCACTGCAAAATGTGGTGCGTTTAGAGCGCCAATACTTGCGCAAAAACGACACCGCCTGGGTGTATGAAGACGGCAAGCTGTCTATCCGCTCGCTGGATATAGCCTTTATGGATGCCGAACACGTTTATGTTCGCCAGGGGCTTGCCAGTGGTGACCGCGTGGTGACTACCAGTCTGGCGCGTATCAGCGACGGCGCTGCTCTGCGTTTGAGTGAAGGGGAGCAGTAATGAGCGATAACCAAGCGACCCATACGCGCTCCCAGGGGCCCATAGAATGGATGGCGCGCAACGCCATCGCCGCCAACCTGTTAATGATTATCTTGTTGGCGGGCGGCCTTTACATGGCGCTGACCATGCAAAAAGAGGTGTTCCCCGAGTTTGAAATCGATGTGGTGGAGGTGACCGTCTCCTACCCGGGCGCCTCGCCGGAAGAAGTAGAGCAGGGCATTTTGCAGCCCATTGAAAGCTCGGTACGCGGCGTTCAGGGCATTCAAGAAATGACCTCCGAGGCCCGCGAAGGCTGGGGCATGGTCAGCCTTGAGCTGGTGGCTGGCGCCGACCGCATGAAAGCCTTTCAGGAAGTTGACCAGGCGGTGAACCGTGTGCGCACCTTCCCCGACGATGCCGAAGACCCCGAAGTGCGTATTCGCGACAACTCCCGTGAAGTGATGGAGGTGGGCCTTTACGGCGATATCGACATCTGGAGTCTGCGCAAGCTGGCGGAAAATTTGCGCGACCGCTTACTCACCGAGCCCGAAATTACCCAGGTGGACCTGGGTTGGGTGCCGGGCTACCTCACTCACGTAGAAATCCCCCGCGAGCAACTGCGCCGCTATAACCTGACCTTGGGCGAAGTCGCGCAAATGATTGAGTCATCGGGGCGCGATGTGCCAGCCGGTTCGGTGGAAACCGACCGGGGTGAAATTCTGCTGCGCATGAATGAGCGCAAACAATGGGCCGAAGAGTTTGCCACTATTCCTGTGGTAACGACTCCCGCCGGTGCAATCGTCACCCTGGGTGATATTGCCGAGATACGCGATGGCTTTGAAGAGACCGGGTTTCACTCGCAGTTTAATCGCCAGCCGTCGGTCGAGGTGAATATTTTTAGGGTGGGTAATCAGTCACCCCTGGACATTTCAGCCGCCGTCGAGCGAGTGCTTAAAGAGCTGGACACCACCTTGCCCGAGGGCGTTCACCACCGCATTGACAGCAACAGCGCCGAAGATTTTAGTGACCGTTTAAACCTGCTGTTAAGCAATGGCGGCCTGGCGATTTTAATTGTATTAACCATTCTCACCATATTTCTCGAGCTGCGACTCGCCTTCTGGATCATGATGGGTATGACCATCTCCTTTGTGGGCGGCATACTGTTTTTGCCCGCGCTTGGGGTCAGCATCAACATGATTTCCATGTTCGCCTTTTTGGTGGTGCTGGGTATTGTGGTGGACGATGCCATCGTCGTAGGCGAAAACATTTACGAGTACCGACAGCGCGGCTACAGTCATTTGCAGGCTGCCATTAGCGGTGCCAAAGATATTGCCTCGCCGGTGACCTTTACCATCTTAACCACCGTGGTCGCGTTTATTCCGGTAATGTTTATTCCCGGCACTACCGGCAAATTCTGGTGGCCTTTCCCCGTCGTGGTGATTATTGTCCTGCTTATCTCGCTGGTCGAGGCTTTATTCATTCTGCCCGCCCACCTGGCCGAAAGTGGCAAAGGCCGCAAAAGCAAACTGGAAAACTACGCCCACGACCGTCAGCAAGCCCTGGCCAACAAGTTCAATGCCTTTGTGCAAAACCGCTATCGACCTTTTGTAGAAAAATGCATTCGGGTTCGCTACTTCACCATCAGCGTGGTGGTGTCAGCATTGATTATCGCCGGCGCCTATGGCACCAGCGACCATATGGGCACAGTGATGATGCCCCGGGTAGCGGCCGATGAAATCGAAGCGGGTGTTCGTCTGCCGGTCGGTACCACCCTGGAGCAGGCTGCCGTGGTGGCCAATGCCATCACCGAACAGACCCACGAGATGTTTGAAAAGCACGACCTGTACAAGGCGGCCGAAGGGATTAAAACCAATGTGCGCGGTAAAAGCTTTATCGATGTGGAAATTGTTATGCTGCCGCCAGATGAACGCGACATTGGCTCGCGCGAAGTGATCGAACTGTGGCGCAACGAAATCGGCGATATTGAAGGCGTGGATCAAATCACCTTCGAGGCCGAGCGCGGCCCCGGCGGCTGGCGCGACGACTTAAGTGTGGACTTGAGCCATACCGACACCGAACTCTTGGCCGAAGCCAGCCAGGTCTTTAAGGCGCGCATGGAAGAGTTTGCCAACACCCGTAACGTGAATGACAACTACAACAAAGGCAAACTGCAATACAACTTTTCCCTGCGCCCCGAGGGCGAGTTGCTGGGCCTGACGCCTTCCGAAGTAGGCCGACAAGTGCGCGACTCCTTTTACGGCGCCGTGGCCATGCGCCAGCTGCGTGGCATTAACGAAATTGAAGTGCGCGTCAAACTGCCCCTGGAGGAGCGCCGCCAACAGCACACTCTGGATAATTTGCTGATTCGCACTCCCGATGGGGTAGAAGTGCCCCTGTACGACGTGGCCGATCCGCATCTGGCCGAAGCGTTTAGCTCGCTCAGCCGACGCAACGGCCGCCGGGTGATTAACGTGGGTATGGATGTGCACCCGCAAAGCGCGCTTAACCAGGTATCGGCGGCAATGAAACAGCAAGTGCTGCCCCAGCTGCGTGCCGAATATCCGGGCCTAACCTGGACATTTCGCGGCAGCGACGCGGAAATGCGCGAATCCACCCAAGTGCTCTGGGGCGGATTCGGCATGGCCATGTTCGTGATCTACTCGTTACTCGCCATTGCCTTTCGCAGCTACTTACAGCCGCTCATTGTCATGGTGGCAATACCCTTCGGCATTATCGGCGTGGTGATTGGCCACCTGGCCCTTGGGTACGACCTATCACTGGTGAGCCTGATGGGTATTGTGGCACTGTCCGGCGTAGTGGTGAACGGCTCGTTAATTCTGGTCGATCATGCCAACAAAACCCGCGACGAATACGACAGCGCCTACCAGGCGATCTGCGATGCCAGTGTGCGGCGTTTCCGGCCTATTTTTCTCACCACACTCACCACCTTCGGCGGGCTTTCGCCCATTATTATGGAAACCTCCCGCCAGGCGGCGCAGCTGATTCCCATGGCGATCTCGCTCGGTTTCGGGATTGTCTTTGCCAGCGCCATTGTGCTGATTGTCGTGCCCTGTTTCTTTATGGTGCTGGATGATTTGAAGCGGTGGCAGGCGAAGTCGAATGGTGGGGCAGAGAGTCGGATGTCGGACGTCTGATGTTGGACGGGACAAGAGGTGGGGAACGGTTTACGGCTAACGGGCGGTAGGCCGCCTCACCTTGCAAAGTAAGCCGAGCAACGGCTATTCTGCGACGCAAAATAATCGTAGGAAAACCACAAAAAGGAAAGTTTATGAAACTACCCATTCACCTGGCCGTACTGGATTTTTTTGCCTGCATTTTAATTGGCCTGGGCATGGCCATGCACTTTGCTAATATCGATTTTCTGCCCGAATCAATGCGTTTTGAAAAAGACGGCTTGGTGTTTATCGTCGTGGGAATCGCGCTTATGTTGCCAGCGGTGCTTTATATATTGCGTGGATTGCGGAAGAGATAAATGATTTAAGGGGAACGGATAACGGTTGGCGGGTGCACAGTCGGACGTCGGACGACTGATGTCCGATGCTAATTAAAGACAGAAGAAAGCCACTTGCGAAAGAAAATAAACGAGCAAAATTCCGTTCCCCGTTCCCCGTTCCCCGTTCCCCGTTCCTCGTCCCTACAACCGCTTTTGCACCAATCCCGCCTCTAACCCAAAAGCCTTACAGCAGCGATTAATAGTACTCAGGCGCGGGTCGCCCTGATTGTTTTCAAGCTGTGATAGGGCCTTGCGCGACACTTTGGCGACTTTTTCGCCGTACTCTGTTTGTGTCATCCCCAGTAATTCGCGCATGGTGCGAATGGCTTCGCCGATGCTGATATCACCGTGGTTAATTCGCTCCAACAAGGCGTTGCGCCCCTGAATAAAAGATTCCTGTTCCGGGGCCACGAGTTTATTCTTGGGCATGTAACAAGTCCTCAATCAGTTGGCACTGCTTTTTTATAGAGTGTTCACGCATTTGAATAATGTCTTCGTCCAGGCCTTGCTCGCGAGCAGTAGCGCTAAACGCTTTTAGAGCAGCAAGCCAGCGCGCAAAGGCTGCGCACATTTTGCCAGTGCTTACCTGGGGGTAGTGCGTCCTCACGTAGTGAAATACCCCGTCCCAATTCGGCTGACCCGCAGTTTCCAAGGGTGTTTGCCAGCGACATACACGCGGAATCATTTCCGGGTCTAAAAACATAGGGGCGAAGTCGAACAAAGGCGACAGCCGCGTAGAGCCGTCCTCTAATTTGAGCAAGGCACTGTTGCGTGCGTGATTATCTTTATTGCCCAGCGCGATGTTGGCGACGTCGCGTCCAATAAACTCAATAATGTCTTGTTCGGGGTCATCGCTAAAGTTGGCCACTGCTGCAAGCAGCTGTTCTTGTGGAGGGCTTGCGCCAAAATCGGCAATGCCCGCTGCGCTGCACAGGCTTTCCTGGCCGCGCCGTATAACAGTATTGTTTGCTACAACGCGATCAAAGCGCGGAATAAACAAGGCATTATTTTTATAATCTAGGGCTTCACCTACGTTAAGCCCTAGGGCACGAGCAAGCTCCAGATATGCTCCCTCGTTGCTGAGTACTTGCCGGTCACGCTCGCTGTGACCGCGGGGGAACTTAACCAGCCAGTGCTTTTGCACCTGGGCGTCATCAATGGCGCCTTCAGCGTGCCAGCGATCATTGTGGTCCTGCACCAGTAAAAACTTGGGGGCCTCCCCTTGAACATCCGAAGCGCTGGCGGTCAGTGCGCCGTGGGCAAAGGCGTACTCAATAAAGTGCTCGCCTCGCTCGACAATTTCCGCTCGACTAAACCCCGGGTGTTGCTCGCCGGAGTAGGGCATGCCCTGTCCGTCAGGCGCGACAATATCGCGCCGATTTTTGACTGCCTCGCGCACGCGTAAATTACCCGGCGGCGCTCCGGCCCCATGCATAAGCAAAGTCCAGTCTGCCGATAGGCCGTCATTTAAGTCGTGTTTGTCGATAAGGTGGCGGCGGCCGGCCCCGGTAGGTAGCAAATCCAAAACAAAGGCAGGCCAATGTGGGTAGGTATAGTTGCCAAAGCTGATCGGAAGCTGGCAACTGACCGCCCGCCAATCGGGAGACTCCTGCAGGTGGTTGCCCGCGTAGGTTACGTGGTAGTCAAAGTGCCCACGCCCGTAAATACCGCGCTCCGGGTCATCCACTTGCAAAATGCCCGCTAAGTGCCACCGCCCGCTATGGTGTACTTCAATATGCGCCTTAGCCACAAAACCTCCTTTTGAGTTTGCCACCTATAATATGCATAAAAATACAAAAGTCCATTATATGAGTAATTAACAACTCATATAATGCGTGGGATGGCAAGGTATGACTCTTTTAAGATGCATGCTTTTGGTCGTGGGGGCGGTAGGTGAGGGTGAGACAGCATGTTGTTCTATCGCCGGTTTAATCAGGGGGCATTGAGTAGACGGGGTTGAGTGTCACACCCGATGTAAGACAATCGTCTGTTCTGCGTTCTGCGTTCTGCGTTCTGCGTTCTGCGTTCTGCGTTCTGCGTTCTGCGTTCTGCGTTCTGCGTTCTGCGTTCACCGTTTTTTGTACCTCCGACATCAGTCGTCAGACATCAGACGCTTCTATCTCCTCTTTTTCCACCAACTCGCCAAAACCGACCCGGACACATTGTGCCAAACCGAAAACAGTGCCCCCGGCAGGGCCGCTGTGGCGGTAAAAAACTGTTGCGCCAGGGCCACGGCCAGCCCCGAGTTTTGCATGCCTACTTCAATAGCAATGGTGCGACAGGTGGGCTCGTCAAAGAGCAGTGCGCGGGCCAGCCAGTAACCGCCGAGCAAGCCAACGCCGTTGTGCAGCACGACGGCCAGCAACACCAATGCCCCGATACTCGCCAGCCGTCCGGCGTTCAGCGCCACCACAATGGCAATAATCAGCGCAATTAATGCGACGGCAATACTGGCCAGCATCGGCTCAAGCCGTTTTATTGTTTTGGCGATGAAGTGATGTAACGCTACGCCCAGCAGCACAGGCGCCACGACAATTTTGGCAATGCTTGCCAGCATACCCAGGGTATTAATTTCAACGGTGTTCTTTAGCAGCAGCCAGGTAATAAACGGGGTTAACACCACCGAGGCCAAAGTGGACGCGAGGGTCATAGACACCGACAGCGCCACGCGGCCCCCGGCCAGCCAGGCAATCACGTTGGATGCCGTGCCGCCTGCCGCCGAACCCACCAACACCATGCCGGTGGTCAGCTCCGCGCTTAAACCTAAAAGCCGCGAGACCGCGAGCGCGGCTAAAGGCATTACCGTAAACTGCAAAGCAAGCCCCAGCAATATCGGCCTTGGCGTGCGAACCACACGCGCAAAATCCGCCGCCGATAACGTCAGCCCCATCGCAAACATCACCAGCGCCAGCAGCCAGGCAATGCCGGGTGCCATCGGGGTGAAGGTGGCGGGGAGCAAGTAACCCAGCGTTCCCAGCAAAATGGCCCAAAGGGGGAATAGACGGTTGAACTGGTGGAATGGCTGCATTTTTATGTCTATATAGGAGGAAGAATTTAACATGCTGCTTGAGCTTTTCGGGGCTTGGCATCGCTATAACTGGCAGTGGCTAGGTTAGTCGCGTGTTAATGCCGACAACTACTTAGTTGGGCTGCTCTTGTTGGGTAAGCATTGTCATGTACTTGGTAAATCGCTTTTGTCTGGTTTCGGATTTCTTGGCGCTGGTTAGGCCGTGCGCAATAACATACCGAGTTGATTTATTGAGCGTGGCATAAAACTGCTTTGCGTTTGGTTGGTTTTCTAATGCCGCTAAGAAATCTTCGGGCACGGTCATCTCGCTGACCACATAAGCGTTATCCCAGCGCCCATCGGCTTTTGCTGCGCGAACGTGCGCTAGCCCGGGATCCTCCATTCGGCCTTCTTTTATCAGGCGTTCAACATGCTCCGTGTTCCTTTTAGACCAATTGCTTCGTGGTGTTCTGGGTGTGATGCGCTGAAGATAGACCTGATCATCCAGCGATTTCTTAACTCCGTCAATCCAACCCCAGCATAGAGTTTCAATAACAACATCATTCCAGGTGACGCTTTGAACCCCTGTGCCTTTCTTAAATATCTTTACCCACAACTCGCTTTCAGTTGCGTGATTAACCTTGAGCCATTGCCGGAGCGTTTTGGACGTTGGAAAGGACATGATCTTTTGTGGGTCAGGTTTGGGCATCAGGTAAAGCTCTGTTGTGGGTAACCTTCGTAAGTCAAAGCGAGTTGTGGTGAGTCTAGGTGCTGTCGAACCCTAGGGAATTGGCCTGAACCACATCATTTTCTAAGTTTTAAGTTCTAGCTGGAACCTTAGCTTCAGCTCGTTACCTCGATCTAAGTAGGTGCCGACAACTCGCATTCCTGTCTTTAAGTTTACTAACTGCATCGGCAGGTTGTCGTTAGCAGTGGTGGTCTCAAGATAACGATACCCCTTCTCCTTGACTTTATTTTGCAAAGCGAGTGCAAGTTCGGTGGCTATTCCACGGCACTGGTAATCTTTATGCACACCACCAATCCAGCTTTCAAAATATCCCAGCCTAGGGCTAAAGCCTATCTTGCAGCCCACTAACAGATCCTTCTCGTAGGCATAAATACCTATAATGTCAGATCTGTTTCTAAGTGAGTGCTCAATCACGTTTTCATTAAAGTCGCCGAAGCTACGGAAGAGGCTTTCGATGCTTTCCATTTTCGCGGGGTAACCTTCGGCGATTTGTATGTTCATTTTTAAGTCTATATTTAACGCCTGCATTTGTGGCTGGTTTGGAGCCTAGCGGAAAACCAGTCCGACAACATGCGTTTGTTAGCTGATGATTCAGACTTACTCAAAACCACTTTTTCGATTTACGTTTTTATATCATTCTCTTCAGACCATATTCTTAAATCGTCAAGAATTCTCAGGGCGCTTCTCCCAAAGTCCGTTAATTCATAGGTAACCGCTACTGGGCGGTCATTAATAACCTTGCGTAGTACCATACCGTTAGCTTCCAACTCTTTTAAACGTTGATCAATCATCTTCTTGCTGGCGCCACCGAGCATTCGAGCAAGATCGTTGAAGCGGACAGGCGAATCCTTTAAGTGATAAATAATTGAGCCTGTCCATTTACCGCCAATGAGTCTCATTCCTCTCTCGATGGCGCAAGGCTCGGTGCAAGCATTGAGTGCCGTCTTTCGGCCTTTACCGTCGATTTTCACAATACTCTCCATCTTTCACACTCCACGAGAACCAGGTTACTAAAAGTATACTAGTTGATTTATGGGAAAAGATTACCATAATAAACCGGTAAATCAAGTTTAGACCCCGTTTTCAAAGAGCACGAGAGAGGTTCACCTATGAGTAATGTTTTAATCATTAATGCACACCACGAATATCCGTTCTCCAAGGGTGAGTTAAACAGGTCGCTTGTCCTTTTGGCTCAGCAACTAATCGAGGCAAAAGGCCATGTCGTGAGGCTGGTGACAGTAGACGATGGGTGGAATGTGGAGGAAGAGCTTAAAAATCATCGATGGGCAGACATTATTCTTCTTCAATCCCCTATTAACTGGATGGGAGTTCCATGGACATTTAAAAAATACATGGATGAGGTCTATACAGCAGGTATGGACGGTACTTTATGCAACGGCGATGGGCGGACCAGAGAGCAGCCTCGCAGTAACTATGGCGCCGGGGGTACCTTAGCTGACAAAAAATACATGATTTCGCTTACATTTAACGCCCCAATGGAAGCTTTTGATAATAGTAATGAATACTTATTTCAAGGCAAAAGCGTGGACGATCTAATATTTCCTATGCACATGAATTTTCGATTTTTTGCTATGGAGGCAATGGAAACTTTTGCTTGCTTCGACGTGATGAAGAACGCGACGATAGAAAACGATTTTAAGCGCTTTGAAGACCATATAAACAAGCATTTTTAGGAGAAATTATGTATACAAAAAAACTGCATGCGGGAGCCAAATTTCCCGAGGTTAAAGCCACATTACTAAACGGTGAAAAAATTCTTCTTTCGCGCCCAAACGGCGATAAAGATTGGAAGCTTGTGCTTGTGTATAGAGGAAGACATTGCCCGCTATGTACGAAGTATCTTAATGAACTGGAGCAACACATCCAATCTTTATACGACGCCGGCGTTGACGTTGTAGCAGTATCAGGCGACAGCAAAGAGCAACTAGAGAGCCACCTGGAAAAGCTGGATGTAAGCTTCCCAATGGTATATGGTTTAACTCAGGAGCAAATGCAAGAGATGGGTTTGTATATTTCCACTCCTCGGTCCGAGAAAGAGACAGATCACAACTTCTCAGAGCCGGGGCTGTTTGTTATCAACCAGGACGGCAATATTCAGGTGGTCGATATTTCAAATAATCCATTCGTAAGGCCAAGCTTATCTGAATTTATCTCAGGTATTAATTGGATTCGAAACCCAGAAAACAACTACCCTATTCGTGGAACCTTTAGGTAAAAACTCGGAATCTTGGAGCAGCTAACAGCTAATTCATTAGCATGGTCATATCTAGACGTTATGTCTAAATCTAGCCATTTTTTCTACATGTACACATGTCTATATCTGACCAACGTTAACGTTATTCTATAAAGCTTGTATCTATATCCGTACATTTCTCTGCGGCGCCCTCGATGATACGGCTTTGAATGCCCATGCTTATCGCTGAGTTGCGTGGCATTTAACCAGAGCTTTAGTTGTGGGCTCCAGCGAGCGCCGTGGGCTTTGAGGTTTTGCCGTAGTTCAGTTTCTTTATACTCGCATTGTAATGCCACAACTTCCTTGCGGTGCTGGGATAGTTGCTGGTTGGTCGAAAGGGGTAGGGAGTGCTTTTGGCGTTGGTCTACCACGATTTCGATAGTAGTCAGTGTGGTTTGATTGCCCCCGTCGCGGTAGCGTACAGCCACGAGTTGTTCGCCCCATTCATGTAAAAAGCGACGGGCGCCGGCTGAGTCGTGTCGAATGGTTTTTATAACGCGCACTCGCTTGCCTCTTCCTTGTGTTTTTAATTGTTGGGCGCCCCTCTCGGCGATTCTTTTGTTATAGGTGCTGGGGCAATCAAAAGCGTTTTTTGCTTTGCCGCAATCGCTTGGTCGATTGGCAACTCGGCTGTCGGTCGTGCTGGTCGTAGGCTAAATCGCCTTTATTGATGTATCTGGGGTCGTGGCTAACTCAGGCCGTGACGAATACGGCGATAACCGATGCCAGGCAGGCTACCACAATGAATGTCAGCCTGGTGCGAAGCCATTGGTAGCCGGCTTCTTGCCGAACCCACACCCGCTCGCAGGCCCAGCAGGCGATGAAGCCTAGCGTTAGCCCCGCCAGCGCGAGTAACGGCCAGCCGGTTACGGCGTAATACAGTGCGGCCCAGCCACTGAGTGCGAGGGCATTGCTGGCGATTAATGCCCCGGCACGCGAGCCTGTCTCGCTCTGTACCTGGCCCCACAGGCTGCCCGCCATAAAGCTAAGGATGATGGCGCCATAACTGATAAGCCCCAGCACCGCCGTGTGACGATAGTCGGGTAGGGCGCATGCGAGTGCGAGACCGATAAAGGGAATTAAGCCCGCATAACCGAGCAGGTTTCTAAGTGTTTGGTTCATGGTGCCTCCTAACGCGTTTTACGCAGTCGGCGGGAGGATGGATGTATGGCTGTGGGATTAGCGCTATTTGAGCCACAGGTCGTGGGTATGGGTGGCTTTTGCGGGAGTCAGAAATATTTGTGGAATTGCGCTGGGCGCAGAGGAGGGGCAGAGCTCCGGTGGGCCACCGCGTTGTCGGTGCCACCGGTCGCTGAGCAAATGCGTTTAGTCTTGACGCTCGGTTACTTCCAGCAGGTGATAACCAAACTGGGTTTTTACCGGGCCCTGCACTTCATTAAGCGGTGCGCTGAATACGACTTTGTCGAATTCCGGTACCATTTGGCCGGGGCGGAATGAGCCTAAGTCACCGCCGTTACGGCCCGAGGGGCATTTGGAGTGGTCTTGCGCCAGTTTGGCGAAATCTTCCCCGCCTTGGATTTGGGCTTTCAGTTCGTTACAGGTGTCTTCGCTTTCCACCAGAATGTGGCGTGCGGATGCTTGGGCCATGGTAGTGTCTCTCTCAGTGTTAATGGCTTTGAGTGTTAACGGTTTTCGGAGTTAACGATTGAGGCGCGTAAGATAATGGGTTTTGCACCTCAAATCCAGGTATCAACTGCCCTCGATGCGAAAACCGATTTTCAGGCCAACCTGGTAATGGCCGACTTTGCCGTCGACAATATGGCCGCGGGTTTCGGTCACTTCAAACCATTCCATATGACTCACGCTTTTGCTGCATTCGGCCAGCGCGTTTTCGATGGCCTCTTCAATGCTGTTGGGTGATGAGCCGACAATTTCGAGCTTTTTGTAGGTGTGATGGTTGGACATGTAAACCTCCTTGCTGGAGTAAGAGTGTATGTTCAGTTAAACAGAAGTCCGGCCCGATGAAAAGGCGAGCGACTCGAGTAGAGTTCGTTGTGAGTTTTACTTTGGTTCAGTGCTATGGCAACGTCAATGCGCTGACTATTAACCTGGCAATTAAACAGATCGTCCCCATCTGTTTATTTGTCGTCCTTAAAGACGTTCGAGTGACATAGTAATGTCGGTTTTTAAGGGCTCGCATTCACTTCGCAATTTTGATTGCCGAATTAATAGGTGTGAGAGAACCTTTGGCTTCGAGTTATCCGAAAACGCGAGACACAACGCCATGAAAGACCTGATTCGCCAGTTTGGTCGTCTGCGCCTATTGGCGCTGGTGTTAGCTTTCTTGCCGTTTGCCGCACTGCCTTTGGCGGGCATCGTCTGGCTTTGGCAAAGCGGCCATATGTTGGATTGGCTGTTGTTACTGGCCGTGTGCGCCGGTGTCGCCATGTTACTGCAGTGGTGGCTGGCGTCGCAGGATAAACGCCAGACGCTTGAATCGCGCACCCAGCCAGATGGCAATTGGTCATCTACTGCCGAAGGCGCCTGGGCGCAGGTTGAGGCGCTGGCCGAAAGTGCTGCCCCCACCGAATACCCGCTAAACGACAGCGGCGCTTTACTGCAGTTAGCGCAGAAGACGCTAGAGCGAGTCGCCGGGCATTTTCACCCCGAGAAAGAGCAACCCCTGCTGGCGTTAACCTTGCCTCACACCCTGTTGATTATCGAGCGGGCCAGCCGCGAGCTGCGCAAGGAAATTGTGCACACCTTACCCTTCAGCCACCGGCTTAGTTTGGGCAACCTGGTACAGGCGCGTCGCTTGCAGCAAACGGCGGCCCGTTATCACAATGCCTACCGGGTTGGGCGAGCGTTTCTCAGCCCCGCGACGGCGCTTTATAAAGAGTTTAGCCGTGCGGTGAGCGGGCAGATTCTGGATTATGGCAGCGAGCGGCTGCAGCGTTGGCTGCTGCAGGAGTATGTGCGCAAGGTCGGTTTTTACGCCATTGAATTGTACAGCGGCAATTTACTGCTAAGCGGCGAGCTAGTAGGCGCCGAGGGGCGCCCCCTGCAGGTGTTGGTGCTGGGTCCTGCGCAAAGCGGTAAAACCAGTGTGATTGAGGCGCTGGTGGGTGAGCAGGCACTGGTTGAACCGCCGACAAGCGATAACGGACTTAGCGAATACCGATTAACCTCGCCCGAATGGGGCGAGCTTGTGCTGTGGGATACCCCTGCCTGGAAAAGCCTGCCCAGGCGGCAGGCCCGGCGAGCCGTCGCCCAGGCCGATACCATTATTTGGGTGAGCAATGCCGAGCAAATGGATACCGACTACGAGGCTGAACAGCTTGCGCGGTTAAAGCGTTGGCTGGGTGAGCGTGCCGGGCAGCCCGAGCCGCCTTTGCTGGTGGCGCTGACCCGTTGCGAGCAAGAGGATGCAACAGAGCTTAAGCTGCGGGTGGCCGGTGCCCTGGCAGTCGCGCCCGAGCAGGTGGTTGCGCTAACCCTTGCTGAGCCTCTTGACGCTTATGCGCGCCAGCCTCTGCAGGCGGTTTTTGCGGCGAATATTTCCCAAGCGGTGCGCAGCCACTACTGGCGCTACCTGAACCGGCAGCGCCGGGAAGAAAACCGCGAAATCGCCGGACAGCAATTGCGCAATGCGGCGGGCAACGCCTGGCGCACCGCTCGCAGCGTATTTCGCCGCCGTAAAAAGCCATAAAGGCCAGCGCTTGCCCTTTGCTTCATCTCACTTTTTAAGCGGTAGACCAGCGCGCTTAATGTATTGTCGCTTTTATCATTTGCCACACTACCTGGCCCTTGTTCGCGATTTGCTTACTCTGTGTACTTGGGTAGCCGGCTTGTGCCGAGGCGGCGGTAATGTGGGTGTTTTTCTGTGATGTCGGCGGCGATGGTTTACGCTGAGAAGGTCTAGGGTGAATGTTTTTGCAGGAGCTAGCGGTGGCTCGATTTATCTTGCTTTGGTTTTGCGTTTTAAGTCTTACGTTAACATCTCCGTCCAGTCTGGCGTTTGAGTTAAGCAGTAAAGGCGAGGTGGTGTGGGTTGCGGATGGCGACTCGTTTCGCTTTCGCCCCGACAATGCGCTGATGTGGGTAAAGTTGAGAAAACAGGCATTAGCACGGGATAAGAATACCACCCACAGCATGCGGGTAGACGATCGCTTTGTACATGAGGATATGTCGTTTTTAGTGCGGGTGGGGAATGTCGATACCGCCGAATCGAACACGGCACGAGGAATCGAGGCCGAACGGTTTGCTCGCGCTAAGCTTGAGGGGGAAAGGGCACTCTGTACTGCTGGGGTATCGGCTATTACGGCCGGCCGATTTGTTCATTTTGGACGAATGACTGGGAATATGGTCGGCTTCTGATTGAGTTGGGTTATTCCGATTATGAAACCCGCTATGGAGAGCACCCGCTTTTTCATCACGATTACCTTAAAGCCGCAGCGCGCCCTTAGCTGTTTTCTTTTCTCTATGCTGTACTGGAAATTCTGTTGCGGCCACAATTTGTGACGCTTTTTATTATTTCTTTTGTCTGATTTTTATTGGGCGAAGCTGTCGTTTTTGGCCGTCTATTTTGTTGCTAAAAACGCCAAACAATTACACGCAATAAATTTGATAACGATAACTAACGATTTATACGCCCAGCTTCTTTGCTCTAGATCTCATTTCTGTATTTTCATTGATATGGCTTTTGTTGTTGTGATGAATTTCTCGGTGTTTTTATTCTGTTCGGCGAATGATGTGCGCGAGCTGAATGGTATCGGTTACACATTTTTGGCCAAAGTGGTGTGTTGTTCTTTGCCGATAAATTTACGGTTCTAGTTGAACTTTTTTCTCGGTTGTAAACCTGGAAAACCGTAATTAATAGCAGTGGGTTTTATTGTTTTTTTGCCTGCTGAGGATGTCCCGTTTAGCTCTGTTTCTGAGTTGTTTAACAATAATTTAAAGCAATGGAGTGAACCAATGATAGATATACGATTAAGGCCTGTTTTACCTGTGGCGTTTGCGGCAACATTTGCGTTGGCGGCCAGTGTCGCTCAGGCAAATACCGTTACCGGTATTAATCAAACATCTGCCACTTTGACCGTTCAGAATGACTGGGGTAGTGGTTATTGTGCATCGGTTTCAGTGGACAATGGCGGCAGCGCTGCTTTGAGCGAGTGGGAGGTGACACTGCAAACCAATAATTCGTCCATTAATAACTTATGGAACGGCAATTTAAGTGGCAGCCGTGTTACCAATATGAGTTATAACGGCCAGGTTGGTGCCGGCGGTAGTGCCTCTTTTGGTTTTTGTGCCACGGCCAATGCCACGGAGAACTATTTGCCTGAGCTGGTGGCGCTAGAGGTTAATGGTGGCGGTGGAAGCTCAAGCAGCTCTTCGTCCAGCAGTTCGTCATCCAGTAGTTCTTCAGAATCATCTTCGAGTTCGTCCTCTTCAAGTTCAGAGTCCTCGAGCTCAAGTTCAGAATCTTCCAGTTCATCCACCAGTTCGTCTTCCTCAAGCGCGGGCGATGTTATTCCAAACTCTGCCAGTAACGGTTGGCCTTACTGTCGCAATGCGGCGTCAGATCCAGATGGCGATGGCTGGGGTTGGGAGAACAGTTATTCGTGCATTGTGTATGAGTCGGCTGCCGACCCGGGCCCGGGTGATTTTCCTTACTGCCAGATAGGCGCTGAACAAATTACCTTGTGTTCTGCCGATAACGGCAGCTGGGGCAGTGAAAGCGGCGCAGTGTGTTTGTCGCAGAGCATGTGCCCGGGTATGGGGAGCAGTGAGCAAAGCGCCATGCGCGATTTGCCGGTAAACCCTAATGCCAGTGCCAGCACTGTGGCGGTTTACGATTATCTGCAGTCCATTTGGGGCAGTTATATGCTCTCGGGGCAGATGGATCAGACCTGGCAAGATGCGATTGATCAAACCCAGCGTGTGATTAACGATACCGGCCGCGCTCCGGCGATGATGGGCTACGACTTTATGAACTACGGTTTGTACTGGAACGGCATTTCCGGGCTGACCCAAACCGAAGAGGCCATCGAGTACTGGAACCAGGGCGGCCTGGTAAGTTTTACCTGGCACTGGCGCGATCCGAATGCGGCCGAGGGTGTTATTGGCGAGTTTTACACCGAAGACACCGACTTTGTCATTCCCGTTGTAAACGGCGAGCTGGACACCGCGAGTGAAAGCTTTGCCAACATCGAAGCGGATGTGGATATGATTGCCGCCGAACTACAGCGCTTGGAAGACGCCGGTGTGCCGGTGTTGTGGCGCCCGCTGCACGAGGCCTCGGGCGGTTGGTTCTGGTGGGGCCGCACTGATCGCGCCGACGATGTGCCCGCCGCCTACGCCCAGGTGGTGTTGTGGCGCTATTTGTACGAGCGCCTGACCAACCATTACGGCCTGGATAATCTGATTTGGGTGTGGAACGGTCAGGGCGGCGCCTGGTACCCCGGCGATGAGTATGTGGATATTGTCAGCCACGATATCTACGACGGCCAGCAAAACTACGAATCGCAGATTGATGTGTACGAGCTGACCGCCGCTTATCCTCACGAGGTGAAAATGGTCGCGCTGAGTGAAAACAGCAACATTCCCGACCCGGACCAAATGGCCGCCGATGGTGCCTGGTGGTTGTGGTTTATGGTTTGGAATGACGGTGATACCGCCGAGGGTGTGACCAGTTCCTCTAACTTCTGGACCGGTGAGTACTTTAATACCAACGCGCACAAGTCACATGTGTATAACCACGAGTGGGTGATTACCCTGGACGAGTTGCCGGACTTTCCCTAGGGGCAGAGTGCGTTGTTGTAATTAATCTGTATTGTAGGTGTAACAGAGAAAAGGGCGGATCAATCGATCCGCCCTTTTTTTGTTTTGTGTGGGTTTTTATATCTGCGTATTTTGCCGCCAATTTTCGCAAATTTTGACTAGACTGTTAAAGCGAAACCGGTTTGGAGTCGATAACTAGGGGTCGTTTATACCCCCTTAACAAGCGGCTGAATTTGCGTCGAAATTCTGCGTTAAAGGCACGTACTAAACCTTTGGCTTGTGGCGGCGCATTATAGCCGCCGGATGAGTTGAGAAATATTAGGCCCTGTGGTTGAAACAGGCGCTTTGACTTACAAAGATTGCAACTGCGAGGAGCTAAGTGCTCATGGGATTAAAAATTGGCTTGCGCCTGGCAATAGGGTTTGCCTTCGTCATTGTGTTAATGGTGTTACTGACGTTATTTTCTGTATGGAAAATGTCCAGTGTGGGCAGCGCCTTAACCACCATCAATGACATAAACAGCGTAAAGCAACGCTACGCAATTAACTTTCGCGGCAGTGTGCACGATCGCGCCATCTCGCTTCGCGATGTGGTGATGGTACCCAATGCCGCTGAGGTGGCAGAGGCGGTACAGGAAATCCGCAGCCTGAGTGCCGACTATGCCGATTCGGCGCAAAAGTTGGATGCGCTTTTAGCCAGTGAACAGCAAAACGATCCTGCGGAAATGGCAGCGCTGCAAAAAATCAAAAATATTGAGGCGCGAACCATACCGATTATTGAGAGGGTTATTGCTCTGCGCAATGGAGGGCAGCGCCAGGCGGCAACAGATACCATGCTGGCCGATGCCAAGCCCGCGTTTATCGAATGGTTAAAGCTAATTAACGAATTTATCGATTTGAAAGAGCGGCAAAATAACGTTATCACCCGTGAGACTCGCGAACTTACCTCGGGGTTTGCGCTGGTGAGTTGGTTAATTACTCTTGGCGCAATTGCCCTAGCGGTGGTAGCGGCAGTACTGATCGCGCGTTCTATCACCGCGCCGCTGCGCCGCGCGGTTACCGTTGCCCAGTCCATTGCTGCGGGAGATTTGAGCGAGCCTATTGTGGCCAGTGGTAAAGATGAAACCACCGAGGTGATGCGCTCGTTGGAGACTATGCGCCAATCATTGCGCACTACAGTGGGGGCGATTCGCGAATCGGCCGATCAGTTGAGCAGCTCATCGGGAAAAATTTCCGAAGTGACGGTGCGCGGTGCTGAGCTGGCTGACAAGCAAAATAATCAATTGCAGGACGCTTCGCGGGCAATCAGTGAAATGAGCGGCTCGGTTAACGAAGTAGCCGAAAACGCCGTGGCGACCTCGGCCGAATCCGAGGCGGCGCTGCGTTCCTCGCAGGACTCGTCCGAGCGGGTAGAGCACACGGTGAGTTCGCTGCGCACTATGCTGCAGCAAACGCAAAACACCTCCGAATTAATTCAGGCTTTGGCCGTTAAAAGCCAGGACATTGGTGAGGTGTTGAATGTTATTCGCGCGATTGCCGAGCAGACGAATTTACTCGCTCTGAATGCTGCCATCGAAGCGGCCCGCGCCGGGGATGCGGGCCGTGGTTTTGCGGTAGTGGCCGATGAAGTGCGCAACTTGGCCAGCAAAACTCAAGCGTCGACCCACTCGATTGAAGAGATGATCAGCGCGATTCAGGATAATGTGCAATCGGCGGTAGCCTCCATTGAAAGCTCTACGGCTCAGGGGCAAGCGACGAGCGAGCTGGCCAGCGAGGCAGTGCAGTCGCTCGACAGCGTAAAACAGGATATCCAGCAGATTGCCGGGCGCAACCATACCATTGCGTCGGCCGCCGAACAGCAGGCCCAGGTGGCCCGCGATATTGACGATGGTATTGCCAGCATACGCTCGCTGGCCCAGGAAGTAGATGCGGTGGCCGAAACCACCAGGCAAGAGGGCGAAACCCTGCAGTCACTGTCGTCGGTGCTGCTGGATAATATTCGTATCTTCCGCTTGTAGCAGCCGCTTAAGTTTCCGGGCCCTAAAAAGGTACCGGAAACTCTTTGTGCACCTCGGCAATATCCGCGAGAACAGAGTCGCTGAGGGTAATGGCAAAGGCATCAATGTCTTCTTTAAGTTGGTCCATGCTGGTGGCGCCGATAATCGTTGAGGTAACGCCATCGACTTGGTCGCACCAGGCGAGCGCTAATTGCGCGGGGGTTAATCCATGCTTTTGCGCCACATCACAATAAGCGCCTACGGCAGCATTGCTCTGTTCGGTATCGCGGAATAATCCATTGCGCTGCGCTTTACTCCAGCGGCTGCCTTCGGGGCGGGCACCGTTTAAATATTTACCCGTGAGGGCGCCGGCTGCTAGCGGCGACCAAGGTAAAAAAGCCACTTGTTGATGGACACAGTTTTCAATCAGGTAGGGCCAGTCTTTGCTGTGTAGCAAGTTAAATTCGTTTTGAATGGCCGTGACGCGGGTAAGCTTGTGTTGCTCGGCCAGGCGAACATACTCGTTGATGCCCCACGGGGTGTCATCCGATAAACCAAAATGGCGAATTTTGCCCGCTTGCACGCTTTCATCCAGCGCCTGCAAAATTTCCAGCATTTGCGCCGAGTGCGCCGCGGTGTCCACATCGGTAAAGTTAATGCGCCCCGGTGCGTGTTTACCAAAGTGTGGCGAGGTACGGTTGGGCCAGTGCAGCTGGTACAGATCGATATAGTCGGTTTGCAGTCGGGCGAGGGAATCGTCAATGGCTTTGAGGATGGCTTCGCCAGTAATATCACCGCCACCGCGAATGTATTTAAGTCCGTTTCCGGCGATTTTACTGGCGAGATAAAACTCGTCGCGCCTGCCCGGGTTGGCGGCAATCCAGTTGCCAATAATGGTTTCGGTAGTGCCGTAGGTGTCGGCCGTGGGGGGTACCGCGTACATTTCGGCGGTGTCGATAAAATTGATACCCCGCGCCAGCGCGTATTCAATTTGGGCGTTGGCATCGGCTTGATTGTTCTGTGTTCCCCAGGTCATGGTGCCCAGGCAAACCCGCGATACAGACAGCCCGCTGTGGCCCAGTGTGCTGTATTCCATAGGTGCTCTCCCGTTGGTAGGTTAACAGCCCTGTAGTATGGGGGCGGTTAAGATGAATCTCCATGGGGGGATAAGTGGTTTGGTTTTTGCTGCAGGCTGCGCACTAAGGGCGCTGATTTCGGCACTATGGCGCGAAAAACACAGAAAGTTTTGCAAAAAGGGTCGCCTGGGAGGCCATTCTACCGTTAAAATTGTATGACATATTGATAATGAGTTGTTGAGTTTCTCAGGAAGTACCCATTTGTCCGATATCAGTCTGCTGCAAATACTGCTCGCCAATCTGGCGCTGCTTGCTGGCTCCTGCCTGCAGGGCGTGGCCGGCTATGGTATCGGCACCTTATCGGCGCCCTTGCTGTTTTTGATCAGTCCGGCATTCTTGCCCGGTGTCGCTCTGATTAACGCGGTATTGCTTAACATTCTGATGCTTATTCGCAATCACCAGAGCCTTAGCTTTCGCCAGGTGCACTATGCGATAGGCGGCAATATTATTGGCACAGCTTTGGCAGCGCTAACACTTACGGTATTAAGTGCCCAGGGGTTCGATTTAGCCTTTGGAGTACTGATACTGCTGGCAGTGGGGATGAGTGTATTGGGCGTTAAGCCCCGTCTGACGGATCGCAACAGTATTTTTGCTGGCGGCGCCTCGGGTTATATGGGCACTATTACCGCTGTCGGTGGCCCCCCCATCGCCCTTATTTACCAAAACGAGACAGGCCCTTTGGTGCGCGCCAACCTGTCGGCGTTTTTTCTCTTTGCCAGCCTTGCCAGTGTGGTTGCTCTGGCGCCCGCCGGTTATATTGGCATGACAGAGCTTAAGCTCTTTCTGGCGACCTGCCCTGGTGTCTTTATCGGGTTTTGGTTGTCGGGGCATTTGGTACACCGTTTACCCTTTACCGCCTTGCGCCCTATTATTCTCTCTATTGCCGCCATTGCCGGTATCGCCGCTGTGATTCGCGGCATTGTGGCCCACTGATTTCTGTACTTTTCTGGGTGCTGTGTCGAGCTGATCGACATCCTTCTTATTTATTCAACCGATAAAAAAACCGCCGCATCGTTGAGGCGAATGCAGCGGTGAAGAAGCGACGGCGCGTTGTGGAAGCGGTGCGACGCCGCGTGCGCCGTTGTGGTGATGAGTGGTGGTCATCCGGCGCGTGGTGAAGGGTGTGGTTTTACTGGTTGGCGGCCAGGGGCGTTACGCTGGAGTCTTCGTCTACCTCTAATAAAGCCTCTGGCTTGCCTTTACAGGCCTTGGCCAGCTTCTCGCTATTGCGCGCCAGCAACAGGCCAATGGCTTCGCTGTGTTCTTCGCTGATTCCTTTAACGGAATTTTCAATCAGGTCGGTAATATTGGCTGCCAGCTCCAACATTTTGTCGTGAGCTTCGGCGGCTTTTTTATCATCAAACATCTTTCCATCCCGGTCACATTTCCAGACGGCGACTACTGCCATGGTTAACCTCCATTGCGATACTGTTTGGATATACAGTATCGGGCGGCGGTTAAGCTGTCAAGCAAAAAAGAAAGGCAGGGTGAGCCCGAGACTCGCCAACACCAGTGCCAGCTGGAGCCAGCGGCTGTGGCCAATCAGCCGCCAGGCGGCGCGGGGATTGGGGCCTTTGCGGCGACTGCCAAGGCGCAGAGCGCACAACCAGACGCCACTGCCCGACAGAATGGTCATGGCCAGGCCCCAGATAAACCAGATGATTTTGCTGGGATAACCGGCAAAGGTGCCAAAGTGGAGTGGGTCGGCGGCTTCGGCAATGCGCTGGTGAACGCTCAACTGCTCGCCTTTAATCTGGCCGATAAGGGTTTGGGTATTGGCGTCAACCGCGATGGTGTTGGCGCGATCGCGCACCAATATCGCCGTGTCCTCGCCCTGTAGTAGCAGGGGTTTGTCTTTTAATACCAGAATGCGCTTGAGCTCAAAGCCCGGGTTCTGCGCCAGGGCTTGATTGATAGCTGAAGTCAGCCTGGCAGCGTCTTGTGGTTGTGCTTGAGCTTCCGCTTCGGGTAAAAGGCTGGTTGCGGCGGGCGCCGAGCCACCCCAGCGCTCTATCAAATACCACAGGCCGGTTAGGGCGATAAGACCGATAAATGGCAGGCTCCAAATACCCAACCAGCGGTGCAGGTCGCCCCACCAGCGTCTGGGGGTATCGCCACTGATGGGCGTTTTGGCAAAGCCGCGCCACCATTTTTTGTAAATAAAAAACGCCGAAAAAAATGACAATAACAAGGGGATGCTGAGCAGCCCGACAATGGTGAGGCCCCATTTGAGCGGCAGCATTAAATGCCGGTGGGTCTGGCGGAGAAATCGGTGGGCGTTAAACCACGGGGCGGTTCCGGTCACCTCGGCGGTGTAGGGGTTGATGTAAATTCGCTGCAGCTCGCCGCTTTCATCGCGGGCAATGGCTTCGGCCGCCATAAAGCGCGGCAGGCCCAGATTAAGAGAGCTGACCGTCCAGTCGGGGTTGGCGGTGTGGGCGGCGGCCAGCAGTTCACCGGCCGGACGCTCCTTGCCATCCGCTGGTGCTTCTACCCGTAGTTCGGGCGTGAGCAGCCAGTCGATTTCATAGGCAAACACCGCCAGAGTGCCGGTGAGCGAGATAAAAAACAGCAACAGACTGAATTTTATGCCCGCCCAGCTGTGCAGACTAAACCACTGTTTGCGGTTCATCCGCCGCGCCACTGAGTGTTAAAACTCGCGGCTGATGGTGGCCACCACACGGCGCGGTTCACCGGGGAAGTGACCGGTGCGGGTAATAAAGCCACTTTCGGCGTACTCTTCATCGAACAGGTTGCTGACATTCAGTTGCAGTTTCCACTGGTCAAAACTGCTTTGCCAGCTGGCGTCGAACACGGTGTAGGGTTTCACATAATCGCCCTGAATGCCGATTTGCTCGTCTTTGTAGTCCACCCCAAAAGCGAATGCCGAGTTAATGGAGGGAAAGTCGTAGCGCGTCCACAGCCCCAGCAGGTTGCGCGGGGTGTTGGCAAACCGATCGCCGGTGGCGTTGGTGATGCCGCTGGTGGCTTCGAGAACCTTGGTGTCGTTGTAGGCGTAATTCAACGTCATGGTCCAGTGGCGCAGTAGGTCGGCGCTTAAGTCCATTTCTACCCCGCGGCTGCGCACCTTGCCCACGGCAATTAAGTCGTCCACGCCGTCGCCGCCGACATCGCCCGCCGGGTCGGATTGCACGACATTGGTTTTTTCAATTTCGTAGGCGGCGACGTTTAACTGCGCGCGGCCCGACCACAGAGTGAGCTTGCTGCCAATTTCAAAGCTTTGGCTTTCTTCCGGGGCAAAGGGGCCGCCTTTTTCTTCGTCCTGGCTCGAAACACTTTGCGGCTCAAAGCCCTCGCTGTAGCTGGCGTAAAAGTTGAGGTTGTCGGTTAAGTGGTAAACCGTGCCCAGGCGGTAGGTGAGGGCGGTGTCGCTGTCTTCGGCGGTGCCGCTGGTGCTTTCAAAGTCGTTAAAACGCAGACTAACCAGCACATCCCAGGCGTCGGATAATCCGATTAAGTCCTGCACATACAGGCCCGATTGGGTCAGCCCCGATTGCGATTCGCTTTCCCAGTCGCGATCATCCAGGCCGTACTGGGCGCGAGAGGTCTGGCCGTAAACCGGATCGTAAAGACTTAGTGGTGGCACAACGCCGCCATCGGTTACGGGGCTGCCGCGCTTGGCTTTAAAGTCGCTGTCCAGGTCATAAATATCAAAACCCGTCAGCAGCTGATGGCTGATGCCGCCGGTGTTAAATTCGTAAATTAAGTTGGCGTAAGCGCTGGTGCCTTCGCTGTTGCGCACTTGGTCGCGAAACTGGCGCGCCATCATGTCGTCTACGCCATCGTCATTGGAGTCGTAAAGTCCGCGCGGCTCGTGATAGTTCTGCAGCTCTTGGTTTTCATAGTAGCGAACCGCCGCATCCAGTTTGACGCTGTCGTTAAACGCGTGTTGCAGGCGCGAGTAGAACACATCGGCGCTCAGGCTTAAAAAGTCGGTGGGTTCGTTGTGGTTCCAGCTGGGGTCCACCAAAAACTCGCCGTCTTCATCCACCGGCACGCCGCGCAAACGGTTGGCCCCCAGAGTTTGATCCACAAACGAATATTTGACTTGCACGCTGGTGTCGACGCCCGGCTGCCAAATAAAACCTAAGTCGCCCTGGTCGTTGTCGTTGGTGCTGTTGTTGCGAAACGGCTCTTCGGTCTCTTTAAGCATGGCTACCCGGTAGCCAAAGTCGCTGTCGCCAAAACCGCCGGTGGCCTGCACGTTCACCCCGGTTAAGTCGTAATCGCCTACCACAATCTGGGCGCGGCCGTACTGCTCCAGGCTGGCCTGGCTGGTGGCGTAGTTAATCAACCCGCCCGGCGCGCCGGCACCGTAGATGGCGCCACTGGGGCCTTTAAGTATTTCCAGGCGGTCAACGCCAAAGGTGCGCGGTACGGTAAAGCCCGCGTAGGGGTCGCCGCGCAGGCCGTCGTACAACGCATCATCCTGACGGAAGCCGCGAAAGGTAATGCCCGAATAACTGAATACGCTCACGCCGCTGATATCGCGATATAGATCCCGCGCATCCCGCGCGCCCTGGTCTTCAATTAGCTCGGCGTTAATGATTTGCACCGAGGCAGGCACCCGCGACAGGTCGGCATCAATACGGGTCGATACCGAGGAGTTGTTGGCGCGATACAGAGACTGGGCCCGGCCGGTGACGACCATGGTTTCCAGTTTCTCGGCGCTGGGTTCAGAGTCGGCTGCCTGAGTTAGGGGCGAGGCGAGGGCTACGGCGAGAAAGAGAGGTGATCGTTTAAGCATGAAGTTATCCGTTCTGCGAAATTTGTGCGGATGGTAAAGATTATCATGTATATTTGCAATTGGTGTGCTGTTCAATCGCGTGGTTGATATGGATAATGGCGCTCTTGTAACCGCCCACAGGATGCCGCGTGAGTCAGTTAGAAACCCCACAGCCCTCGGCCAATAAGCCGCCCGCCAAGCCCGGCCTACTTCGTTCTAGCAGCAAGGTGGGCGCCATGACCATGAGCTCGCGGGTGCTGGGGTTGGTGCGCGATGTGGTGTTTGCCCACACCATTGGCGCCGGTGGCGGGGCCGATGCTTTCTTCGTAGCGTTCAAGATTCCCAACTTTATGCGCCGCCTGTTTGCCGAAGGGGCTTTCGCCCAGGCGTTTGTGCCGGTGTTGTCGGAGTATCGGCAAAATGGCTCTCACGCGGCGGTCAAGGCGCTGGTGGATCGGGTAGCCGGGGGCCTGGGATTGGTGTTGCTGCTGGTGACCGCGCTGGCGGTGTTGGGCGCGCCTTTGGTGGCAACAGTATTTGCGCCAGGCTTTCGCGGTGACCCCGAGCAGTTTGCCCTGGCCACCGAGATGATTCGCATCACCTTTCCCTATCTGATGCTGATTTCGCTAACCGGTTTGGTAGGCGCCATTCTCAACAGCTACGACCGCTTTGCAATACCAGCGTTTACCCCGGTGTTATTGAATGTGGCGCTTATCGTCGCCGCCTTGGTCGTCGCCCCTATGTTTGACCCATCGGCGCTGGGACTGGCCTGGGGTGTGTTGGCCGCCGGGGTGTTGCAGTTGCTGTTTCAGTTGCCGTTTTTAAAACCCATCGCGTTGGTGCCCTCGCCCAAGGTGGATTGGCGCGACCCCGGGGTTAAACGCATTTTGACCTTGATGGTGCCGGCGCTGTTTGGGGTGTCCGTCAGTCAAATAAACCTGCTGCTGGATACGGTGATTGCCTCCTTGCTGCCCGATGGCAGTATCTCCTGGCTTTACTATTCCGAGCGCTTGGCCGATTTGCCCCTGGGGGTGTTTGCGGTGGCTATCGCCACGGTTATCTTGCCCAACTTGTCGCGCCAGCACGCCGGTAAAGACCCCGCCAGTTTTGCCAGTACTCTGGACTGGGCGCTTCGCCTGGTGTTTTTGATTGCCTTGCCCGCCGTGGTGGCGCTGCTGATTCTGGCCGAGCCAATTCTGGTTACTCTGTTTCAATACGGCGCCACCACAGCGGCGGATACGGATATGGCGGCCCTAAGTATGCGTGCCTACGCCCTGGGTTTGTTGGCTTTTATGCTGATTAAAGTGCTGGCCCCTGGCTTTTACGCCCGCCAGGATATGAAAACCCCGGTGCGCATTGGCATTATCGCCATGGCGGCCAACATGGTGTTGAACCTGATTTTTGTGGTGCCGCTGCATTTTTACTACGGCATTGGCCATGTGGGCCTGGCCCTGGCGACGGCGGCTTCGGCTTATATAAACAGCGGTCTGCTCTACTGGGGCCTGCGCCGCCGGAAGATATTCTGGCGTCAGCCGGGCTGGGGCCGCTTTTTGTTGCAGTTATTGCTGGCTAACACCGCGATGGGGGTGTTGCTCTACGCTGCCACAATGCTCTGGCCCGAGTGGATACAGTGGGGTGCGTTTGACCGCATCTGGCGCCTGGCCGCCCTATGCGCCGCAGGCGCCGCCATCTACGCCGCCATCTTGCTTATCACCGGACTGCGTCCCCGACATCTGAAACATCGCAGCTTTTGAGTAAGTCGCCGTAACCGTATAGGGTGGGACGGGGCTTACTCAGCACTCACTGCCTCGGGCGCTGAGGCAGTGCGCCTGGATCACCGTTGGGCGTCTGTTATACTCGCCTCCCTCCGCAGAAACAGGTTCCACTCCATGCCTCCGTTACAGGCCACCATGACAGAAGGCCGGGTTTCATCCCAATTGCGCGCCCTGGCTTTGCCCATGGTGTGGGGGCTGTTGGCGACCATGTCGTTTAATGTGGTCGATACTTTCTTTGTTGCTCAGCTGGGCAATTCACATCTAGCCGCGATGAGCTTTACCTTCCCGGTGGTGATGGTGCTGACCAGTATTGGTATCGGCCTAGGGGCGGGCACGTCATCGGCGGTGGCGCGCAGTGTGGGAGCGGGTGAGGCCAATGATGCTCAGCGGCTGGCGACCGATGCGGTCACTTTAACTCTGCTAATTTCCGTCAGTGTCTGTGCGATTGGTTGGTTTACGATCGATCCGCTATTTACCCTGCTGGGCGCCTCCAGCGAATTGTTGCCACTTATTCATCAGTACATGAGTATCTGGTACTTCAGCGCGCCCTGTTTGCTGGTGCCCATGGTGGCTTTGGCATCGCTGCGCGCTATGGGGATGAGCCGGGTGCAGGGCACACTGATGAGCGCTGCCGCTGTGTTTAATGCACTGCTGGACCCGCTGCTTATTTTTGGCCTGTGGGGATTGCCTCGTTTGGAGTTGGCCGGCGCAGCCTGGGCTACCTTAATTACCCGCGGCCTGACGCTGATGATCGCACTTTACATATTGCGCGCCCGAGTGGGCTTGCTAACTACACCTTTCGCTCCCTGGGCGGCCATTGTGCGGTCTTGGCGCAGCATTGTGCATGTTGGGCTGCCGGCCATGGCATCCAATATTATTATTCCCCTGGCCAGCGGTATTGTGGTGATGATGGTCGCGCGCTACGGCACAGATGCGGTAGCGGGCATGGGCATTGCCGTGCGCGTTGAGCCCCTGGCGCTGATTGCTTTTTATGCACTATCTGGTGTGGTCGGGCCCTTTTTCGGCCAGAACCACAGCGCCGGTATTCAGTCCAGACTTAAGCAGGCGCACAAGGTATTAAGCGTATTTTGCCTGGGGTTTGGGGCTTTGCTGGCACTGCTGCTTTGGCTTTTAAGCGGACCCATCGCCGGGTTGTTTACCGATCATGCCGAGGTCGCCGCGGTGGCGGTACTCTATCTCAGTATTGTGCCTTTTAGTTACGGTGCCTACGGGTTGGTGATGTCTGTGAATGCGGCCTTTAACGGCCTGGGCAAACCCTGGCCCGCCATGTTGCTCTCCGCCAGTCGCGTATTGCTGGTCTTTTTGCCCTTAGCCTGGTTGCTGCAGCTGGTTTGGGGGCTGAATGGTTTGTTCGCGGCTACCGCGGTGACCAATGTACTGGTGGGCGGTTGGGCCTGGCATTGGCTGCGTAAGCAGGTAACCGAGCGCTAGAATGTGCCTCCCATTCTGTTGATCGGTATCAGGGCGACCTTGTTACAGCGGCGTGATAAGGTTTGTTCGTTACACTTGATAACCACTTTGCGGGCCACTGCGCTTCTGTAGCTATGGTGGAATAGGTACAATGCGCCATTCGGTAGAGACCCCAGGGATAGACATGAGCGACAGCAACACGCCCTACGAGCTGAAGAATATTAATTTGCCCTCCAATGCGGTGTGGCATAAATGCACTGTCAGCCCGCTGGACAGGGCGAGATTGATGGAGCAAACCCCGCGCTGTATATGGCTTACCGGGCTGTCTGGCGCGGGTAAATCCACTGTTGCCAATGCTCTGGATGCCACCTTGCACGAGAATGGTGTGAAGTCTTTTCTGCTGGATGGCGACAATGTTCGCCATGGACTGAACAAAGATTTGGGTATGACTGAGTCCGATCGCGCGGAGAATATCCGCCGCGTGGGCGAGGTGGCCAAGCTGATGGTGGACTCGGGGCTGGTGGTGATTTGCGCGTTTATTTCACCCTACAAACGCGACCGACAGATGGTGCGCTCAATTTTCAAACACGGCCAGTTTGTCGAGGTTTATCTGGAAACACCTTTGTCTGTGTGTGAGCAGCGTGACCCCAAGGGGCTGTACAAAAAAGCCCGCGCTGGTGTTATCAAGCAGTTTACCGGTATCAGCGATCCCTATGAGGTGCCGGAGAACGCCGAAATCACCATTGATACCAGCACCCTCAGTGTTGCCGACAGCGTCAAACATATACTGCAGGTCTTATCCCAATAGAATTCCCTTCAGGATGCCCCATGAGTAATACACCCGACTACCCGCAAGTCATTGAAACGGCGGAGCAGGCCGGTGACCTGATTATGCAGGTTTACCAGCGCGACTTTTCTGTTGCACATAAAGACGATGACAGCCCGCTCACCGAGGCTGATTTAGCGGCCCATCAGCACATTCAAAAAGCGCTGGAATCTCTTACCCCGGACATTCCCGTGCTGTCGGAAGAGAGTGCCGATATCAGCTGGCACACCCGGCAAGCCTGGCGTGAATACTGGTTGGTCGACCCATTAGATGGCACCAAAGAATTTATTAAAAAGAACGATGAATTTACCGTGAATATTGCGCACATCGTCGATGGCCATCCTGTATGGGGTGTGGTGGTGGCGCCTGCGCTCGGCATTACCTATTACGGAGGCCGGGCGGTAGACGGCAGCTTTAAAGTTAAAGATGGTGACACTCAGGCTATTCGGGTAGCCGATGTGCCGACCGATTCCAGCGGCTGGTGTATCGTGGGCAGCCGCTCACACCAAAGTGAAGCCTTCGCCGATTTTATCGCCCGATTTGATAACCCGCGCATTACCAGCATGGGGAGTTCGCTCAAAATCTGTTTAGTGGCGGAAGGCCAAGCGCATTTATACCCGCGCCTCGGCCCCACCAGCGAGTGGGATACCGGTGCCGCTCACGCAGTTTTAGTCGGTGCCGGTGGTAAAATTATTGAAACGGAATCGGGCCGGCATTTGCCCTATAACCAAAAAGAGTCTGTGTTAAACCCGTACTTTATTGCCGCTGCCGACGCCTACCAGAGTTAACCGCTCTGGGAATTAAATTTCACATCTAATATTTTCGCGTGCTGGCACTTACTCTTGAGTGAGGGGGCCAGCAACAGGCAATTGTGTCCGTTGTGCATTTGATGGACAATACCGCCCCTCTGTTAACCGACCCTATTTAAGTAAACTCATGGCCAATCCCGCTTTGCTCAAGCAAATCCAAAAGCGTCGTACCTTTGCGATTATTTCTCACCCGGATGCCGGTAAAACCACTATTACCGAAAAGCTGTTGTTGTTCGGTAATGCCATTCAAGTGGGGGGCTCGGTCAAGGGTAAAAAAGGCCCTCATGCCAAATCGGACTGGATGACCATGGAGCAGGAGCGGGGTATTTCGGTGACCTCGTCGGTCATGCAGTTTCCCTACAAAGACCGCACCGTAAACCTGTTGGATACGCCCGGGCACGAGGATTTTTCGGAGGATACCTACCGCACCCTCACGGCAGTTGACTCGGTGTTGATGGTAATTGACGGCGCCAAGGGTGTGGAAGATCGAACCATCAAGCTGATGGAGGTTTGTCGGCTGCGCGATACGCCAATTTTGTCTTTTATCAACAAGATGGATCGCGATACCCGCGACCCTATTGAGGTAATGGACGAAGTTGAAGATGTGTTGAAAATTGCCGCTGCGCCCATCAATTGGCCGCTGGGGATGGGGCAGCACTTTAAGGGCGTCTACAATCTTTATACCGACACTATCCATGTGTATCGCTCTGGGCAGGGGCATACGATCCCTGAGGATGAACAGGTTAAGGGCCTTGATAGCGACGAGGCGCGGCAGCTGTTAGGGGACGAGTACGAGGACATCTGCGACGAGATTGAACTGGTGCGCGGTGCTACCCACGAGTTTGAGTTGGATGAGTATCTGGCCGGGCGTATGACTCCGGTTTTCTTTGGCACGGCTTTAGGTAATTTTGGTGTGCGTGAAATGCTCGATGGTTTTGTCGAGTGGGCGCCCAAACCTATTGGCCGCGATACCAACGAGAGGTTTATCGAGTCTTCTGAAGAGGGTTTTTCTGGTTTTGTTTTTAAAATTCAGGCCAACATGGACCCTAAGCACCGCGACCGGATTGCCTTTATGCGGGTTTGTTCTGGGGTGTATAAGAAAGGGATGAAAATGCGGCACGTACGCATTGGCAAAGACGTTAAAGTCTCCGATGCGGTAACGTTTATGGCCGGCGATCGCGAGTCGGTAGAAGAGGCGGTTTCCGGAGATATTATCGGCTTACACAACCATGGCACGATTCAGATCGGCGATACTTTTACCGAAGGTGAAGCGCTCAAGTTCACGGGCATTCCGCACTTTGCCCCTGAGCTGTTTCGCCGTATTCGCCTGAAAGATCCACTCAAAACTAAGGCACTGCAAAAAGGTTTGCAGCAGCTGTCGGAGGAGGGTTCAACTCAGGTTTTCTTTCCTTTGAATAACAATGACATTGTTGTCGGCGCTGTGGGGGTGCTGCAGTTTGAAGTGGTTGCCTACCGTTTGAAGGATGAGTACAAGGTGGAAGCGGTGTACGAGCCGGTGAATATTGCCACAGCTCGCTGGGTTGAATGTGATGATGCGAAAAAATTCGAAGAGTTTAAGCGCAAGTGCGCTGATAACCTGTGTATCGACGGCGGTGGCCATTTGACTTACTTGGCTCCTACCCGGGTTAATTTATCGCTTGCCGAAGAGCGTTATCCCGATGTACGCTTCAGAGCTACGCGCGAGCATTAATCTCTAATCGGTGAGGCAAAATAAAAAGCCCGGGCCAAGACCCGGGCTTTTTTTATTCTCTGCGCAGGGCAAAGGTAATAGGGATGGTGAACTCGTGGGTGATGCCCGTGATAATTTCAGGAATCTCGGGGTAGGGCGCCGCATCTTCAACCGCCTCCATTGCTTCACTGTTTAAGATGGAATACTCCGTCTCTTCCAGCATTTCCGCGTTAAGCAGGTTGCCACTACGGTCCAGTGCTACGGCGATACGCACAAACCCTTCGTAGCCGCGCTGCAGAGCGCGTCGAGGGTATTCAATTTCTAACTGTACCTGGCGCACCAACCGAGAGAAATAGCGCTGGTTGGCCAGCAGCGACTCGGCGGTGAAGGTGGGAACATAATCTTCGCTATCCTCTTCTTCGGGTTCTGGCTCGGGCGCTGCTACCGAACTACTGGAAACCGCTACTGCACTGCTTGCGCGAACAGGTTCTGGTGTGGGCTCTGGCTCTGGCTCGGGTTCGGCAGCTGCCTGCGCCGCGGGCTCAGCCGCTGGCAGTTCGGTTTTTGGAAGTTCGATTTTAGGTGCGGCAATCACCGGTGCGGCTTCGGCAATAGCGGGGGCCGCCTCACTTTGCGGTTGCGCGGCAACTTCCGGCTCGGGTTCAGGCGTGGGGGCAGGGGCCGGCTCTGGAGCGATCCATCCGGCCACTTGGTCAATGCGCTCTGGGGTGGGGCTAAGCGATTGATAGCGGCTGCGCAAACTATCGCTTACATCACCCGCAACTAACAGTTGATCGCGAAAGTTGGAGGACAGGGGAACCCGGCCTACCCAAGTGCTGGCCAGCAGGGCGAAGAAATCGTCGTTGGCAATGGTACCGATGGTGATTGTGTCTACAATAATGCTCACACCTTCGCCTGGGGTGAGGGCAAACACTATATGGTCACCCTCACGCAGGCGCTCGGTAAACATTTTGGTGAAGGCCACCATGTTGTCCGCTTGAGCGGTCAGTGCATCAGAGCGGTTGTTGATCGCCATGCCCTCAATCCACATGCGGCTAAAACGTCGCGCCGATAATCCCCTGTTGGCGGTGACTTTCAGCTCCATGCGCATGGGCATATCGGCCGCGAGCAATACATCGGCGTTCTCGGTGAGACTTTCACTGTAAATAGCACCGATAAACTGGTCTTTACCCAGTTCCTGGTGCACGGCCATGCCGTTCAGCAGCGGGGCTGCGGTCACAAAATGTGACAGACCGATCAAGAATGTGGTTACACACGCCAACGAATATCGAATTGAGCGGAGGGATCGCATATAGTGGCTTCACTTAGTGTTAGAGTTATTGGGCATTTATGACCGCAGAGTCTGACAAGACACCCCTGCGACAATTTTTTGTACTATACCCTTTACTCTACCGAAAAACTGTGCTGTCGAAAAGCGGGAACTTCCCTTATTTATCCGACAATTGGTTTTGTAGATACCTTTTGATCATGATTAGCCTTAAACACCAGTTCCTGTTAGTTGCGCAATATAAAATAAAGCCCGGACCAGAGGGTGCTGAGCGATATGGAAATTAAGCGGATAGAAAAGTTGGATCGCCGGGCGATAGAACAGTTGTTGTTCGCCATTCCTTTTTTTAAGGCAGTTCAGGCATCCGATACCAATCAGTTTGAGGCGCTGCTGCAGCATTCCCGGCTTATCGTCTATCGCCCGGGCGAAGTGGTGTTGAATCGTGGCGATGGTGATCAGGGGCTTTATTTCTTGCTTAAGGGGCGCCTGGCGGTATACGCCGATGAAGCTCTTACCGGCCAGGCGGTAAACTATATTACCCCCGGCGAAGTGTTTGGCGATTTGGCGCGCTTAACCCATAGGCCACGATCAGCCACAGTGGTGGCGGATACGGGCTACCGCGAGGTGCTGGTGTTCTCGGCTGACTTTGCCGCTTTTGGTGATCTTGAGTCTACCAGGCCCATTTCTTTGCACACCAAGCTTCTGTACTACCGCAATACCGTGCACAGTTTGCGCTGGAAGCTTGAGGTCTATCGCTCGCAATACCCACAGGATGAACTCGCCGAGCGTCATCGTGCGGTAAAGCTGTATATGGGGCCGAAAGACACGCTGGACGAGCTAAAATCGCTCCATGGGCAGGCCCGCGATTTAGCTGATTTGTTACTCGCATGGAATAGTCGCTTTGGTGCGATCTATCCCCACGCTCAATCTCCCGCCCCCCAACTGATGGCGCGCGTGCAGCAAAAATAAAAATTCCGCCCTCTGGCGCTTAACTTGCTAAATCTATAAGGCTCTTGCGATACTTTAGCGCTAACTAAAAGTACGCCCGGTAAAACGGGCCGCTAAGTGGAGTATCTGGTGACAATGGAGTTTGAAGATTTACGTCTGGTGCACGGCGCTACCCTGCAGGTGCAAATTAGCAATAGCGCAGGGCAACCGGAACGATACTCCTGCCGCTATGTTGGTGCGGTTGCCGGGCGCAGTCTTATTTTTACCCAGCCGCGCACGGGCGGCAAAGCCCCGCGTTTTCGTCCCGGGCAACGTATAGCGGTACGGTTGATGATTGCCAATGGTATTGGCTTATTTGCCGCCACGGTTGAGGCGCAAACCACCGACCCGCTGCCCTTGTTGCACGTCAGTTATCCCGACTCGGTAACTTTTAAAGGAATACGCAGTGCAACTCGGGTGGTGGTGAACCACCCCGCTTCAGTCACCAACGAAGATGAGCTGGACAAGCCTCAAACCTCGGGGCAAATTGCCGATATCAGTATTAATGGAGCCCGCCTTGAGCTGCGAGAGCCAATCGCCAAAGTTGGCGATAAGATCAGGCTGGAAGCACAGATTGCAGTACAGGGGCACTCTTGGCCACTGGTGGTAGAAAGCGTGGTTCGCTCGCGTGTCGAGCGTAGCACTCAGGAGCAAAACCAGTCCTTACCCGCTGTTTATGGGGTAGAGTTTACCGAACCCGATAAAGACGCCTTGTTGGTCTTGCACGCCTATGTTTTCTCGCAAATTGCCGCTGAACAAACACCGCAAAATTCGCTTTAGTTTATCTCTGCTTGCAGTCTTGTGCCCGGCTTTGCAGGCTGTAGAGCTTGAACAATTGCATCTGCCGCGCTCTTACCTGCGCTATTTGCCCCAGCTTTACGATGGCGCCCAGTTAATGGAGCAGACTGAGAAGTGTGCCCGGTTTATCAGCGGTACATTAAATATCGATGCCAGCGAAGAGACGGCTCCGGTGTTCAGCTACACCTGCCGCGATACCAATGAATTGACCTATCGCTGGAAGGTCGATGGCAATTCTCTCGACATTCTCGACGATACTCGACCTGAGGGGCGTATTAGCTTTGCTGCTTATCAGGCAGAATTGGAGCGGCAGCGTCAGCTTGAGCGCGAGCGGGAAATCGCGCGGCAGGAAGAAGTGGCGCGCTTACAAGCGCAGCGTGAGGCAATAGAGGCTGAGCGAGAAAAGCTGCGAATGGAGCGTGAGAGGGCTGCCTATTGGCCCAGGTGTAAAGCGCTACTGGCCGAGCAGACGCGCAATATGAAGCAGGTGCAGTGGCTGTTTGATCAGCAACCGGAGGCCGAGCTCTTGCCCGTCGAGCAAAGTGAACAGGTGGCTGTGCGCTTTACTATGGATTTCAACGCGCAGGATTATTATCGTCAGCCCTTGGAATATCGTGCCTATTGTGAGTTCGTGCCGCCGGCCGAGCCCGTTATTGAAATTCATCCGCGCAAGCTGATTAATAAGTAAGTCAGTTCGGTTGGGGTGGAAAAAATGGCAGGTACAAAAAAGCCACCGCAATGAATTGCGGTGGCTTTTTTGCTGCGCTTGGGCTTACTTAGCCTTTGGCTTGCGTCCGCGCTTGGCCGGTGCTTTTTTCGCAGCGGTGGTGCGCTTAGCCGGTGTTGCCTTGGCTTTGCGAGTTGCCGGCGCCTTGCGAGCTTTGCTCTTGGTGCTGGCTTTTTTAGCGGCGGCTTTTTGCTTGGCGGCGGCCTTCTTGGCAGCAGCGCGAGCTTTAGCAGCGGCTTTTTTCTCGGCAGCTTTTTGCTTGGCAGCGGCTTTTTTGGCAGCGGCTTTTGCTTTAGCAGCGGCTTTTTTAGCGGCTAGCTTAGCCTTGGCAGCAGCCTTACGCTCGGCGGCTTTTTGACGTACAGCGGCTTTTTTGGCAGCGGCTTTTTCTTTGGCAGCGGCTTTGCGATCGGCAATTTTTTGCTTTTTCGCCAGTTCACGTTGCGCCTTAGCCATGGCAGTTTCGTGCTGCTTGGCTACCTTGTTGGCCGACTTAATGCTGGCCAGTTGCTGTTTAGCAGCTGCCAGACCCTGACGAGCCGAGGTGGCTTCAGCCTGAGCTTTTTTAACCGCCGCAGTAGCAGTGGTAACCTGCTTGGCGGCCGCAGGGGTTTTCTTTTTCTTGGCCGCAGCCAATTTTGTTTTGGCTGCTTGCAAAGCTTTGGTCGCTTTGGTTACAGCTTTCTGTTGGGTTTCAACAGCTTTTGCAGCAGTTTTCTCTTCTGCGGCGCGAGCTTTGCTCAGTTGGTCTTGCAGCTGAGCCAGCTGTTTTTCCAACTGATCAACTGTGTTTACAGCTTTAGTTTTACGAGCAGCCATGGTGAGCTTCCTTTATTGTTGTGAACAAGAAAGTAAACGAATTAGATCCGGCGGTGAAAACTTTAAGACTTTACCGGCGAATTTCAACCATTTTACGACATTTTTAGTTAAAAATCGTTGAATTATAAAATTTATTCGCGCATTTATCGTTTTTTTTAAAGTTTTCACCCGCCTAACTGGTAAAAAGACCGGTTTGCTGATCGCAAAATATTTATTTGCTGATCGTTTGCCGCTGTACAACTGATTTATACTGACTTTTTATACAGTGCTTATTTGGGTTGTGAATGTCTCGACAAATCATTCATATCGATGCGGATTGTTTTTTTGCGGCCGTTGAGATGCGCGAGCGCCCCGAGCTTGTGCATCGGCCGATTGCAATTGGCGGCAGTGCCAGTGCTCGCGGGGTAATTTCTACTTGTAATTATCCCGCGCGGGAATTTGGTGTGCGCTCGGCAATGGCAACGGCACGTGCGCTGCGTCTTTGTCCCGGTTTGATTTTGCTGCCTCACCGCCTGGATTTATATCGTGAAGTCTCGGCATCCATGATGAGCATCTTCCGGCGTTACACAGATTTGCTTGAACCTTTGTCGGTTGATGAGGCCTATTTGGATGTTTCGGCATCCGCAACTGATGAGCAGCAGGCGCTGGATGTCGCGCGAAAAATTCGTCGGGACGTCGCTCGCGAATTGCAGATTACTGTGTCGGCGGGAGTGGCTGGCAATAAATTTCTGGCGAAAGTTGCCAGTGACTGGCGCAAGCCAGACGGTTTGTTTCAGGTTTCACATGTTGATACGGATAAATTTGTAGCCGATTTGTCGGTGCGCTTGATTCCCGGAGTCGGGCGGGTAACCTGCGAGCAGTTGCAGTATTTAGGTGTGATTTATTGCCGCGATTTGTATCGCTACTCGATTGATGAGTTGCAGACAATGTTTGGCCGCTTTGGCGCCAGGCTGTATTGGTTCAGCCGCGGCATTGATGAGCGCGAAGTAACTCCCGAGCGCGAACGCAAGTCGGTCAGTGTGGAGCAGACCTTTGCCGAAGATTTGGCGAGTAAAGAAGCTTGCTATGACAAGCTGTACGAGCTGTGGCCGCGACTGCAGCGCCGCCTGGATAAAATCGATCAGGAGGCTGCTGTCGCCAAGGGCTTCGTCAAGGTCAAATTTGCCGACTTTACCCAAACCACCGTGGAGCGTCCCGGCACGCAATGGGGCCCAGAAGCCATGCGCCCACTGTTAACCGAAGCGCTGGCACGGGGTCATCAAAAGGTGCGCTTGCTCGGCCTTGGGGTTCGCTTGGAGCAAAGCCCGGCAAGCGACACGCCAGACCAGATTGGTTTGTTTGACACTTAGGCTTGGTGCAGGGGGTGGCGGTGCAGGCCTTTACGTATATTTGCCCTAAAAAAGTGGCGAAATGGGTTAGTCAGCGTCAGCACAAGCTGGTAGTATTGGCGCTTCGAATATGAGGGGCCTGTATAACCGCCCATAGAATTCCCCTATTTGGGGCATCTAGAAGCTCTACAGGGGCTCTGAACATCCACTAGCATAATAATGGGAGTGTGTACGGTGAGTCGTAGAAAGAAAAACCGTAACTCTGAGGAAAGTAATGATATCGACCTGACGCCGATGCTGGACGTTGTCTTCATCATGCTGATCTTCTTTATCGTAACGGCGTCCTTCGTTAAGGAAATTGGCCTTGACGTGAATGTTCCAGAAGAGAACGACGAGCCTCCACCGCCCAACGCGGATCCGAACATCCTGGTGCAAATCAGTGCCGATAATCAGATCTGGATGTTTGGCGAAAATGGTCTGCGCCGTATCGATGAAGCCTCTGTGCGCTCAAATATTGCGCAAATGCGCGCCGAGCTGCCTAAGGCATCGGTCATTATTCAGGCGCATGAAGAGTCTGATGCTGGTGTTTATGTCGCAGTCGCTGATGCCGCTCGCGCCGCCAAAGCTCCTAACGTTGTACTGGTGCCTACCGAGAATTAACAATCGGTCGCTTACCAGGCATAAAAAAACCACCTTCGGGTGGTTTTTTTATGCCTGGAAGCTATGTCCTGTAGGGGGCAAAGCCAAAAGGCAAAGAAAAGCCGCCCGCAGGCGGCTTGTTTACTGCAGCGAACGCCGTGTTACTGGTCGGCTAAAGCCTTGCGAACTGAGGCAAGTTTGACGCAGGTGACAAACACTTCCATCGCGCCCACCACTTCTTCTACCGAAGGTACTGAAGGGGCGATGCGGATATTGCGGTCTTGCGGGTCGTCGCCATAGGGGAAGGTGGCACCGGCTGGCGTCAGCTTCACTCCGGCTTCTGCAGCCAGGCGCACGGTTTCTTGAGCACAGCCAGGGCGGGTGTCGAAAGAGACAAAATAGCCGCCCACCGGTTTTTCCCAGCTACCCAGGTCTGTGTCCGCAAACGCATTTTGCAATGCGTTCAGTACTGCATCAAAGCGTGGTTGCAGCAGCTCTGCGTGCTTTTTCATGTGCGCCATCAGGGCGTCGCGGTTGGGTAAAAAGCGTGCATGACGCAGCTGGTTTACTTTATCCGGGCCGATGGTGCAGGCGCCGAGAAATGCTTTCAGGCCCGCCAGGTTAGCAGCGCTGGCGGCAGTAAATGCTACACCCGCACCCGCGTGGGTGATTTTTGATGTGGAGGCAAACTGAATAACGGTATTTTCGGTGCCGTGTTTGGCGCACAGATCGAATACCGATGCCAGTTGCGGTGGATTGTCGATTAAATCGTGCACCGCGTAGGCGTTATCCCAAAACACGCGGAAATCGGCGTGGGCAATGTCACCCAGCTTGGCGATGCGCTCCACGGTGGCATCGCTGTACACCACCCCTGTGGGGTTGGAGTACTTGGGCACGCACCACATACCGCGAATGCTGCTGTCTGATTTGATCAGCTCTTCTACGGCGTCCATGTCGGGGCCGTCGGCGGTCATGGGTACGGTAACCATTTCAATACCCAGTTGTTCGCACACAGTAAAGTGACGATCATAGCCGGGTACGGGGCAGATAACCTTGGGGGAGGTAATATTGCTCCAGGCGCTTTCGCTGCCGGTCAAGCCGAACTCGTAGGCCGCCATCATCGTTTGATGCATCAGGGTCAGGCTAGCGTTACCGCCCACCAGGATATTCTCTTCGGGTACGCCCATCAGGTCGGCGCCCAGGCGTTTGGCCTCGGGAATGCCGTCAATACCGCCATAGTTGCGGGTGTCTACACCGCTGTCGGTTTTGTAGTTGCCGTTCAGAATGCCGTCCAGAGCGTCCGACAGGGAGAGCTGTTCGGCCGAGGGCTTGCCGCGGGTTACATCAAGGCTGAGTTGTTTGCTGACAATGGCCTCATAGTCTTGGCTCAGTTGTGCTTCCCATTCACGCAGTTGTTCGGGAGTGGCTTGATCCAGTCGCAAGGGGTCACCTCAAAAGTTGGTTAAGCGCGCGCGGCGCAGGTGGCGACATTATAGCGGCTGCGGCGCAAAGATTTAAGAGTGTGGGCTGGCGTTTAGCGGGGGCACCGGGCAGTCGAGGCAGACGGCAATAGTGCGAAAAAGCTCGGCCTCGCGTGGCGTGATCAAACCGTCCTGTTCAATGCATACAACCATAGCTTTAAGCAGGGCGGGTTTTTGCAGAGGTTTGACTTGCTGCAGCTTGGCGAGTGCACGGTCGAGTTTGTCCAGCGATAGCTGCTCGCTGGGTAGCGGCTGCAGCTCGCCCAGACGCAAACAGTGTACGGCGCTGCGAAAAGCGAGCGCTTGCGGTTCGGTCTCGTTGGTCCCCGCTCTGGCCAGCAGAGTTAATAAAAGCGCACATTCATCGCGCAGTTGGCGCAGGTTAAGTGATTGGCGATAGTCCGTACGTTGATTCAGCTGGTGGCGCACTAAACGGCGCACGATCCATTCATTAAAACTGACTTTGCGATCTGCTTGAATTAGGGTGTCCACGGCCTGCAGAAAAGTTTTCTGCTGGGCGGGGCTCAGTTCCTTAAGTGCGGGTGTGGCCAGCTCTATCAGTGGCAGGCGCAATTGCTCCGGCTGAGCCTGGCTGCTTTGGGCAATCGTTTGCAGCTGGTTTATTTCTGCACTAGCGTAAAGTTCTTGCAAGGCGCCCCACTGAGCTTGCAGTTGTGCGGTGTCGGCATCCAATAGTAGGCCGAAAATAATCGCCCGGGCGCCGTAGGGCTCGTGGGCCGCTTGCAGCAATGCTTGCGGAATGTTCTGTAGCAGTTGTTTTGCGTGAAGCAGATGTGCGCTGTTGGGTTGGCCCATTTGTTCCACGGCGCTGGCGAGCACTGCGGCTTTCATTATTGCATCGGCCTGCTGCGAGGCGTTGCTTTGGTTATCTTTTACCGTTTCGGTGGCCGGTTGTTCTTGCGTCTCAAACGAGCCGTCCCAGTTTGGTTGTATGCGTTTGATGCGTTCGGACAAAGGCGGGTGGGTCGCCATTAAGCCGCTGAAGGCGGTTTTTACCCCTTGACCAAAGTACATGTGGCTAAACTCTGCCGAATGCTCGGCCTCGAGGCGGCTACCTGCGGGCAGGGCGCCAATTTTTTTCAGCGCACCGGCAATACCGCTGTTGTCGCGGGTAAACTGCACCGCTGAAGCGTCGGCTAAAAACTCTCTCTGTCGACTTACCGCCGCTTTAATAATGTTGCCAAAAAATGTGCCGGCATAGCCGATGATCATGAGCCCAATGCCGATGGCAATAATCGCGCCCTGTGAATTGTCTTTGCTGGAGCGGCCAATACTGCGATAAGCACTGCCGCGCACCATAAAATGGCCAATAAGCCCCAGCAGCAAAATGCCATTTAGCAGCGCCACCAGGCGCATATTAAGACGCATGTCGCCATGGAAAATATGGCTGAATTCGTGCGCAATGACGCCTTGCAGTTCGGCTCGGCTTAATCGCTCCATACAGCCACGGGTGACTCCGATAACGGCATCTTGCGCAGTGTGACCCGCAGCAAAGGCGTTAATCGCCGCTTCTTCCATGACATACACCGGGGGCACCGGGGTGCCCGAGGCAATGGCCATTTCTTCAACTACATTCAGCAGTTGGCGCTCGTGAAAATCCTGCGAGTTGGTGTTGATCGGGTGTCCGCCCAAGGCCTCGGCTACCGCTCGGCCGCCACGACTAAGTTGGAAGTATTTGTATAAACCGCCCAGAAAAACGACCACCATTACCACCAGCGCGATGCCGCTGACGGCTTGCCAATCCAGCAGCAACTGCAGCTTTTGCCACCAGCTCATGCCGGCAGTTTCCATAACAAAAGCACTGTTGCCGGTTTGCAGGTAATAGGTGAGAAGGGCAAAGAGCGCCGTGGTGACGGCGATAAGGGATAAAATGGCAAGCGCCAATAACAACACCAACTTGCGGGTGTTGCGCTTGGCGATATCCTGTTGCTGGAAAAAATCCACGCTTAGCAGAGCCGCTTAAAACTGTACTTTGGGTGCTTCCTGAATTTGCTCGCTGTCTTCAAATTCCAGCAGGCTGGCGTCTTCTCTATGGCCAAACATGCCGGCCAGTACCACCTGGGGGAAGCTCTGTTTATAAGTGTTGTAGCTCATTACCGAGTCGTTAAACGCCTGGCGGGCGAAGGCGATTCGGTTTTCGGTGCTGGTCAGCTCTTCTGAAACCTGCTGCATATTGGCGGATGCTTTTAAATCCGGGTAGGCTTCCATCACCATATTAAGGCGCCCCAGTGCCCCAGACAGCGCACCTTCAGCGCCAGCCAGTTGGCCCATTGCGGCGGCATCACCCGGCGCGTTGGCGGCAGCTTTCAGTCCCGCCATGGCCTGGTTGCGCGCGGCGGTGACCGCTTCCAGGGTTTCACGTTCGTGGGTAATATAAGCTTTAGCGGTTTCGACCAGGTTTGGAATCAGGTCGTAGCGCCGCTTAAGCTGTACTTCTATTTGGGCAAAAGCATTTTTAAAACGGTTTTTCAAGCTGACCAATTGGTTGTAAATGCTGATGGCGTAAATCACCAGCCCTGCAATCACGACCAAAATTACAATAGTTGAGACGTCCATAAGTCTGCCCTGCTGTTAGGGGTTAATCGATATATTCAAACACTCTTACCACTTTCTGCACTCCACCTGTGTGACGCGCCACATCGGTGATGGCTTCGGCCTCGGCATGGGTGACCAGGCCCATTAAAAATACTGTGTTGTTTTCCGTCACTATCTGCAGACGGCCGCTGTCAATATCGCGGTTGGTCAGTAGTTTGGATTTGATTTTTGTCGACAGCCAGCTGTCGTTTGCCCCTGCCAGCAATGAGATAGGGGCCTGTACTTGAAGCTCGTTGTGTACCTGCCGCACATTGGGCAGTTTCCTTGCGGTATTACCGGCTAACTCGCGCAGCTCCTTGGTGGGTACCTGGCCTACCAGCAATACCACCGCGTTAAAGCTGTGCACACTGATGGGGGCGTCGTTCAACATTGGGTGAGCTTTGTTAATGTTGACGGCGGCGATGGTTTCAATTTGCTGATCGTCAATTTTGACGCCCAGCGAGCGCTTGCCCGGGTCTATTTGTATTGGCTCGTCGGTGGTGGCGCTGATAATACTGGTGCAGCCGTTGAGGGTTATGCCGAGCAACAAAATGGCGCACCAGGAAACCAACTTCTTGTGCATTATTCATGACTCCCGAACAGTTGTTGTTCAATTAAATCGCAAAGACAGAATAGCGTGAGCAAGTGCACTTCATGAATGCGCGCATAGGGGGCGTCGGGTGCGCGCAGTTCAATGTCGCGGTTATCCAGCAGTGAGACTATGTCATTGCTGTCGCGCCCGGTGAGTGCGATGACGGGGATGTCCCGGTCGTGGGCGGCGCTGATCGCTTGCAGCAAATTACCTGGACTGCCAGCTGCGTTTATCAGTACCAGAATATCGCCCGGGTTGCCCAGTGCGCGAATCTGCTTTGCGTAAATTTCGTTATAGGTGTGATCTTGGGCGATGGCCGATTGGGTGATGGCATCGGCGCCAATATTTAAGGCTGGCAGGCTGGGGCGCTCGTGCTCAAATCGGTTCAACAGGGCCGAGGTAAATGTTTGCGCTAAGGCGGCACTGGCGCCGTTGCCACAGGTGAGAATTTTGCCTTCATGTAGCAGGCTCTCGACCATAAGTTCGCTGCTGTGGGCAATCAACGGAGCCAGCTGTTCGCCGGCCTGCATTTTTGCTTCAATGCTTTCGTGAAATAGAGTGATGACCCGCTGTTCCATATATGCCCTGTGCTTACGCTGTGCCAAACGCGTCGGTAATCCACTGCGGTGGTTGCGACTCGTCAAGTGTGCTCAATGCTACCACATCAAAGCGACAGGGTATTTCATCCGTCAGCTTTTGCTGCTGCAGGTACCATGCCGCTGTGCGCAGCAGTTTATTCTGTTTGCTGGCGTTAACGCTTTCGGCTGCGCTGCTAAAGTGTTGGTTGCTGCGCAGCCGCACTTCGACAAAAACCAGTGTTTGCCGTTCACGCATAATTAAATCAATTTCGCCACCCGGGCCTTTGACGTTTGCGGCGATAAACACGAGCCCCTGCTGCTGTAAAAAAGCTCGTGCCTGTTGTTCTGCCTGGTCGCCGCGTTTTTCGCCGCGCGAGCGTTTGCCGAACAGTGCCATGGTTTATTCGTCGCGCTCCAGTGGGCGCGTGCTTAACGGTTTGGCGATGCCGTTATCAAACTCGGCCCAAATGGGCTCGCGGACAATCTTGCCGGACTTGTTAAGAGTGAGCGCGCCCGTTGCACCCAGTAAGCGAGTTTGTGGTAGTTGTTGTAGCTGCGGCAGCCTTGGGTATAAGTGGTAGGCATCGGCGCCCATGGCGTAGAGGCGCTGGTAGGCGGCCGGACCTTCGGCAAACTGTTGGATGGCTTTGGTCTCGGGGCTGGCCGAGAAAAACCACGGCAGAGTATTAAAGCGAATACCGTTCAGGTCGCGATCACCCTTTGCGTCTGTGCTGCCATCGTAAATTTGACTGGTGGCCAAGACGGGCAAATCTCCGGCGTAGTGGAAGGCCAGAGTGGGCTTTATTTGTCGCGCTTGGGTTGGGTTGGCGATCATAAAAATAACGTCCACATCCTTGCGTCGTCGCGGTTCGAACTCACTATTGGTGTAGATGATTTGTCGCAGTTGGCGATGGCGCTCTTCACTTTGACCGATTAGTAGCGAGCGCTTGATGACGTCGGAATAATCTCCTGCGCCTATGTAGCGAGTGTCGGTGACGATACTGCCGCCCAGTGCAATCCACTGCTCGGCGAAGGCATCGATGGAGCGGCTGGCCCAGTCGATATCTGGGGCTATGATCATGACGCGACGATAACCTTGCAGGTGAGCAAAGCGGGCAATGTCGCGGGCCTCGTCTTCCGGCGCCAAGCCAAACTGATACAGCTGCGGAGTAAAAAGAGAATTGCCCGGTGCAGCTGGCTCGATTGGGGGCAGGTTTATTGGCTTGCTGATCGGGGAGAGCATTGCCGGGTTTTGCTGTGTCGCGGGCGTTGGCTGGGCCGCTTCACCGTCACTGTAATTGAGCGCAAGGATCGGCACGGCAAGCTGCGCGCGGGTCGCCAGTATGTCTACGTTTTCTTTTGCCAGCGGGCCGATAATTATCTGCGCGCCATCGGCTACCGCCTGATCATAAAGTTGGTTGATGTCCGCACTACTGGTGTCGTACTGGAGGATTTCAGGGCGTTGACCGTTGGTTTCCTGGCTCAGGTAGGCCGCTAAAAATCCGTCGCGCACGGCGGTGGCGGCGCCGGCGAGGCGGCCGGTTTGCGGCAGTAGCATGGCAATTTTGCGCGGCTGCTGGGCAATCAGTTGATTGAGTAGTTGGAGGTCGCTGGGCAGCTCGAGGCTGGCCGGGTGGTAGGGCCAGCGCATTTGCCACAGTTCCACCCGCTCCAGCTGGCGATTGAGGTTGGCGGTGTTGTCGCGGCTAATTTGTGCCAGTTGTGCCCAGCCCTGTAGCTCGCGGTCATCGGTCTGGTTCGCCAGGCTCTGCAAGTCTTCACCGGTCAGGCTCATTAAATCCTGCCAAATGGCTTCATTATTCAGTTGCAGTTGGTCACGGCTGAGAAACTGCCCCAGCTGAATACGGGTGTTTAGGCTCTGTTGGTAATCGCCCAGCAGTGATTCGACTTGGGCGCGCCGCTCCAGAATCAGGCTTTGCTCGCCCGGTGGCAATTGTGGCCAAAGGGCGGCCAGACGCGAGGCAAACAGAATGTCGTGGGCGTCGAAGTATTCACCGGCAGCGAGAGCCGCTTCGCTGGCATCTTTGCTGTAGCGCATAAACACAGGGTCGCTGAGGCGCGCAGTGTCCAGGCTTTGCAGCAGGTTGAGCGCCCACTCAGGCTGATTTTCTTTTAGCAGCAGTTCGGCGGCTTGCAGTATATAGTCGGGCCGCTGACTGGCTGGTGCTTCGCGTGCGCTTTGTACCAGATCGCGCACCTGGCTTTCCAGTGCCGACTCGCTTAGGGGGCCGTCGCTTGGCTTTTGCGTTTGAGGTGCAGGGCCTGAACAGGCGACAAGCAGAGTCAGCAGGACGGTTGGAATCGCGCGGAAAAATCTAGTGCTCATGAGCCAGCTCGTGTCGGTGGGGGCGCTGGGTAGTGGTAAACTGCCTGCTTTTGCTGCGGAGTCGTACATGCAACATCAGCCGGGAATCCTCTACGTGGTCGCCACCCCAATTGGTAATTTGGCCGATATGGTACCGCGTGCCGTCACTGTGCTCCAGACGGTAAGTGTGATTGCCTGCGAAGATACCCGGCACAGCGCGCGTTTGCTACAACATTTCGCAATCGAAACCCCCTGTGTGGCCTACCACGATCACAGTGATGAAAAAAAAGTAGACGCATTGCTGGCTCGCCTACAAGCCGGCGAAGCGGTGGCGCTAATTTCTGACGCCGGGACGCCGCTGGTGTCGGACCCCGGGTTTCGGTTGGTGCGGCGCGCCCGCGAACAAGGGGTAAAAGTTGTCCCGGTGCCGGGAGCCTGCGCTTTTGTCGCGGCATTGAGTGCGGCTGGCTTGCCGTCTGATCGGTTTATTTTCGAGGGTTTTCTGCCCGCTAAGTCCGGTGCCCGGCTCAAGCAATTGCAGGCGCTTGCCGGGGAGAGTCGCACTCTTATTTTCTACGAGGCGCCGCATCGGGTGCTGGAGTGCCTGCAGGATATGATCACGGCTTTTGGGGCTGAGCGCGAAGTGGTGTTGGCGCGCGAGCTGAGTAAGGCTTTTGAAACCATTCACGGGGCGGCGGTCGGTGAGCTGGCGCACTGGGTGGCCAGTGACAGTAATCAACAGCGCGGTGAACTGGTGCTGTTGGTGCGCGGCGCACCGCCGCAGGCGGAAGGTTTGGATGACGACGCTGTGCGCACCATGGAAGTGCTGCTGGCCGAGCTGCCTTTGAAGCAGGCCGCTGCCCTCGGCGCCAAGCTGACTGGGTTGCGCAAGAATGAGCTCTACCAGTGGGCGCTGGCGCGTCAATCGGATGATGCCTAGGGGGCCTGTGCAACAGCTTTTTACTTGACTTTCGGTGTGGTCAGGTTATCTTTTGCGCTCGGAGTCGGCTCGGCAGTCGCTATCCCTTAGGGGGTGGAGGAAAGTCCGGGCTCCGCAGGGCAGAGCGCCAGGTAACGCCTGGGAAGTGTGAGCTTACGGAAAGTGCAGCAGAGAGTAGACCGCCTAAGCGCGCAAGCGCCGGTAAGGGTGAAAGGGTGCGGTAAGAGCGCACCGCGCGACTGGTAACAGCTCGCGGCATGGTAAACCCCGCTCGGAGCAAGACCAAATAGGAATCCATTGGTGTGGCCCGCACTGGATTCGGGTAGGTTGCTTGAGGTGCGCGGCGACGCGCATCCCAGATGAATGACTGTCCCAGACAGAACCCGGCTTACAGGCCGACTCCGATTTATTTCCCCATGATATGCCGCTAAGGTCTATCGCCCCGTCGTTATTAATCCCAAAAGATCCCACACTTAAAGTAATTTCTTAAGAGTTGCTTCTATCTCGCTGTAATTTATCGTTTTTGTTGTTGGCGGCTTGTGTTGTTTTCTGCTGCTTGTGCGCTATTTCTCAACCTTTAGCTACCTATTTGTGAATTTTACCGGCAATTTCGCGGCGGCTTGCTTGACTTTGGCCGTCTCCGATTTATAGTGTGCCAATGTGGTGAAAAGTGGATATAAGTGGTTTTTTGTGGAATAGCGGATCCTTCAAGTGGTGAATTGTGTTAACTGGTAACTATGCCATCAATATGGACGCCAAAGGGCGCATGGCGATACCGACTCGAGCAAGAGAAGAGTTGGTAGAGCTTTGTGGCGGCCGTTTGGTGGTTACCGCGCACACCCAGGACCCCTGCGTACTTATTTATCCCGAGCCCCGCTGGCAGGAAATACTGCCCGGCATTCAGGCTCTTCCCAGTATGAATAAAGCCGCGCGTCGCGTGCAGCGCTTGCTGATTGGTCACGCCTGTCCCATGGAAATGGATGGCAATGGTCGGATCTTGGTGCCGCCCACTCTGCGCTCGCGCGCCAATCTGGACAAAAAGCTCATGCTGACTGGCGTGGGTGACAAGCTGGAGCTCTGGGATGAAGACGCCTGGACGGCTCAGATGCAGGAGTCATCCGACGACGAAATACCTGAGCAGCTGGAAACACTGGACTTTTAATCACTATGGATGCTCAGCCACACATAACCGTACTCGAACAAGAGGCGGTGGACGCCCTAGTGGTGGACGCCGCCGGTTTTTATGTGGACGGCACTTTTGGGCGCGGCGGCCACAGTGCGCGGATTCTTGAGCGGCTGGCGCCGAATGGCAGGCTGCTGGCATTTGATAAAGACGTGGCAGCTATTGAGGTGGCCGCTGAACGTTTTGCGCAAGATTCCCGTTTTAGCATTGTCCATGACAGCTTCGCCACTCTGGCCGAGCAGGCCGGGCAATTGGGCATGGCAGGTCAGGTCAGTGGGGTGCTACTGGATTTAGGCGTGTCATCACCGCAGCTAGATGAAGCCGAGCGCGGCTTTAGCTTTTTGCACGACGGCCCTCTGGATATGCGCATGGATCAGACTCGCGGCATCAGTGCCGCCGAGTGGGTGAACACAGCCGCCGAGGCCGAACTGGCGCGGGTGATGAAAGAGTATGGCGAGGAGCGGTTTGCCAAGCGCATGGCGCGTGCACTGGTGGCTGAGCGCACTAAGGCGCCGATTGAGCGCACCGGCCGCCTGGCGCAAATCCTCAAAGATGCCAACCCGGCCTGGGAGAAAGGCAAGCATCCGGCGACGCGCGCTTTTCAGGGGATTCGCATCCACATTAATAATGAGTTGGGTGATCTGGAAGCGGTACTGCAGCAGGCGCTGGATGTATTGGCTGTGGGCGGGCGCCTGGTAGTCATTAGTTTTCACTCGCTGGAGGACCGGCTGGTGAAGCGTTTTATTCGCCGCCAGGAAAAAGGCGACCCCGTGCCCCGTGGCGTGCCGCTGATGGATAGCCAGCTCAATCGCCGGTTGAAGAGTCATTCTAAGGCCATTAAGGCCGGCTCGGAGGAGTTGGGTAACAACATACGCTCGCGCAGTGCCGTTATGCGCATTGCCGAGAAAATCGCCTGAGGCCTGTGATGAGCAGCGCTGGGCGGGGGCCGCTGGTGTTGGTGTTGGCCCTGTGGTGTGCCTGCGTAGTGTCGGCGCTGGCGGTAGTGAGTGTAACCCAGCAGGTGCGCCGCAATACCGATGAGCTTGAGTCCCTGCGCCGTGAGTCGGCCGAGCTGGAAGTGCAGTGGGGGCAGTATTTGTTGGAACAAAGCACCTGGGCGTCTTACTCCCGGGTGGAGAGCAAGGCGCGGCGCGAGCTGAATATGCACGTGCCGCATGCGGAACAAATAATTTTGATTGATAAGGAACCTTAGGTGCAGCATCTGACATTAAAGTCATGGCGGTTTTACAGCGTAGTCTTAGCTATGCTGGTGCTTGCCGCGCTGCTTATCTGGCGTATTGCGTCTTTGCAGGTGCTGCCCGATACCGCTCGGGGCTACCAGTTTCTGCAGGGCCAGGGCGACGCCCGCACCATTCGTACCGAGCCCATCAGTGCCTACCGCGGCGTTATCACCGATCGCAACGGCGAGCCGTTAGCGGTGAGCACGCCCGTGGAGTCCATATGGGCCAACCCACAAATTTTGCTGCAAAACCCTAAAGACTGGGGCCGACTGTCTCAGGCGCTGGGCTGGAACAAGGCCCAGCTGGAAAGCCGCCTGGCACGTTACTCGGGCAAAGAGTTTGTCTATTTGGAGCGTCACCTGCCGCCCCAAGAGGCCGCCGCCATTCTCGACTTGGGGGTTGATGGCGTTTACACCCAGCGTGAATACCGCCGCTATTACCCCGCCGGCGAAGTGGCAGCGCACATCGTCGGAATGACAGATATCGATGATCGCGGTCAGGAGGGCATGGAGCTAGCCTACGACGCCTGGCTTGCCGGTGAAAGTGGCGCCAAACAGGTCCTGAAGGATTTGCGAGGTCGCACCGTAAAAGAGCTGGGCCTGATTCAATCGGCTCGCAGCGGGCGCCCCTTGGCGCTCAGTATCGATTTACGTCTGCAGTATCTAGCGCATCGTGAATTGAAAGAAGCCGTGCAGGAGTTTGGCGCTAAGGCGGGCTCTGTGGTGGTGCTTAATGTGCGCACTGGCGAGGTCTTGGCAATGGTGAATCAGCCATCTTACAACCCCAATGATCGCGCCAATATTCATCCGGCCAGTCTGCGCAACCGCGCCCTTACCGATGTGTTTGAGCCCGGCTCCACCATGAAGCCCCTGGCTGTGTTGGCAGCCCTGGAAAGCGGTAAATTTCACCCTTACTCGGTCATTGATACCACTCCGGGTTATGTTCAGGTGGGGCGTAAAACCTTGCTCGACCCGGTCAATTATGGCGAGTTGGACCTAACCCGCATTATCGCTAAGTCAAGCCAGGTGGGCATGACCAAAATGGCATTGTCCATGGAGCCCAACCTGATTCGCGATATGTACTACCGTTTGGGGCTGGGGCAGGGCACGGGCACCGGCTTTCCCGGTGAGGCTGTCGGAGTACTGCCCTCTTACACTAAGTGGAAGCCCATTCAGCGTGCCACTTACGCGTTTGGTTATGGCTTGAATTTGACGGTCTTACAGTTGGCGCATGCCTATGCGGTGCTCGCCAGTGATGGTGAGCAGCGTCCAGTATCTTTGCTGCGCAGTGAAGACACGCCCGCGCCCGGGCAGAAAATTGTCGACAGCGAGCACACCCGCGCCGTTATGAAAATGCTGCGCAAAGTTGTCAGCATGCAGGGCACCGGCAGCCGCGCGAAAGTCGAAGCGTATCCGGTGGCAGGTAAAACAGGTACTGCACACAAGGCTGATGCCGGTGGCTATGCCGACAACCGTTACATAGGCTCGTTTGTGGGGGTTGCGCCGGCGGACAACCCAGAGATCGTTGTTGCGGTAATGATTGATGAGCCCAACGATTCGAAATATCACGGCGGCCAGGTAGCAGCCCCGGTTTTTTCCAGTGTTACCGAAGGGGCTTTGCGTTTACTGCAAGAGCCGCCGCGCTCGGCGCCCAATCGTTTGACGGTGAAAAAGCGCGAATCGAGTGATCAGGTGGCGGGGGTGACTCTATGAGCGCCGCCATAAACCTTGGGGAGCTGGTAAATCAAACGGACGCCGCCTGGGCGTCTGTGTGCGTTTCGGGCATGACCTCTGACAGTCGCCATGTGCGCAGCGGCGATGTGTTTGTCGCACTGCAGGGGGCTCGAGTTAACGGTGCTGAGTTTATCGATGATGCGGTCGAGGCAGGAGCTGTAGCTATTCTTAGCGATAGCGAGGCAAGCCTGAGTTACGCCGGTGAAACACCGGTGGTACGGGTAAAGTCGCTGCACAAAAATTTAAGTGAGATTGCCGGTCGTTTTTACTCAGACCCCAGCGCGGCGATGGATATTATTGGCATTACTGGCACCAATGGTAAAACCACCACCGCGCTCTTGGCGGCGCAGCTGTTGCAAAAGCTGGGGCGCAAAGCGGCGGTGATGGGCACTCTGGGGTTTGGTTTGTTGGAGCACGAGTTAACTGCTACAGGTTTTACCACGCCCGACGCCATTACCACTCAACGCGCTCTCGCGCTGTTGCGCGAGCAGGGCGCTGATACGTTAACAATGGAAGTGTCCTCTCACGCCCTGGCGCAACATCGGGCGCGCCATGTGGCCATGCGTACCGGCGTGTTTACCAATTTATCCCACGATCATCTGGACTTTCACGGCGATTTAAAAGCCTATGGCAAGGCCAAGGCACGCTTGTTAAAAGCGCGCGGCTTACAGCATGCGGTTATTAATCGCGATGACCCCTGGTGCAAGTCGCTGCTGAAAAAAGCGGGCGACTTGAGTCGAGTGCTCAGCTACTCGCTAACTTCCGCCAAAGCGGATGTGCGCTTTGAATCTATCGAGTATTTGGTCGATGGCATTCATGCCCGGGTCAATGTGCATGGCGAGCAGGCGCAAATCCGCTCGAAGCTAGTCGGTGACTTTAATGCCAGCAATCTTCTTGCGGTGATCGCCATTGCCTACTTACGCGGTTTCAGTCTTACGGATATCTGCGCGCAAATTGAGGTGTTGACTCCGGCCCCCGGACGAATGGAGCAAGTGCGCATTGCCCCCGAGCAGGACATTCAGGTGGTGGTGGATTACGCCCATACACCCGATGCACTGGTAAAAGCGCTGCGTGCGCTCAGAAGACACACCGAGGGCAGCATCTGGTGTGTGTTCGGTTGCGGCGGTGATCGCGACCCGGACAAACGTCCGGTAATGGGGCGGGTGGCAGAGAAGTCCGCCGATTATGTGCTGGTGACTAACGATAACCCCCGTAGTGAAGATCCGGCGGAAATCGCCAGTCAAATTGTGCGTGGCATGCACAACCCCGAGCGCTGTTTGATTATTCCCGAACGGGACAAAGCTATTGCCCTTGCCGTGCAGCAAGCGGCGGCCGGTGATGCTGTATTACTGGCGGGCAAAGGGCACGAACAGGTGCAATCCTTTGCTGAGCGTGACCTGCCTTTTAGCGATGTTGAGCAAGCGATCATGGCGCTGCAAATCCGCCAGCAAAAAAGCGGAGGTGGCGCATGATCGGCGAGATGTCACTACAGCAGCTGGTGCGTGAATTCTCCGCCGAGCTGACCGCGGTTAAAACGGCCGACTGCAAACCCTTTACCCGAGTCTGTACGGACTCCCGCCAGCTTGCAGCCGGTGACTTTTTTGTCGCCTTGCGCGGGCCTAATTTTGACGGCCATCAGTTTTTGCCGCAGGCAGAAAAAGCCGGCGCTGTGGCAGCCCTGGTCGATAGCCTGGTGACGGACTGCGCGCTACCGCAGCTGCAGGTTGACGATACGATTTTAGGTTTGGGCGAAATCGCGCGGATCAATCGCAGCCGATTTAACCGCCCGGTAATTGCGATTACCGGCTCCAGTGGCAAGACTTCGGTGCGCACTATGGTGGATGGCATTTTGCGCTGCGAGGGCGAGGTGTTAACCACTGCTGGCAATTTGAATAATCATATTGGCGTGCCGCTAACCCTGCTTAAGCTCAATGGCAGCGAGCGCTATGCGGTGATTGAAATGGGTGCCAGTGGTATAGGCGAGATTGCCTATTTGTGCAGCCTGGCAATACCCGATGTGGTCTTGGTTAATAACGTAATGGCTGCTCACCTTGAGGGCTTCGGCTCTTTGGAGGGGGTAGCAGAAGCCAAGGGTGAAATTTATCAGGGCGTAAAAGACAGTGGCTGTTGTGTGGTGAATCTGGATGATCAGTTTGCCGCGAAATGGTTGCGTGAGTTACACGATCGCAAGCGTTTGACCTTTGCGCTGCAAAACCAACAAGCCGATTGTTACGCCGAAAATATAATGATGCAAGGGCGTGGCCAGCACTTTGACTTAATGCTGGCCGGGCGGCGTTTACCAGTGCGGTTGCAGGTCTCCGGCACGCACAATGTGCGCAACGCCATGGCGGCGGCTTGCTGCGCCTATGCCGTGGGCGCCAGCGATGCGTCTATTGTCAGTGGTCTGGAAAGTTTTACTCCTGTTGCCGGGCGCATGAAGTATCTGCCGGGGCCGTGTGGCAGCACGATTATCGATGATGCCTACAACGCTAACCCGGGTTCGGTACGCGCTGCAATTGATGTTCTCGCCGCAACGCCGGGCGCCACTATTTTGGTGTTGGGAGATATGGGCGAACTGGGCGAAGAAGGCTACTTACTGCACGCGGAAATTGGCGTCTACGCATCGGATAAAAATATTCAGGCGGTTTTTACCCAGGGGCCATTAGCTCAGGCGGTTAGCGATAATTTCAGTGGTCCAGCTAAGCACTTTGACGATCAGCAGCAACTGATCGAACACTTATTGGCAGTTATTACGGAAAGCGACTGTACCGTTTTGATAAAAGGTTCACGCAGCGCCCGGATGGACCGTGTTGTCAGCGCCTTAACCTGCGAGGAGAAATCCTGAATGTTGCTCTGGCTGGCAGAACAATTACAAAGCTACCACAGCGGTTTCTTTGTCTTTCAGTACTTAACTCTGAGGGCCATTCTCAGCGTTATGACGGCTCTGGGGATTTCGCTGCTGCTCGGTCCCTGGATGATTCGCAAATTAAATCAATTACAAATTGGTCAGTCGGTACGCGACGACGGCCCGCAATCGCACTTGAGTAAATCGGGTACCCCAACCATGGGGGGCACCTTGATCTTGGCGGCGATTTTTATCAGCAGCTTGTTGTGGTCTGACTTAAGCAATCGTTACGTGTGGGTAGTGCTGGTGGTTACCGCTATTTTTGGCGCTGTCGGCTGGGTCGACGATTATCGCAAAGTGGTGCAGAAAAATTCTCGCGGTTTGCCCGCGCGTTGGAAGTATTTTTGGCAGTCGGTAGGTGGTGTTGGGGCCGCAATTTTTCTTTATGTGACGGCGACCCAGGCGGTGGAGACACAATTGTTTTTACCTTTTTTCAAGAATTTTGCGCTGGAGCTAGGGCTGTTTTACATCGTGCTTACCTACTTTGTGGTGGTGGGTTCGAGCAACGCGGTCAATCTTACCGACGGGCTCGACGGTTTGGCGATTATGCCGTCGGTCATGGTGGCAGGTGCGCTCGGGGTTATCGCCTATGTGGTGGGCCACTATGAGTTTGCGCAATATCTGCACATTGCTCATGTGCCGGGTAGTGGCGAGCTGGTGGTGTTTTGTGCTGCGTTGTGCGGTGCGGGGCTCGGCTTTTTGTGGTTCAACACTTATCCGGCGCAGGTTTTTATGGGCGATGTAGGCGCCCTGTCGCTCGGCGCGGCGCTGGGTATTATCGCTGTTATTGTGCGTCACGAAGTGGTGTTTTTTATTATGGGTGGGGTTTTCGTCATGGAAACTCTGTCGGTGATTTTGCAGGTAGGCTCATACAAGTTGACCGGCAAGCGAATCTTCCGCATGGCGCCGCTGCATCACCATTTTGAATTAAAAGGCTGGCCCGAACCCCGGGTCATTGTGCGTTTTTGGATTATTACGGTCATGCTGGTGTTGTTCGGCCTGGCCACGTTAAAACTGCGTTAGGTGTAATGTGACTGATTTGATTGCCACAAGCAAATTGATCGCCGTCGTGGGCACCGGAGTTTCCGGTTTGTCTGCTGCGCGCTTTTTGCAGCGCAATCATCAGCGCTTTGCGTTATTTGATACCCGCGCCGAGCCGCCTAACCGCCAGTTAATTGCCGAGCAGTTTGCCGATGTGCACTGCGAATTTGGCCATTGGGATGCCGAACTTCTGGCCAGCGCCGACGAGATTATCGTCAGCCCCGGCATTGCAACCACCATCGATGCCTTGGCTCCGGCCCGCGACGCTGGTGTGCCTATAGTGGGTGATATCGAAGTGTTTGTGCGTCATGCGCGCGCGCCCATCGTCGCCATCACTGGCTCCAACGGTAAAAGTACGGTAACCACCCTGGTGGGTGAGATGGCTAAGGCCGCCGGGCTTGAGGTGGCCGTGGGTGGCAACCTGGGTACGCCTGCGTTGGATTTACTGGATGATGCGGTTGAGCTTTATGTATTGGAGCTATCCAGTTTTCAGCTCGAGACCGTCAGTAAGTTGGGCGCGCAAGTGGCCTGTATTCTTAATATCAGCCCCGATCATATGGACCGCTATTCCGGCATGCCTGCCTATCACGCCGCCAAGCAGCGCGTGTATTTCGGTGCGCGCAATGTGGTGGTTAACCGACAAGATCCGCTTACCCGTCCACCGCTCGCCGATGATGTTGCGCTGAGTAGCTTTGGCGGCGCCGCTGACTTTAAAAATATCGGCACGATTGAGCAGCAAGGTGAACTTTATCTATCCGCCGATTTAAAACCGTTAATCCCGGTTAGCGAATTAAAGATTAAAGGCCAGCATAATATCGCCAATGCCCAAGCGGCACTGGCCATTGGCCGCGCCGCAGGTTTGCCGATGGCAGACATGTTGGCGGCGCTGCGCGAATTTACGGGTCTGGCTCATCGCTGTGAGTGGGTCGGCCAGGTGCAAGGCGTCGATTACATTAACGACTCCAAAGGCACCAACGTCGGCGCTACTTTGGCAGCCATTAATGGTATGGCGCCAGCTACAGGAAAGCTGGTGGTGTTGTTGGGTGGCGTGGCGAAAGACAGAGATTTTTCTTCGCTTATTCCCGCACTCAATGCCAACGCCAAAGCCGTGATTCTTTACGGTCAAGATGCCGATGTGATCGCGACCTCATTGGGCGATAAGGTCGACACCATTGTGCGCGCTCAGGGTTTGCAAGATGCCGTCGGCGCGGCAGCGCGTGTGGCGACAGCGGGCGATGCGGTGTTACTAAGTCCGGCCTGTGCAAGCTTTGACGAATTCAATAACTACAGCGAGCGCGGCGATGCGTTTCGCCGTTACGCGCAGGAGGCGGCCCATGCTTAAGCTGGATCAGCCTCTGTTACGCGGTGTTGAGCCGGACTGGACGCTGGTGTGTCTGTGGTTTGCGCTTATGTCCATTGGGGTGGTGATGGTGGCCTCGGCATCCGTGGCCTTTGCTGGCGCTACCTACGATAACAGTTGGTTCTTTTTACAGCGCCACATGCTGTTTATGTTGCTGAGCTTGGCGATTGCGACAGTCATTTTTCTTCTGCCTTCCGAATACTTACAGCGCTTTAACTTGCTGTTTATTATTGGTGCCGTCGCTTTACTGGTATTGGTGTTGGTGCCGGGGATTGGCAAGCGGGTGAATGGCGCGCAGCGCTGGATAGATTTGGGAGTGTTTACGCTGCAAATATCCGAAGTGGCTAAGTTTGCGGTTATTGTTTATTTCTCCAACTATTTTGCCAAGCGCCATCCCAATGCCGTTAGTAGCTGGAAAGAATTCGGCCGCTTGATTGGACTCTTGGGCATTATTCTTATGCTGCTGGTTCTGGAACCAGATTTTGGCGGTACCGTGGTGATTGGTGCTACCGCTATAGCCATAATGTTTATCGCCGGCCTTAAACTGCGTTACTTTGTGCCTTTGGCTTTGGGCGCGGTGGGCGTGTTGGCAACCCTGGCGGTGGTAAGCCCCTACCGCATGAAGCGTCTGGTCACCTTTATGGACCCCTGGGCAGATCAGTTTAACGCCGGCTATCAGCTAACTCAGTCCCTGATCGCGTTCGGGCGCGGGGAGTGGTTAGGCATGGGACTAGGGAACAGTGTGCAAAAACTATTTTATTTGCCCGAAGCCCACACTGATTTTATTTTTGCCATTCTCGCCGAAGAGCTTGGCCTGATCGGTTGCTTGTTGGTGCTGGGGCTGTTTGCTGCACTGATTATCAAGTTACTGGCAATCTCCAAGGCCTGTCGTCAGCACGGCAACTACTTTCTGTGTTACTTCGTATTCGCCACCGCAGTTCTTTTTACCTTGCAGGTATTTATCAATATTGGCGTGGCCAGCGGGTTGCTGCCAACCAAAGGCTTGACGCTGCCGTTTATCAGTTACGGCGGCAACAGCTTGTTGGTTAGCTGCGCCCTGATGGCCGCCGTTTTGCGCGCAGATATGGAAATTAGAACTATACCTAAAGCGCGCGTGCCTGTAACCAATCCTTCGCGTGTGCGTCAGGACAGCGCCGTGGCTGGAGGTGCAGCGTGAGCCGCATGTTGATTATGGCCGGTGGTACCGGCGGGCATGTGTTTCCGGCACTCGCTGTTGCGCGCGAGCTGCAGAGCCGCGGGCACACTGTTAGCTGGCTGGGTACCCAGCGCGGTATTGAAGCGCGCCTGGTACCAGAGGCGAGGATTGAGCTGAATTTTATTTCTGTTGAGGGTGTGCGCGGTAAAGGCGCGGCCGGTTTGCTTAAGGCACCTTTCTTAGTCAGTTATGCAGTCTTGCAGGCGCTTAAAATTTTGCGCCGGGTTAAACCGTCAGTGGTTATTGGCTTTGGTGGCTTTGCTTCGGGACCGGGGGCAGTGGCAGCAAAAATTCTGCGCCTGCCTTTGCTTATTCACGAACAAAATGCGGTGGCGGGTACCACTAATAAACTCTCAGCCAAGTTCGCCCAGCGAGTGCTCACTGGCTTTGATCAGGTGCTGCCGGGTGGCGAATGGGTGGGCAACCCGGTGCGCGACGAAATTCGCAATTTGCCTGCGCCCGCCGAGCGGTTTTCCGCCCGCGCGGATCAGCCGATTAACTTACTGGTGTTGGGCGGCAGCCTGGGCGCATTGGCGATTAACGAATTAGTTCCCCAGGCGTTGGCAATGCTGCCGCCCGAGCTGCGCCCACGGGTACAGCATCAATGCGGTGCCAGGCACGAAGAGGCTACCACCCAGGCCTATGTTCGCCACCAGGTGGAAGCATCGGTCAAACCATTTATTTCCGATATGGCCGAAGCCTATGCCTGGGCCGATTTCGTGATCTGTCGTGCCGGAGCACTGACTGTGGCTGAGCTGGCGGCAGCGGGAATTGGGGCGCTGTTGGTGCCTCTGCCTTCGGCCATCGACGATCACCAAACACATAACGCTGCGGTTCTCGCCGGTGCCAGTGCCGGTATCAGCGTACCGCAAAGAGATTTAACGCCAGAGAGTCTGGCTAAACTGCTGCAGGAAAGACTTTTGCACCGCGACACTTTATTACAGCTGGCCGAGCGCGCCCGCACTGTGCATAAAGGTGATGCCGCCGCAAAAGTCGCCGACGCCGCAGGGGAGTTGATGCATGGATAAAACCATACCCTATTACGAAGTGCCGGAGATGCGTCGCATTCGCCGCATTCATTTTATCGGTATCGGTGGCGCCGGTATGAGTGGTATTGCCGAGGTGTTGTTGAATCAGGGTTATTTAATTTCTGGCTCGGATTTAAAAGAATCCAGTGTGACCCAGCGTCTGAAAGAAAAAGGCGCCGAGGTTTTTATCGGCCACAGCGCGGAGAATATCAGCGGTGCTGATGTAGTGGTTAACTCCAGCGCCGTGGATGAGAACAACCCCGAAATGGTAGCCGCGCGCAGCAACCGGGTGCCGGTAGTGCGCCGCGCCGAAATGCTGGCCGAACTGATGCGTTATCGCCACGGTATTGCTGTCGCGGGCACCCACGGTAAAACCACCACCACCAGTTTAATGGCCTCGGTGTTAGCCGCTGCCGATCGCGATCCGACTTTTATTATTGGCGGTTTGGTTAACAGTGCTGGCAGTAACGCGCAGTTGGGACAGAGCCGCTACCTGGTGGCCGAAGCTGACGAGAGCGACGCGTCGTTTTTGCACCTGCAACCCATGGTGGCGATCGTGACCAACATTGACGCCGACCACATGGATACCTACGAGGGCGACTTCTCTCGTTTAAAGCAGACCTTTATCGAATTTTTGCACAACCTGCCTTTCTACGGCTTGGCGGTGGTCTGTGGTGATGACCCTATCGTGCAGGAAATTATGCCCGAAGTATCGCGTGCGATTACCACCTATGGTTTTTCTGAGCAGTGTGACTTGCGCGCGGTGAATATTGTGCAAGACAAAATGCATTCAGAGTTTGATGTGGTGCATGGCGATGCTGCGCCTTTGCATGTACGTCTGAACATTCCAGGGCAACACAATATTCTAAACGCGCTAGCGGTTATTGCGGTGGCGCGCGATGAGGGCATTGATGACAGCGCCATAGCCAAAGGGCTGGAAAACTTTGCCGGGGTCGGGCGCCGCTTTCAGGTATACGGCAACTATCCGGTGGGCGATGGCGAAGCCATGCTGGTGGATGACTACGGACATCACCCGCGCGAAGTGGCGGCCACCATTAAAGCCATTCGCGACGGTTGGCCAGAGCGCCGTTTGGTTATGGTCTACCAGCCTCATCGCTACACTCGCACCCGCGATTTATATGAAGACTTTGTCGAGGTGTTGTCGGCGGTGGACACATTAGTGTTGCTAGAGGTGTACAGCGCTGGAGAAGAACCTATTCCGGGAGCCGATGGTCGCCATCTGTGCCGCAGCATCCGTACTCGCGCTCAGGTGGACCCTATTTTCGTTGAAGGTATCGACGGCGTGCCGGGCGTGATGCGCGACATTGTACAGCCGGGCGATATTGTCATTACTCAGGGGGCTGGCAACGTCGGCGCCCTGGCCCAAGAGCTGGCCAAGCGTCAGTTGGTGGAGTAGATCGTGGCGACTATTGATAACAGTTTAATTGCGCAATTTGGTCGCGTCGGAGTCTTGTACGGCGGTCAGTCGGCGGAGCGTGAAATTTCCCTGAAAAGCGGCGCGGCAGTCATGGCTGCTTTGCAGCGCTTGGGGGTTAACACCGTGGACTTGGATATTGGCGCCGACGGGATAAACCAATTGCAGCAGGCGCAAATTGATCGCGCTTTTATTGCGCTGCACGGGCCGGGTGGTGAAGACGGTCGCATTCAGGCGGTACTGGAATACTTGGGTATTCCGTTTACCGGCTGCGATGTGCAGTCCTCGGCCATCGCCATGGACAAACTGCGCACCAAACAATTGTGGCGAGGTGTGGGCGTACAAACCCCGGACTTTGTTTTACTCAATGACAACAGCTCGTGGCAGTTGGTGATTGAGCAGCTTGGCGGCGAAGTGATGGTGAAGCCGGCGCACGAAGGCTCAAGCATTGGCATGGCGCGCGTCGATAACGCAGATGCTTTAGCCGCCGCTTATCGCAAAGCGGCTGAGTTTGATGCTGTGGTAATTGCCGAGCGGGTGATACGCGGGCCCGAGTACACCGTGGCCATTTTAGCCGGTGAAGCCCTCCCGCCCATTCGCCTGGAAACTCATCATCACTTTTACGACTTTGATGCCAAGTATCTGGCCAGTGACACCCGTTATATCTGCCCCTGCGGTTTAGACGAAGTGCGCGAGTCGGCCATTCGCGCTCAGGCACTGGAAGCTTTTACCGCTATTGGTTGTCGCGACTGGGGGCGGGTGGATGTTATGGCCGATGAAGAAGGCGAGTTTTACATGCTGGAAGTGAATACGGTTCCGGGAATGACTAACCACTCGCTGGTGCCCATGGCTGCTAAGGCTAAAGGTATGGACTTTGATGAGCTGGTATTAAAAGTACTGACGGAGAGTTTACAGCGATGAGCCAGCACGCCCGGCGCGCTAAAGGTTATCGGCAGGCCACTCCCAAGGGAGCGGTCAAACGCGGTGCCCCGCGTTTTGTCGGCCTGCGCCGAGCGTTTGCGCTACTGCAAAAAGCCAGTGTCGTGGCTTTAGTCGTAGCGCTGGGTGCAGGGCTTTATCATTTTGGCGGCCAGACGCTCGGCGCATTGTTACAGCACCCGGTGGATGAAGTTCGGGTTGAGGGGCAGTTTGCGCAAATCAGTCGTGAGCAGGCAACCAATCTGATTGGCAACGCCATTGATCGCGAGTACGTCGAGCTGGATTTAGCTCGGCTGAAAGAAAAACTCGAGGCTCACCCCTGGGTCGAGCGAGCGGTTATCAGCCGCGAGCTGCCCAGCGCACTGAGCGTTACTTTAATCGAGCAAGTACCTATTGCGCGCTGGGGAAAAAGCGGCTTTTTAAATCAGCGCGGTGAGGTGATTTACACCGAGCAAATTGACAGCTTGTCGCAGTTGCCCGAGTTATCCGGCCGCGATATTGAGTCGGCAAAAATTATGCGGCAGTACCAGGATTTTTCGCGTCTATTGCGCTCGCGCAACTTAGGTATTGCCCGGCTTTGGGTAGACGAGCTGGATACTTGGCGAATTCAGTTGGAAAGTCGTACCGAGCTGGTGCTGGGTAAAGACGAGCTGCCGGAAAAGCTACAGCGGTTTTTGCGCGTGTACGACGAACACTTAGTACAGAACTTTGATGCAGTAGAACGCATCGACTTGCGTTATGCCAATGGCCTTGCAGTGTCCTGGTCCGATGAGTATGACGTAACGATTGAGACAACGGGATAAACCACACAGTGAATCAATACAACACAGCAGTTTTGGGGAAAAGAGGTCCTATCAATGGCGGGCTCTAATGACAACAAAATGGTAGTGGGGCTGGATATTGGCACATCCAAAGTGGTGGCCATTGTCGGCGCCGTCACGCCCGAAGGCGAGTTGGAAATTGTCGGCATAGGTTCGTGCCGTTCTAATGGCCTGAAAAAGGGTGTGGTGGTAAATATTGAATCCACTGTGCACTCCATTCAGCGCGCGGTCGAAGAGGCCGAGCTAATGGCGGGCTGCCAAATTCACTCTGTTTATGCAGGCATTGCCGGCAGCCATATTCGCAGCCTTAACTCGCACGGCATAGTGGCGATTAAAGACCGCGAAGTGTACAGCCAGGATATTGACCGGGTGATTGATGCCGCCCAGGCGGTGGCGATTCCGGCGGATCAAAAAATTCTGCATATTTTGCCGCAGGAATTTTTAATCGATGATCAAGAGGGCGTGAAAGAGCCCCTGGGTATGAGTGGCGTGCGCCTTGAAGCCAAGGTGCACTTGGTAACTTGCGCGGTAAATGCTGCGCAGAATATTGAAAAATGCATTCGTCGCTGTGGGCTTGAGGTGGAAGATATTATCCTCGAGCAGTTGGCTTCCAGTTACTCGGTGCTTACCGACGATGAGCGAGAGCTGGGCGTGTGTATTGTCGATATCGGCGGCGGCACCACAGACATTGCCATTTTCACCGACGGCGCCATCCGCCATACCGGCGTCATTCCCATCGCTGGCGATCAAGTTACTAACGATATCGCCATGGCGTTGCGCACACCGACGCAGCACGCCGAAGAAATCAAAATTAAATACGCCTGCGCGCTTGCCAAGCTAACCGGCCCTGATGAAACCATCAAGGTGCCCAGTGTGGGTGATCGCGGCTCGCGCAGTTTGTCGCGCCAGGCATTGGCTGAAGTGGTCGAGCCACGCTATGACGAGCTGTTTACTCTGGTGCAAGCCGAACTGCGCCGCAGCGGTTTTGAAGACATGCTGCCCGGCGGCATCGTATTAACCGGTGGCACCGCAAAAATGGAAGGTGTGGTTGAGCTGGCCGAAGAAATTTTTCACATGCCTGTGCGCCTGGGGGCGCCAGCCAATATTTCTGGGTTGTCCGACATAGTCAACAACCCGATTTACTCCACCGGTGTGGGGCTTTTGCAATACGCGCTGAAGCAACGTCAGGGCGAACATTCTGCAACACCGGCCAGCGACGGCGAACCCGGGTGGTTCGCACGGCTGAAAAAAATGTTTCAAGGCGAATTTTAAATTTTTCACTTTTTAATTTTTCATTTTACGGACGATGAGAGGGGACTACCATGTTTGAACTAGTAGATGACATGCCACAAAACGCAGTGATTAAAGTCATTGGTGTGGGCGGTGGCGGCGGTAACGCCATCAAACACATGATTGCCAACCAGGTAGAAGGGGTAGAGTTTATCTGCGCCAATACCGATGCTCAGGCGCTTAACGACATCGATGCCAAAGTCGCGTTGCAACTGGGCAACAGCATGACCAAGGGTTTGGGGGCAGGTGCCAACCCCGAGGTGGGCCGTCAGGCGGCGATGGAAGATCGCGAGCGCATTGCCGAGTCTCTGCGCGGCGCCGATATGGTGTTTATTGCCGCCGGCATGGGCGGCGGCACTGGCACCGGCGCGGCGCCCATTGTTGCCGAAGTGGCGCGCGATATGGATATTCTTACGGTTGCGGTGGTGACCAAGCCCTTCCCGTTTGAAGGCCGCAAGCGGATGCAAATCGCCGACGCGGGCATCAAAGAGCTGCAAGAGCGAGTTGACTCGTTGATTACCATCCCCAACGAAAAGCTGCTTTCAGTGCTGGGTAAAACCACCAGCCTGCTGGACGCTTTTAAAGCCGCCAACAGTGTGTTGCAAGGCGCGGTACAGGGCATTGCCGATCTCATCATCCGCCCCGGCATGATCAACGTCGACTTTGCCGATGTGCGCACCGTTATGTCGGAAATGGGTATGGCGATGATGGGTACCGCTCACGCCCAGGGTGAGAATCGCGCTCGCGAAGCGGCCGAAGCGGCCATCCGCAGCCCGCTGCTGGAGGATGTAAACCTGCAGGGCGCGCGCGGCATTCTGGTGAACATTACCGCCGGTATGGATTTGTCGCTGGGCGAGTACGGCGAAGTGGGCGATACCATTGCCGAATTCTCTTCCGACGATGCCACCATTGTGGTGGGAACGGTTATCGATCCGGAGCTGTCTGACGAGCTGCGAGTCACGGTAGTGGCAACCGGTTTGGGCGCTGCCGAGGAAATGGCCAAGGCCCCTACCAAAGTAGTCGTGGATAACACCCGTCGCGCTGACGGCCAGGTTGACTACGCGGCTTTGGATCGTCCCACTGTGATGCGCAACGGTGCCAGTGCCCAGGCAGCAGCGGCTCCGGCGGCTGATCGCGATATGGAATATCTGGACATTCCGGCGTTTTTGCGTCGCCAGGCAGACTAATGCAGTGCCGGGGTGCGCTAACGCGCCCCGGGTAACTTGCATCCCTGGGTAACTGTGCTCCTCGCAACTTGCACCAGAGTTGGGCGAAAAGCGGTTAAAACTGGTGAACTTGGCGAAATTTTGCTATAGTCCGCCGTTTTAGACAGCCGTATTTTCAGGCGGCGTCGCGGTTAGTGCAAAAAATGGCTCAAACCAGTGCTTGGTATGGGTCGCACATGCTGCGAGACAGTCGCGCCTGCCCAGATGTTTGTCCAAACCATCGACATTAGAGCCATACCGTAAAATGATCAGACAGCGTACGCTAAAAAATGCCATTCGCGCCACAGGCGTTGGCTTGCACACCGGCCAGAAGGTTTATCTGACCCTGTTACCCGCTCCAGTAGACTCCGGCATCGTATTTCGCCGCGTGGATCTGGACCCGGTGGTGGAAATTGAAGCCAAGGCCGAAAACGTGGGAGATACCACCCTCTCTACCAGTTTGGTCAAGGATGACGTTAAGGTATCAACCGTTGAGCATTTGCTCTCCGCCATGGCCGGGCTTGGCATTGATAACGCGATTGTCGAGGTAAGTGCTCCCGAAGTGCCAATTATGGACGGCAGCGCCGGGCCTTTTGTCTTTTTGATTCAGTCAGCCGGTATCCAGGAGCAGGCCGCAGCGAAGAAGTTTATTCGCATCAAGCGTCCGGTCACTGTCACCGATGGCGACAAGTCCGCAAGCTTTGTGCCTTTCGAAGGCTTCAAAGTGTCTTTCTCTATCGAGTTTGATCACCCGGTTTTTCAGGGGCGCTCTCTGGAAACCTCGGTGGACTTCTCCAGCACCTCCTTTGTAAAAGAAGTCAGCCGTGCGCGTACCTTCGGTTTTATGCATGAAATCGAATATTTGCGCTCCAAGGGTTTGGCCAAAGGCGGCAGCGTCGATAACGCCATTGTGGTGGATGAATACCGCATTTTGAACGAAGACGGCTTGCGCTACGAAGATGAGTTTGTAAAGCATAAGGTTCTGGACGCCATCGGCGATTTGTACCTGTTGGGTAACAGTCTGATTGGCGAATTTAAGGCTCACAAGTCTGGCCATGCCCTTAACAACAAGTCGCTGCGCCAGCTGATCGCCCAACCCGATGCCTGGGAAGTAGTCACTTTCGATGACGAGACCGCTGCGCCTATCTCCTACATGAAACCCCTGCTGGCGGTATAAAATCGTCAAATTTAAGGCCTGTGGATTGTACTCTGCGGGCCTTTTTACTATAGTTGGCGACAATTTCCTGCAAGCTAATCGTTATAAGCGCGGCACACAATTATAATCGCCGCCCCAAAAAGTGTCGGTTAGTTAGCACTCAATAACCCGAAAAGTCGCTAATATAGTGCTATGAAAATCATATTGGTCAGTAAACGTCACGGTCATGCCCGCAGCATTACGCTGGGTGGGTGGACGCGTGCCGTGCTGTCCGTATGCATTTTGGGGTTGCCTGCGGTAGCAGGGGTGCTGGGCTACCACTTATTGGTGGCGCAGGCTGGGCACAGTGATGTTTTCACCGCCGAAACCCGCCGAGCGTGGGAGGCGGCTTTGGCCCAGCAGAAGGAGCAGGTGGTTGAAAACCAGCGCCGCGCCCGTGCCGAAGTCGCCGCACTAACCCTAAAGGTAGCCGAGCTGCAGGCCCGCTTGGTGCGACTGGATGCACTGGGTGAGCGCCTGACCACCATCGCTAAGCTCGATCGCGGCGAGTTTGATTTTTCCCAATCTCCTGCATTGGGTGGCCCCGAGGGCGAAACTCTGGGCGATGCCTATGCCCCGCCCGACTTTCTTAGCGCCATTGATGATCTTACCCGGCAAATTGAAAACCGCGAGCAGCAGCTGGAAACCCTGGATGCTCTGCTGGTTAACCGCCGTCTAAAAGAAGATATTTTTGTCGCTGGCCGGCCTATCGAAAAAGGCTGGATGTCGTCGCGCTTTGGCCGCCGTACTGACCCCTTTAGCGGCAAGGCCGCCTGGCACGGCGGGGTAGACTTCGCCGGTAAAGAGGGCGCCAATATTATCGCCGTGGCCTCGGGCGTGGTTACCTGGTCCGGCGAGCGCAGTGGCTACGGCCAGTTGGTTGAGATTAACCACGGTAATGGTTTTACCACCCGCTACGCCCACAACAAAGAAAACACAGTAGATGTGGGCGATGTGGTGAAAAAGGGCCAGGTTATTGGCCTGATGGGCTCTACCGGCCGTTCTACCGGCCCCCATGTGCACTTTGAAGTGTACAAAAACGGTCGCGCCGTCGATCCGGCCTCTTATATCCATCGCACCCTGCGATAACTCTTCTTCCAACCCCGCAATTATTTATTCCTCTGGCGCCTACCGGGTCGCTGGAGACACTGATTTATCTATTCGGATTTTTAACATGTTAGGCAAAATTACCAAATTTATCGTCGGTTCTAAAAACGACCGGGTACTCAAGCGCATGCGCAAAGTGGTTGCGCGCATTAACGGGCTGGAAGAGCAAATGCAGGCGTTGTCCGACGCCGAGCTTAGAGCAAAAACCGACGAGTTTCGCGAGCGTTTTCAAAACGGTGAAAAGTTAGACGCGATTCTGCCCGAAGCCTTTGCCGTGGTGCGCGAAGCGGGTCAGCGCACTCTGGGTATGCGCCACTTTGATGTCCAGATGATTGGCGGTATGACCCTGCACGAAGGCTGCATTGCTGAAATGCGTACTGGTGAGGGTAAGACATTGATGTCCACCCTGCCGGCTTACCTGCGCGCCATTACCGGCCTGGGTGTGCACATCGTAACGGTTAACGACTATCTTGCCAGCCGCGACGCCGCTTGGATGAAACCCCTGTACAGCTTTTTGGGCATTTCTGTCGGGGTTATCTACTCCGGGCAAGACCCGCAGAGCAAACGTGAAGCCTACGCTGCCGACATTACCTACGGCACCAACAATGAATTTGGCTTTGACTACCTGCGCGACAACATGGCTATGTCCAAAGCCGACAAAGCCCAGCGCCCACTGCACTTTGCGGTGGTAGACGAGGTGGACTCCATCTTGATTGACGAGGCGCGTACGCCGTTGATTATCTCTGGGCCCTCGCAAAACAGCTCGGAAATGTATCAGCGTATGAACAAGCTGATTGGCAGCCTGTCGCGTCAGCAGGAGGACGAAGAAGACGGCGATTACTTTGTTGATGAAAAAAGCCGCCAGGTCGAGCTGACCGAGCAGGGCCACCAACATGTTGAGCAGCTGCTGATTGATGCGGGCCTGCTGCCTGCCGAAGACAGCCTTTACTCGGCCGCCAACCTCAGTCTGCTGCACCATGTGAATTCGGCGCTGCGCGCCCACGCACTGTTCCATCGCGATGTTGAATACATTGTGCAAAACAGCGAAGTGGTATTAATTGATGAGCACACTGGCCGCACCATGCCGGGCCGGCGTTTGTCCGAGGGCCTGCATCAGGCGATTGAGGCAAAAGAGGGTGTGCGCATTCAAAGCGAGAGCCAGACCCTGGCGTCGACCACTTTCCAGAATTTGTTTCGTTTGTATCCCACGCTGTCGGGCATGACCGGTACCGCCGATACCGAAGCTTTTGAATTTCGCGAAATTTATGGCCTGGATGTGGTGGTTATTCCCACCAACAAACCCAAGCAGCGTATCGATAAGAACGATTTGGTGTATCTGTCCATCGAAGAAAAGTTCGATGCGATCGTGCACGACATCGAGGAATACCGTAATAACAATGCGCCGATTCTGGTGGGTACGGCTTCCATTGAAACCTCTGAGGAAATGTCCCGTCGCCTGCAAAAGGCCAAAATTCCGCATCAGGTATTGAACGCTAAATACCATGAAAAAGAGGCCGAAATTATCGCCCAGGCAGGCCGCCCGGGCACCGTAACCATCGCCACCAATATGGCGGGTCGGGGTACGGATATTGTGTTAGGTGGTAACTGGGAGGCCGAAGTGGCCCAACTGGAAAACCCCACCGAAGTGCAAATCGAAAAAGTTAAGGCCGACTGGAAAGAGCGCCATCAGTTAGTTATTGAAGCCGGGGGTTTGCACATTATCGGTACCGAGCGCCACGAGTCGCGTCGTATCGATAACCAGCTGCGCGGCCGCTCGGGCCGTCAGGGCGACCCGGGTGTGACCCGTTTTTACCTGTCGCTGGAAGATAACCTTATGCGTATCTTTGCCTCCGACCGGGTGCGCAACTTTATGCAGGCGCTGGGTATGGATAAGGGAGAGGCCATTGAGCACCGCATGGTGAACAACGCCATCGAAAAAGCCCAGCGTAAAGTTGAAGGCCGCAACTTCGATATTCGTAAGCAGCTGCTGGAGTTTGATGATGTTGCCAACGATCAGCGTCAAATTGTTTACCAGCAACGCAACGAGCTGCTCGAGGCAGATGATATTTCCGATACCATCACCAATGTGCGCGCCGATGTGGTTCACGATGTAGTCAGCACACATGTTCCGCCGCAATCCATTGAAGAGCAGTGGGATATTCCCGCGCTGGAAAAACAACTGGAAGCCGACTTTGGGCTGCAACTGCCAGTGCAAAAGTGGCTGGATGAAGACGACAACCTGCACGAAGAAACTCTGCGCGAACGCATTTTGAGTGAAGTGCAGGGCGCCTACGACGCCAAGTGCGAGCGCATTGGTGAAGCGGTGGGCAAACCGGATGCCATGCGCGAGCTGGAACGTCAGGTTATGTTGCAGGTGCTGGATAACTCCTGGAAAGAGCAGCTGGCCAGCATGGATCACCTGCGTCAGGGCATTAACCTGCGCTCATACGCACAGCGCAACCCCAAACAGGAATACAAGCGCGAAGCCTTCTACCTGTTCCAGCAAATGCTGGATACCGTCAAAGAAGAAACCATTAAACTGCTGGCGCGGGTTGAACCCATCACCCAGGAGCAAATGGACCAAGTGGAGCAGCGTCGCCGCGAGATGGAAGAGCAGCAACGCCGCCAAATGCAGTTAAAGCACGAGCAGGCTTCTGCCATGGGTGAGGCGTCGCAAGGCGCGTCCGAGCAACCGGGCCAGCAGGGCAGCGCTCCCTACACCCGCGATGGGCGCAAGGTCGGGCGCAACGATCCCTGCCCCTGTGGTTCGGGGCAGAAATACAAACAGTGTCACGGTAAATTAAGTTAAGCGAGACGATAAATGGCCGTAGGTGAATATCCGTTTCCGGTTATGCCCCCCATTGCGGGGGTTTCTATTGGGGTTGCTGCAGCAGGTATAAAAAAGCCCGGCCGCAACGATTTATTGTTGTTCTCGTTGTGCGAAGGCGCCAGCGTGGCCGGGGTATTTACCCAAAACGCCTTTTGCGCCGCGCCTATTAAAATTTGCCGCGAGCATTTACGACACGCCAGCCCGCGTTTGCTGGTGGTTAACTCGGGTAACGCCAATGCCTGCACCGGTAATAGCGGCCGCGCCAACGCGCTAAGTGTGTGCGACCAGGTGGCCAGCCAGTATGGCTTAAGTACAGCCGAGGTATTGCCCTTTTCCACCGGTGTTATCGGCGAGCCACTGCCCGTGGGTAAAATTAATGCGGTTGTTCCCGCGCTGGTGCAAAGCGCGCAGGAAGATAACTGGCAACTGGCTGCGCGCGCCATTATGACGACCGATACTCGCCCCAAAGGCGCGACACGCCAGGTAGAAATTGATGGCACCATCGTCACCGTCAACGGTATCGCCAAAGGCGCCGGCATGATCAACCCCAACATGGCCACCATGCTGGGTTTTATCGCCACCGACGCGGCAATCGATAAAGCAGCCTTGCAGACTCTGGTGCGCGAAGCGGCGGGCCTTTCGTTTAACCGCATTACCATCGACGGTGATACCTCCACCAATGACGCCTGCATGGTGATGGCATCGGGTAAGGCAGGCAATAACTATATTGCTGATACACAGTCAGACGCTTACCAAACATTAAAAACGGCGATTAGCGAGGTGTGTACCGAGCTGGCGCAAATGATTGTTGCCGATGGCGAAGGCGCCACCAAATTTGTCACCATTGATGTAAAAGGCGGCGCCAGCCACGACGAGTGTTTAAAAGTTGCCTACGCCGTGGCCCACTCACCGCTGATTAAAACCGCGCTGTTTGCCTCCGACCCTAACTGGGGCCGCATTGTCGCCGCCATTGGCTACGCCGGAGTCGAAAGTCTGGACGACACATTGGTGACGGTGCACTTAAACGACGTGCTAATCGTCGAAAACGGCGGCCGCGCCGACTCCTACACCGAAGAGCAAGGCCAAAAGGTAATGAGTGGCGAGCGCATCGGCATTCACATCGATCTCGGCCGTGGCGATTGCAGCGAACTGTTGTGGACGACGGACCTGTCTTACGAATACGTTCGCATTAACGCCGACTACCGAACTTAGTATTTCTGCTTTATGCATAAACTCATCCACGTTGCCGTCGGCGCCATTGCCGACGGCAACGGCAATATCCTGCTAGCCAAACGCCCCGAGCACGCCCACCAGGGTGGCTTGTGGGAATTTCCCGGCGGCAAGGTAGAGCCCGGCGAAACCTTATTACAAGCGCTCGATCGAGAACTCTACGAAGAGCTGGATATTCGCGTACTAGGCGCCGAGCCTGTAATTGAAATTATCCACGACTATGGCGATAAAACCGTCTGGCTCGATGTGCACAGGGTAACGGCGTTTAACGGTGAGCCATTGGGCAAAGAGGGGCAGCCCCTAAAATGGGTGCCGGTGGCTGAGTTAAGCCGCTATCAATTTCCCGCCGCCAATTACCCTATTGTTAACGCCCTTACACTGCCCAATAGGTTGTTAATTACCGGCGATTTTTCCGATGCTGAGGACTTTGGCCGCAAGTTAACCCAGGCGCTTCGGGCGGGCATAAGTTTAGTGCAACTGCGCGCCCACCAGCGCAACGACCAAAACTACCTGGAGTTGGCCAAGCACGCCGCCGACCTGTGTGCTAAGTACCGGGCGAAGCTGGTACTAAATCGCCATAACTCTATCGACTTGCTCAAGCAAATACCGGCGAACGGTGTACACCTGACCTCGGCGCAGTTACAAGACCCAGTAGAAATACCAAAGGGAATACTCTGGGGCGCATCCTGCCACAATGTATCGCAACTGCAGCTGGCGGCAGAACGCGGCGCCCATTACACGACTCTATCGCCGGTAAAGCCCACTCTGAGCCACGCCGGTTCGCCTGTGCTAGGGTGGGATGACTTTGTCCAGCAAGTAAAAAAGGCCGCGATTCCAGTGTATGCCCTGGGCGGCATGACAGAGGCCGATTTACCCATCGCCAAACAAAAAGGCGCCCAGGGTATCGCCGCCATCTCGGCTTGGTGGGGGAAAGGTGGCTTGACGCTTGATATCTGATGTCGGACGCATCAGACCTCCGGCGTCAGTCGTCAGACTTTATTCACTCAAACTCATCATTCTGCGCCTGGGCATCTTCCCCGGGTATTCGATGCCCTTCATTGGCCCATTCCCCTAAATCAATCAACTTACAGCGCTCGCTACAAAAGGGGCGGAAGGGATAGTCGTCACTCCAGGTAATGGCTTTTTGGCAGGTGGGGCAGTTGAGTTTAATTGGTGTGTCTTGGCTCACGGGTATCTCGGGCAATGTAGTATTAGGGATTAGTAGTTGGCGGCTTTGGCAAGTTGCAAATATTCTTGGTGAAGCGCGTCAACTTGCGGAGCTAGGTCTTCTAAAGTGCCGTGATTGTGCAGAATGTCGTCCGCCTTGGCAAGGCGCTGGGTTCGCGTCAGCTGGGTGGCCATTATGGCTTTAATTCGCTCTGCATCCGAATTATCACGGACCGCAGCGCGCTGTATTTGTTCGGATTCGTCGCAGTCAATAACCAGAATACGCGACGCCAGTTGATGTTGGTCCGTCTCCAGCAGCAGCGGCGATACCAGCAAAACATAAGGCGAGGGCGCTTCGTTAAGCTGCTGAATAATCAGCTCGCGAATAGCCGGGTGCAGCAAAGCCTCCAGCCAGGCCTTGGCTTGAGGGTCGTTAAAAATAATCTCCCGTAACGCGCGCCGGTTTAACTCGCCGCCAGGCAGCAAAATGCCAGCGCCAAAATGCTCGGCAATAGCGTCAAGGCAGGCAGTACCCGGCTCCACCACCTCCCGCGCCGCAATATCGGCATCCACTACGGTAATACCATGTGCGGCAAATAAATCCGCCGCCGCACTTTTACCGCTGCCAATGCCGCCAGTTAGGCCGATGGTGAAAGACATAGGGTGTGACCTTTGGGTGAATATTTATGTTTGATGCGCTAAGGCGCGTCTATTTTATGCCCGAGTCGCCGGGCGTTGCGAGGTACTTTTGGTCTTGGCCAAAAGTACCCAAAAGCCGCGCCCCAACATCTGGCCCTTCGGGTTCCCTCATTCCAATCGATTTTAGCGGGCCGTATCGATAGGCCGTCCATGGCCTAGCGATACTTGCGCAAACGTCCTGTTTGCTTACCCGCTAAAATCGATTTCCATTCGGCCTAGATGTAAACGGGGCAAAAAGCGGCGCTTCGTAGTTGAATTTTGAATCAATACCTCTATGCGAGAGAAATCTTTAAATTTGATCGAGCCAACTTACTAGGCTTTCTACACAGTCATAGCGTGGAGCCAATTGGGGTTTTCGCCCGTTTACAACTGAGCCGAGCGGAGGCCGAGTTTAGGGGTTGAGCGCTCTGGATGAGCGCGAAAGGTCTAAGCGCACATGGACGTGCGGTTTAGACCGACCGCTAAAATTGGCTGGAGGGATGGGTGAGGTCTAGCGTTTGCAGAGCACCGCTTTGCGCGTAACCGAACGACAGCAGGCTGTGCTTGCTGGCCGGACGCCTAGCGACCGCAGGGGCCAGTTGTTGGGCGAGGTTTTGACGTGAAGGGAATCACTAATGCCGTGGGCGCATGGAAGCGCAGGAACGGCGGAGTTACTTTTTACCCTTAAAAAGTGACTCGCAACGCCCGGCGACACGGGCAAAGAAAAAGCCGCGCGCCAGCGCAACAGTTTGTTCAGACCTCAGACGTCGGTCATCTGACCGGCTTTTAACCCACCATCGCTATCTGCAAATACCGCGCGACAATCTCATCCCCCCACAGCATGGCAATCCATCCGGCAATGGCCAGGTAAGGCCCAAAGGGAATGGGAATATTTTTATCCCGACCTTTAATCACAATCAGTGCAACGCCAATTAACGCACCCACCAGCGACGATAAAATGATAATTAAGGGCAGCATCTGCCAGCCCATCCAGGCGCCCAGGGCGGCCAGCAGTTTAAAGTCACCGTAGCCCATGCCCTCTTTGCCGGTTAACAGCTTAAACACCCAAAACACCGACCATAGTGACAAATAACCAAATACCGCCCCCCACAGGGCGCTGGGTAAGTCGGTTATCAGGCCAAAGCTGTTCACAATTAACCCCAGCCACAGCAGCGGCAAGGTGATGTTATCCGGCAACAATTGGGTGTCAAAATCAATAACCGTTAGCGTTAGCAGCGCCCAGGTAAAAACCAACACCGCCGCCGCCTGCCAGGTAACGCCAAAATAAAACACCACCGCTACCGACAGCAGTGCGGTTGCCAGTTCAATAATTGGGTAGCGCGGCGATATACGAACCTGGCAATTGGCGCAGCGACCTTTTAGCAGTAAATAACTAATAACCGGAATATTCTGCCAGGGCTTAATGGGTGTTTTACACTTGGGGCAATGGCTGGCGGGAAAAGCCAGTCCCAGTTTTTCATCGGCCGGGGCTGGTTGTTCCAGTAGCTCGCAACATTGGCTTTTCCAGGAGGTCTCCAATATTTTGGGTAGACGGAGGATTAGGACGTTTAGAAAGCTGCCTAATGCTAAGCCAAAGAAACATGTGCATAAATATATAAACCAAGATGGTAATTGTTCTATCATTTTCAGTATTAGACCACCTGCCCGATCTGGAAGATTGGCATGTACATCGCTATCATCAAGCCGCCCACTAGCACACCCAGAACAGCCATGATCATGGGCTCAAGTAATGAGGACAGACTGTCCACTTTGTTGTCTACCTCGTCCTCATAGTATTTGGCTACTTTGTCGAGCATTTCATCTAACGCGCCCGACTCCTCACCGATAGAGGCCATTTGAATTAATAGCGATGGGAATATACCTTGATTTCGAATCGCAGTGTTCAGCTGGACGCCGGTAGATACCTCTTCTCTCACTCGTAGGATTGCATCAGCGTATATCCTATTGCCGGCCGCGCCTGCGACAGAAGTCAAAGCATCAATTAGAGGTACACCAGCTGCGAAAGTGGTGGCTAGCGTTCGAGCAAATCTGGCCATAACAGACTGATAGAGGATGTCTCCAATAATGGGTATTTTTAAAGAGAATCTATCTACTAAATATGCAAACTTTTTATTTCGAAGCTTTAATTCTTTAAATGCAAAAAAAGCTAAAATTAGAGCTACAAAAAAGTAAAGCCAGTAAGCTTGAGCGAGTTCAGATAAGTGCAATACAAACAGCGTGAAGGCTGGCAGCTCGGCACCAAAGCTGCCAAAAGTTTCAGCAAACTGAGGAACCACTTTTACGAGAAGAATGGCGGTAACAATAATGGCAACTACAACGACCGCGATGGGGTAGGTTAGTGCTTTTTTAATTTTTGCTTTTAGAGCTTCGGTTTTTTCTTTATACGTTGCGATACGATCTAGCATTGTTTCCAGTGCGCCGGACTGTTCGCCCGCTTCAACTAGATTGCAAAATAAATCGTCAAAGTAGCGAGGGTGCTTACGCAGAGATGGGGCAAAGCCCGTGCCGGAGGCTACGTCGTCCCGGATCTCGAAAATTAGATCTTTCACGGAAGGGTTGTCTACGCCGTCAGCGACAATTTCAAAGGCTTGAACTAGTGGTACGCCCGCTTTCATCATGGTCGCCATCTGGCGGGAGAATACCGCAATATCGCTGGGTTTAATTTTCTTTTTGCCGCTGCCAAACAGGGGTTTTGGTTTCTTTTTGACAGTTTTAACGACAAAGCCTTGCTTTTGTAGCTGTGCTCGTATTAACGCGGGACTTGTTCCTGATATCTCGCCCTGTACAGCTTTGCCTTTTTTGTCGAACGCCTTATATAAATAAGCTTGGCTGGTAATTGCTTTGGTGTTGCGTCTAGTTTTACTTGTTTTTGTTGCAGTTGCAGTGGCCATAATTTAGTCCTTGGTGACTCGGTTGGCTTCTTCCAGGCTGGTTAAGCCCTGTGCAGCTTTTCGTAATGCTGAAACCCGCAAATTATTAAACCCGGCGGCTTTAGCGGCTTTGGCAATTTGCAGAGAATTCCCCCCTTCCATTATAAGGGAGGATATCTCAGGGGTGATGCGAACCACTTCATATACCCCAACCCGTCCCTTATAACCTTTTAAGCAGGCATCGCAGCCTACCGGGTGATAGAGTTCAAACTCTTCCCGCGGTATGCCAATATCGTCAAAACCTTCTTCGCTTAAAATCTCATCCGGTATGTCGTCTGCCGGTTTACGGCATTTGGTGCACAGCCGCCTTGCCAATCGCTGTGCAATAATCAAGCTAACACTGGTGGCCACGTTAAAGGCGGGTACGCCCATATTCAAAAGGCGGGTCAGTGTTTCTGGTGCGCTATTGGTGTGCAGGGTAGAGAGTACCAAGTGCCCGGTTTGCGCCGCCTTAATGGCAATTTCGGCGGTTTCCAGGTCGCGAATCTCCCCCACCATCACAATATCCGGGTCTTGCCGCAGGAATGAGCGCAGCGCCTCGGCAAAGCTCAGCCCTACCTTGGTGTTCATTTGCACCTGGTTAATGCCTTCCAGGTTAATTTCCACCGGATCTTCGGCTGTGGATATATTGCGCTCTTCGGTATTCAGAATATTAAGCCCGGTATAAAGGGAGACCGTTTTGCCGCTACCGGTGGGCCCGGTCACTAGAATCATGCCCTGGGGCTGCTCCAGGGCCTCCAGGTACATCTGTTTTTGGTCGTCCTCATAGCCCAGGGCGTCAATACCCAGCTTGGCAGAGCTGGGGTCCAAAATTCGCAGCACAATTTTCTCGCCAAACAGGGTAGGTAGGGTATTTACCCGAAAATCAATGGCTCGGGTTTTGGATATCTTCATCTTAATCCGGCCATCCTGCGGCACCCGGCGTTCGGAAATATCCATTTGTGACATAACCTTTAAACGCGCCGCCAGGCGGGTGGCCAGGTTAATGGGCGGTTTGGACATTTCCCGCAAAATACCATCGGTACGGAACCTTACCCGGTAGGCTTTTTCATAGGGCTCAAAGTGAATATCCGAGGCGCCAATCTTTATTGCATCCAGCAGAATTTTATTAATAAAGCGCACAATGGGCGCTTCGTCGGCCTCGCTGGTGGTGTCTTCCTCTTTAACCTCGCCGCCGTCGGTTTGCAGGTCCAGGTCTTCATCGTCCAGGCCGCCCAGGGCGTCGCTTAAGCTTTCTTCATTGGCATTTATATAAGCTTCAAGGGCGGGGGCCAGCTTGTCCGCCTCTACCAGCACCGCCTCGGTATTAATGCCGGTATTAAATTTAATTTCATCCAGCGCGTGCAGGTTGGTAGGGTCCACCATGCCCACAAACAGTCGGTTACCCCGGCGCATTAATGGCAGGGCGTGGTGTTTTTCAATCAGCTTGGGATCTACCAGTTTTTGTGGCAGGGCGCTGGGGCTGATGGCACGAATATCAAAAACCGGGGTGCCAAACTCATCAGCCGCTATTTGCGCTACGGTGCGGGCATCCAGAATATCGTTTTGCACTAAATACAGTGCAAAGGGCAGCTTTTGTTTATTGGCCTGGGCCAGGCCGTCTGCGGCCAGGGTCTCGTCCAATACCCCGTCCATTACCAATCGTTTTGCCAATCCGCTGAGTGCTGCCATAGCTTAGGTGCTTTTGTTGGTGTGGTTTGTAGCTTGTGCCGCTAACGCCCTGTAAATACTGGCGAATAGCAAAGATTAGCTACTTTACGAACTGCGACGGTCTTTGGCAATGCCTGTTGTTGTTTGGTTACCGCTGGATCGCCATTTGGGTGACGTATTTTGTCAGATGGTGAGGCTTTGCGGCAGTCTTGGGTGGTGGGTGATGCGGTCGCAGGCAGTAATTGGGCGTTTCGTTAAACTGGCCCGAGCTTTGCTAAAGCTTGGTCAGGCCCTTGGGGTCGGTTTAAAAACAATGATTTCAAACTGAGCATACATTGGAGGCTCTGATGAAGAAGCAACAAGGTTTTACTTTGATTGAATTGATGATCGTAGTAGCGATTATCGGTATTCTGGCGGCGATTGCTTTGCCTGCTTACCAAGATTACACTGCTCGTTCGCAGGCAACTGAAGCTTTAAAAATTAGTGCGGGAATTCAGTCTGACGTAGGTGTATTTCTAGCCAACGAGGGCTCCCTGGGCATTAGTTCAGCCGCTGCAACTGCTGCTGGAGACCTTGAGGGTAAATATGTAAGTGGTGTTTCTGTGGCTGAGGGTACAGGTATTATCACTGTTAACTTCGGTAGCGGCGCCCTCTCTAGTCAAAGTATGACTTTGACTCCCTATGAAAATACTGCCGGTGGCCAAATTGCATACTGGGAATGTACTGGTTTGACTAATGCTTCGCATCTGCCAAGCACTTGTGCTCCTTAATACCCTTTTGGGTAAAGTTTGATGGAAGCCCGGTTTTACCGGGCTTTTTTGTCTAAGGGGGGGGGATGAAACACAACGGCTTCACTCTATTAGAGTTAATGATTGTTGTGGCGATCATTGGCATTATCGCATCACTGGCTTTTCCTGCTATGCAGACCTATATGGCTAGATCGCAGGCGATGGAAGGTATCAAAGGAACGGCGGGATTGCGGGCATCGGTAGCTCAATATTTTGCCGAAAATGCGTCTTTTCCTAATGGCGCGGATCTCCAAAATATTGAGGCTGGTATTGAGGGTAAATATTATTCCGCTGGAGGTGTTGCTCTCGCATCTGGCGTAATTACGGTCAATTTTTCCGCTGGACTTTTGTCTGGTGAAGCTTTAACTTTAGAGCCTACTCAGAATGCCGCTGGAAACCAGATCTCAGGTTGGCGTTGCGCTGGGCTTGATGTCAGCTATTTACCTGGTAGCTGTCAATAAAGGTCGAAGGTCAGGGTCAGGTCTTTGACTTTTGATCAATCTTTTCTAGCCTAGTTGACACCATGGAGTCGATTATGGCTAGGCCCTTACGAATAGAGTATCCCGGTGCTCTGTATCACATTACCTCTCGCGGTGATCGTCGCGAAGCGATTTATATTAATGACGATGATCGGCAAGCTTTTCTTGATGTATTGACCGCTGTGTGCGCCCGATTTAACTGGGTTTGTCACGCCTACTGTTTGATGGACAACCATTACCACCTTTTAATCGAAACGCCGGATGCCAACCTATGCAAGGGTATGCGGCAGTTGAACGGTGTTTATACGCAGCGGTTTATCGCATGCACGGGTGTGTTGGCCATGTGTTTCAGGGGCGCTATAAGGCGGTTCTGGTGGAAAAAGGTGCGTACCTTCTGGAGCTGGCGCGGTATGTGGTGTTAAACCCTGTGCGGGCGAGGATGGTGGCACAGGTCAGCGATTGGCCCTGGACCAGCTACAACGCCACGGTTGGGCAGGCGAGGGCAGCGGAGTTTTTGCAGGTGCATTGGCTGCTTTCTAACTTTGGACGCCGCAAATCGAGCGCTATCGCTAAATATAAAAAGTTTGTTGCCGAGGGTGTTAGCAAGAAATCGCCCTGGTGTGAATTGAGTGGCCAGGTACTGGGCTCGGACGAGTTTGTTGAGCAGAGCCGAGAGTTAATCCGCGATAAAAAATTGCTGGACGAGGTGCCGCGAGCGCAATACCGCCCGGAGCCTGCGTCGTTATCGTTTTATGAGCACGCGAGCCCATCACGCAATGAGGCTATGGCCAAAGCGTATGCCAGTGGTGGCTATACGCTTAAAGAGATTGGGGCACACTTTGGTTTGCACTATTCAGCGGTAAGCGTGCTGGTGCGGAATCAAAAATCAAAGACCTGACCACGGGGAGGGGCGGCTGGTGATAGTTTCTAAGCGTTTTGCGTCTAATCTCAGACCTCAGACCATCATTACCCGACCACCCGCATAGACAAATCCACCGCTCGGCAGTGCTTGGTCAGTGCCCCAACGGATATCCGGCTGATATTTTTAAACAGCGCTTTTTGCGCATTAATTTGTGAAATATCCACCCCGCCGGACAGTTCCAGTTGAGCGGTAAATTCCCGCCTTTCTAAATGCCGGTTTACCTCAGCCAAATCCATTTCATCCAGCATGATGATGTCTGCACCGCTTGCGAGTGCTTGGTCCAGTTCGGCCAGGGTTTCAACTTCCACCTCAACCGGTTTGCCGGGGGCGATGTCGCGCGCTTTGGTCACGGCATTTTCAATACTGCCTGCGGCGGCTATGTGGTTTTCTTTGATTAAAAAGGCGTCGAACAGGCCGATGCGGTGGTTGTGGCAGCCGCCGCAGGTGACGGCGTACTTTTGCGCCAGGCGCAGTCCGGGCAGGGTTTTACGGGTGTCCAGAATCTGGATGGGCAGGTCTTTAACAAGTTCGGCGTAGTGGTGTGCGGTGGTGGCAACGCCGGATAGTAGCTGGACAAAGTTAAGCGCGGTGCGCTCGCCGGTTAGTAGTGAGCGGGCTGGGCCCTTAAGCTCAAACAGGATGCTATTGGCGCTCGCCTGCTGGCCATCTTCAGCGTGCCAGGTAATGGTGACGCCTGGGTCCAGTTGGCGGAAGGTTTCCTCTACCCAGTCGCGGCCGCAAAAGATGCATTCTTCGCGGGTAATCACCCGGGCGTGTGCAATCTCGTGGGCGGGCACCAGCAAGGCGGTAATGTCGCCATCGCCAACATCTTCGGCCAGCGCCGCGGTAACATTGCGGACGATATCGGCGCGAAGGGCGGGCAGGCTTTGGGCGGGTTTTGAGGTCATGGCGGTGCCCTGTGGGTTAAAAGGCGCTATTGTACTGGGTTGTGGCGCCAAAGCGCACCCTCAGCCGGGTTGCAGGAAATGGTGGTGTTGAGAAAAAGCGGCGCCAAGGGATGGTGGTAGTGCCTAGCTACACCATAATTCCCTGTTCTGCGTTCTGCGTTCTGCGTTCTGCGTTCTGCGTTCTGCGTTCTGCGTTCTGCGTTCTGCGCTCGCCTGTATATTCTCGCGCCACCGTTATGGTAAAAAGTTATAATTTTCTGTAATTAATTTCCGGCGGGCATAAGAGGCGGAGTCCTTTAGTGATAACTGTGATATATCGCCCATTGTGTAAAACTTCTGCGGTAATTGCCGATATAGAGTTTTATACTACAAGCTGAAAAATTCCCTACCGGGTGCATTGACATGTCCAGTTCAGGTTCAAAAAACCGTGAAAATGTTGTTCCGCTAAAGCCGGAGCAAAAGCGCTCTGCCGAAGCGGCACTGGCGCGTATGCCCGCGCCCATGCATCAGCTGCGGGAAAAGTCGCGCATGCAACTACAAGTTATGCTGCGCGATCTGTTCGACAAGGCCGATGATGCCCTGTTTGAGTTGGCCGATAAGGCCACCAATAACCACGAGCAAAACCTGTTTTTCGATTCTATGCGCCAGGTGCGCCTGCGCCGTAAAGAGACTGAAGCGGAGTTTTTTCGCCGTATCGACATCGGTTTTGCCCGTCTGCTCTCGCCCGAGAGCTTTGCCGACCGGGTAGAAGAGCCCGAAGTGTCGCTGGACAATATGGCTTTGGTAGAGAACGACGAGCTGGAAGAAATGGTGGCCAGCGAAACCATGGTCAACCGCGCCAGCGAGCAGTTTGCCGAAAAACTCCAGCACCTGACTCTGCGTATGGACCAGTTGGTTCCTGCCAAGGTGTATTTAAAGAACAACCCCGTAGGCCCCGAGGTTATTTGCCAGGGGTTTGTGGCGGCTGCGGGCGCCATTGAAATTGATGTAAAAGCGCGCCTGGTGCTCTTTAAACTGTTCGACCGCCAGGTGATGAGCCAGCTGGGCGAGGTTTACGAGCTGCTTAACCAGCAGCTGATTGACGCCAATATTCTGCCCTCAATGCGTGGCACGCCCAAAGTGCAGCGCGAGCAGCACCGTAAGCCAGCACCAGGTGCAGCCGATAGCGATGCCGCGCAGGCGGGCTATGGCGAGATGGATGAGGGCTCGGAACAGGTACTGCTGCAACTGCGTGAGCTGCTGCAGGGTCAGCGCGGCGGCGCTCAGGGCTCAGGCGCTCCGGCGCCTGCTGCTGCAGGCCAGGGTTCGGGTTTGTCATCGCAAGATGTGCTGTCTTTATTGAGCATGGCGCAGCAGCGCACGGTGGAGCGCGGCCAACCGCTGGCTTCTGCCAGTGAAGTAAAATCGCTGCTAAGCGGCTTATTGGCGCAAAGCGGCGCACCCAACAAAGATATCAACCAGGTGGATGAAGACGTAATCAACCTGGTGAGCATGATGTTTGAGTTTATTCTCGAAGATCGTAGCCTGGCGGCCCCCATGAAGGCACTGCTGGCCCGCTTGCAAATTCCCATGATTAAAGTAGCCATTGCCGATAAGTCGTTTTTTGGTAAGGGTGGCCACCCGGCGCGCCGTTTGTTAAACGAAATGGCAACTGCCGCTCTGGGGTGGCAAGATACCGGCGAAGAAAATCGCGTCAAAGACGCGCTCTACCGCAAGGTTGATGAAACCGTGGGCCGGGTGCTGGCCGATTACAGCAAGGATGTCAGTATTTTTGAGGTGCTGCTGCTGGAGTTTCGCGCCTTTCAAGAGAAAGAAAAGCGCCGCGCCAAAATTTTGGAGCAGCGCACTATCGATGCCGAAGATGGCAAGGCTAAATCCCAGCGCGCCCGCGCCGAGGTAGATGCGGCCCTGGCAGAGATAACCGCAGGCGTCGAGGTGCCCCATGCGGCGGCTCAGCTGTTGGCGGCAGCCTGGTCTAATGCCATGTTTATTACCTGCCTGAAAGAGGGCGCTGACAGCGAGGCCTTTGAAGCGCAGCTGAATACCGCCCGTGATCTGGTGTGGAGTACGACCGCCACTATGGACACCGAAAACCGGCAGAAACTGTTAAAGCTGGTGCCGGGCCTGCTGGCGCGTTTGCGCAAAGGGTTGGAGGATATTGCCTTTAATCCCTACCAGATGGGGCAAATGTTTAAGGCCTTGGAAAAACTGCACCTGGATATTTTGCGCGGCAAGGTCGAAGTATCGCCGCCACCTCAGCAAACAGCTACAGAGGAAAACGCGCCTGCCGCTGAGTCGCAGATGGAGCCGTCAGATAATCTGGTGCCCGAGCCTACCCTGGCCGAGCAGGCCCATGCCGATGCGATGGTAGAGTTGGTGCCCGAGAGCGAAGACTTTTTGGATACTCAGCACTTGGCGTTGGTGTCTAACCTTACTCAGGGCTCTTGGTTTGAAATGACGACCGATTCTGGCGATAAATGCCGCTGTCGCCTGGCCGCGATTATTAAGCCCACTGGCAAATACATTTTTGTTAACCGCACCGGCATGAAAGTCGCCGAGCAAACTCGCGAAGGCCTAGCTTGTGCGCTGCGCGATGGCAAAATGCAGCTGCTGGATGACGGTATGCTATTTGACCGGGCGCTTGAGTCTGTGATTGGCAGCTTGCGTCAGTCGCGCGGGGTGTAATGATTGCGTCAGATATCTGAGGCTTGATGTCTGGCGCTAGGTTTTTACTAACGGAAAATTTTAGCGGGTGTAAAAGTCTGCTGCTTTCTTGCTCTTCCATTGTCATAACGCTGCTCTGCCTCGCTTTGCGTTGTTTATCTTCTGTTTCTCGCTTAGACCTTGCTGTCTGTCAAAGCTATACTTCGGCCTCTGGTAAATTCGGAGAGACGTGTAGTGAGCTTTGTAATTGCGGACGGCTGGTTTGAAGGGGTAAAGCATTGCCCATCGCCCAACTTCGGCGAGCGTCCTGCCGGGAGCGACATCAGTTTATTGGTAATTCACAATATCAGCCTGCCTCCAGGTGAGTATGAGAATGGCCATGTCGAGCGATTTTTCACCAATTGCCTGGATGCCGAGGCTCACCCTTACTTTGCCGAAATAGCCCAGCTGCAGGTTTCGGCGCACGCCTTAATCAGCCGCTCGGGCGAGTTGGTGCAATTTGTCAGTCTTGACGACCGCGCCTGGCATGCGGGGCGTTCGTGCTTTGCCGGCGTAGAAGAGTGCAACGATTACAGCATTGGTATTGAGCTGGAAGGCACGGATACAGACCCCTACACCGACGCCCAGTATCAGACCCTGACACAAGCGGCGCAGGCTATAATGCGAAAGTACCCTGGGGTTACCTCGAATAGAATTGCCGGGCACAGTGATATTGCTCCAGGGCGTAAAACAGACCCCGGCGATGCATTTGATTGGGCGCGTTTTTTACAGGCCTTGAAGCATGACACCCCTTGAGCAAAAGCAACTAAACGGATTGGGACTATGACATTCTTAAGTTTGGTGATTGTGCTGCTACTGGTGCAGTGGTGGGGTTCGGGCAGACCACTGCAAAAGGATGCCTGGCTATTGCGGTTTTGGTTGTGGCTGGACAGCAAAGCCAATCTGCCGTTGCCGCTAAAGGTGTTTTTAGCAGTCGCTACGCCCGTTGTGGTTGTGGTGTTACTGGTGGCCTGGGTTCACGGCGAGGTGGCCGGCTTGTGGCTGCTGTTAATCAATATTGCGGTATTGCTGTACAGCTTGGGGCGCGGCAAGTTTAGCGAGCCGCTACAAGAGTACATAGCGGCGGCCCACAGTGATCAGTCGGTGCGGGCGACGCATATCGTCGATGAAATGAATCTCGACCCGCAGCTGCGCAGTGAAATGCACGAAGAAGACTGGCTGACTTTAAATCACGATGCATTGCGAGTGTTTTCCTATCGCGGCTTTGAGCGCATGTTTGCCGTGCTTTTCTGGTTTTTGCTATTAGGGGCGCCTGGCGCCCTGGCGTACCGTTTGTTGATTATTCTCTGGTCGCAAATGCTCGAAACCAACCATAAGGGTGCACCCTTAATGACCAAGGTGGTTACTTGGATTGAGTGGCCAGCCGCGTGTTTAATGGGGTTGTCGTGGGCGCTGGTGGGTAATTTTGATGCCTGTGTCAAACCTTTGCGGCAGGGGGTGACCAATGCGTCTGAGCCTACGCCCGTCTACCTTGCCCGGGTATTGCGCGGCGCACTGGGAGAGGACATTGCCGACGATCAAAAGGCCGCCACTAACACGGCTACGCAAACCGTGAAGATAGAGCCGGCCTACAGCTTGAGCTTGGTAGAACAAATTGGCGGTATGTTCTCGCGCGCACTTTTGTTGTGGGTGGTACTGGCTGCCGTGGCAACATTAATTTTTTAATCAATTGGGGGAATACGCCATGCCATCGTTCGATGTGGTGTCAGAAGTCGATAAGCATAATTTAACTAACGCCGTGGACCAGGCGGGTCGTGTGGTCACTGGGCGTTACGATTTTAAAGGCGTGGAGGCTGCTAAATTCGAGTTAAAAGAATACTTGGTTACCATGACCGCCGAAGGCGATTTTCAGCTCAAGCAAATGCTGGATATTCTGCAGAGTGCGCTGATGAAAAACGGCATCGACATCGCCTGCCTGGACACCAAGCCACCGCGCCCCAGCGGCAAACTCACAGTGCAAGAAGTGGTGGTGCAAACCGGCATTGAACAAGATCTTGCGAAAAAGATCGTGAAAATGATCAAAGAGCAAAAGCTGAAAGTACAGGCGCAGATTCAGGGCGATCAACTGCGGGTAACCGGTAAAAAGCGCGACGACTTGCAGAGTGTGATCGCGTTTCTAAAAGGCGCGGATATCGACCAACCACTGCAGTTTAATAATTTTCGGGATTAATAATTTAATAGGTGGCGCTAAAGGCGCCGCCTTTGTTTTTCATCTGACATCCGACCTCAGACGTCCGACATCATTTTCCTCTCGCATTTCCTCCACCCAATAAACCGTCGCGCCCGCCACGGCAATTGGCATCACAAAAATGTTCACAACTGGAATCATACTGCCCAGCATCACCAGGCCGCCAAAGCTGTAGCTGGTGAGCGGCGCGGCGCCGAGTTTTTTACGTAGTTGGGGGAAGGGCGTTTGGTGATTATCCGCTGGGTAGTCCACATACTGAACTGAC